>NZ_JBFTLH010000013.1:0-164307 GCF_056396345.1 Cupriavidus sp. 05T42
CGCCGCGGCGTTCGCCATCAAGCGCCCACACTTATCGGTTGTTTGGTTGTTAAAGAACTGGCCACACCGGCTTTGCCGGGGGCGGTACTGCTTGTCTGCGCTGCGYCGTTTGCGTCGCAGCAGAGAAACGAGATTATGAAGAACAACCTGCGYTTCGTCAACAGGTCAGCGAAGTTTTTTTCGCTGCGGTCAGCGCTGGAAAACTCCTCAGCCCGACCACCCATCAACCCCGCAACCCTTGTCGCTGCTGCGTTTGCAGCGCGGTTTGTGTTGCGAGGGGACGAATAGTAGGCCCGTTTCCAAGGCTTTGCAACACGCTTGTCATGCCACCGTGCGTGACAAGCGCGCATTATCCAGACAAACCCTTGATCGATAAGGAAATTCCACTCCGCAGAATATTTTTGCCGCGGGATAATACCCCTCAACTGGCCTCGGGTATTCCCTAGTCAGTACTCAACGATGCTTGAAATCAGGTGCGCGTTTCTCCACAAACGCGGCCATGCCTTCCTTCTGGTCTGCCGTGGCGAAGGTGGCATGGAACAGCCGGCGCTCGAAGTGGACGCCTTCATTCAGTGTCGTCTCATAGGCGGCGTTCACGGATTMCTTGATCATCATGACCACGGGCAGCGAATAGCTCGCGATGGCGTCCGCCGCGGCGAAGGCTTCCTCGAGCAACTTGTCGGCGGGCACCACGCGCGATACCAGCCCGGCACGTTCCGCCTCCGCCGCGTCCATCATGCGGGCCGTCAGGCACAAATCCATCGCCTTGGCCTTGGAGACCGCGCGCGGCAGGCGCTGGGTGCCGCCGGCGCCGGGCATGGTGCCGAGCTTGACCTCGGGCTGGCCGAACTTCGCGCTATCCGCCGCGAGGGTGATGTCGCACATCATCGCCAGCTCGCAGCCGCCACCCAGCGCGTAACCGGCCACCGCGGCAATCACGGGCTTGCGAATGCGCCGGATGGTTTCCCAATTCCGGGTGATGTAATCGCCCTTGTAGACGTCGATAAACGAATACTTCGCCATCATCCCGATATCGGCACCCGCCGCGAAGGCGCGCTCGCTGCCAGTAATGACGATGCAGCCGATCGCCTCGTCCTGGTCGAATGCGGTCAGCGCGGCACCGAGTTCGTCCATCAGCGCGTCGTTCAGCGCGTTCAACGCCTTGGGGCGGTTCAGCGTCACCAGGCCAACGCGCCCGCGCGTTTCCACCAGGATGTTCTCGTACGACATGTCTGCTCCTCTCTCTCTATCAATGGGATTAGGTCTGCTGCCAGCCCACGATACTGGCGCGCGGGCGGCGTGGCGGTCAAGCGGGAAGACCGGCGCGACGCTTGCGCGGCGCCATACCGTCGCCTAATCTGAACCCACGATTTTGCGGTAACACTTACAAAAAGCGCCGCACCTCCTATTGCGCCGAGCGGCATCCCAGATGCTTTGCCAGCATCCGCATTCGACCCCGTCGATGCGGAGAAGGGAGCCATCATGAATCGTCGCACGGCCACATTCTCCTTAATCCCCCTGATCGCCTTCCCAGGCCTCGCCTTTGGCGCGAGCAAGGCGGAAGAGCAGGCTGAAGTACGCAAGGCTGCGCAAAATGCCCTGAATGCGCTTTACAAGGCGCAGCCGGCGGCGCGCAAGCAGGTCGAGTCCGCCGCCGGCTACGCCGCGTTCAGTAACTTCGGCATGAAGATCCTGCTGGCGGGGAGCGGCAAGGGGGAAGGCATCGCCGTCAACAACAAGACCAAGTCCATGGTCTATATGAAGATGGTCGAGTTGCAGGCCGGGTTGGGCATCGGCGTGAAGAAATTCCAGATGGTCTGGGTGTTCGAGAACGACAAGGCGCTGAACGAATTCATCAACTCTGGCTGGACGATTGGGGGGCAAGCCACCGCCGCCGCGAAAACCGGTGACAGCGGCAGCGCCTTCCAGGGCGCGGTGGCCGTCGCGCCGGGGATCTGGGTCTACCAGATCACGGACAGCGGGCTGGCCGTCGAACTGACGGCCAAGGGCACCAAGTATTACAAGGATGAAGACCTGAACTGAGTCGCCCTGCGCGTGCGCCGCCATGTCGCCCGGGCATTCGCGGGCCGGACTGGCCGCCTGGGTGGCGGCGACCATCGGCATGGCCGTGCTCGTGACCGGTTGCGCCGGCCCGGCGCCCGAGTCCGGCGCCGGCTACCGGGACCGCATGCGGTCACGTTCGGATGGCGGCGTCAACGTGTCGGTCTCGGTCCTGTCCGCGACGGAGAGCGAAGCGCTCTACGGGGTGCCGCTGGCGAAGCGGGGCATGCAGCCGGTCTGGGTCGAGATCGGCAATGAGACAGATCGCCCGATCTGGCTCATGTACGTAGGACTGGACCCCAGCTTCTTCCCCAGCTCCGAAGCCGCCGATGTCTTTGCCGCCGACGCCTCCCGCGAAGCGCGGCGCGAGGCCGCCGAGCGATTTGGCCGCCTCGCCTTCCGCAACCCGGTACTCCCCGGCCAAACCCGTTCGGGCATGGTCCTGACCCACCTMGAGGAAGGCGTCAAGCTGATCCAGCTCGACCTCGTCGCCAAGGACCACGCCCACGCCTTCTCGATCTTCACCGTCGTGCCGGGCTTTCGCGGCGATTACCAGACCAGCGCCGTCTTCCGCCGCGAGGTCTATCCGCCCGACCAGATTCGGGACTACGACGATGACGACGCCTTCCGCGCGGCGCTCGAGGCCCTGCCCTGCTGTGCCACCAACGAGGGCGGCAGCAAGCCCGCCGATCCGCT
Source organism: Cupriavidus sp. 05T42 (assembly GCF_056396345.1). Lineage (NCBI taxonomy): Bacteria > Pseudomonadati > Pseudomonadota > Betaproteobacteria > Burkholderiales > Burkholderiaceae > Cupriavidus > Cupriavidus sp. 05T42. The sequence continues at coordinate 2,758 of NZ_JBFTLH010000013.1, forward strand.
CAACCTGGTGATCGTTGGCGGGCTGGACGATGCCTTCCCGGCCCTCGTGCGCCGCGGCTGGCGGCCGACGGAGACCAAATGGTCGGGCGCCATCATGCGAGTTGTCTCATCGGCACTCTCAGGCGAGCGCTACCTCAACGCGCCCGTCAGCGATCTCTACCTGTTCGGCCGCCCGCAGGACCTCGCGCTGCAGAAGGCGCGCGACACCATCCACCAGCGCAACCACCTGCGGCTCTGGCTCAGCCCCCTGCGCTATCGCGGCAAGCCGGTCTGGGTCGGCCAGATCAGCCGCGACATCGGCAGCCGCCTGACCATCCACTCGCCCACGCTGACCACGCACAAGATCGACCCGGATGTCGATGAAGCCCGCACCGCGCTGGCCGAGGACATGGCGTATTCGCAAAGCCTGGTGATGATCGGTTACGCCTMGGGCGTCGGCGCCGCCCCGCCCGAGCAGCCGCGCCAGAACCTGACCACGGACCCGTACTACACCGATGGGGACCGCCTGGTGATGGTGTTCGACCGCCGGCCCGTGTCGCTGGACAGCATCCAGTTCTTCCGCTGGCAGGACCACGACGCCCAGCGCCGGGCCACCCCGGGGATCGGCCGATGACCCTGCGGCGATTCTCCCTGCGCTGGCTGCCCGCGCTCTTCCCGATGACGTTCCTCGCCTGGCTGCTGGCCGGCTGCTCCACCTGGCAGCCGCCAACCACAGACGCGGTGACCGCGCTGCGCGCCCGCGCGGAGACCACGTCCAAGCAGGGCATCACGCTCCGCGCCGCCGTGCTGAGCCAGGCCGACACCGACCGGATGTTCGGCATCGACATCCGGGGCACGGGGGTCCAGCCGGTATGGATCGAGGTGGAGAACGCCTCCGAGCGGTCGATGATCCTGCTCCGCACCGGCACCGATCCGGACTACTTCTCGCCGCTCGAAGTGGCGTGGTCCGTGCATAGCTGGTTCGACCGCAAGTCCAACGCGCGGCTGGACGAGTGGTTCAACCGGCAGGGCTTCCGCAATCCGATCCCGGCCGGCGCCACCCGCTCCGGCGTGGTGTTCACCAATCCGTCGCGCGGCACCAAGCTGCTGAATGTCGATCTGCTCGGCGATCAAACCCTGATCGCCTTCACGCTGTTCCTGAGCGTGCCGGACGATGCCAGCCACCCGGACTTCTCGCGCAAGCTGTTCGCCTATCCGCCCGCCGCCGTGACGGACTATCCCGACCTCGGCAGCCTGCGCGCCGCGCTGGAGCGCCTGCCCTGCTGTGCGACGGACGCCGCCGGGCAGGGCGTGGGCGAGCCGCTGAACGGCATCGTCGTCGGCGCCGTGGCGGATTTCAGCGCGGCCATGATCCGCCGCAACTATCGGCGCAACCAGCAGGACTTCGACAACGCCCAGCGCGTGTTCGGCCGGATTCCGGACGCGGTGCTGCGCAAGCAGGCGCAGGCGGGGGCGCCGGCCACGTGGATCCGCGTCTGGCTGGCGCCCATCAGCTATCAGGGGCGGCCGGTGTACCTGCTGCAGGTTGGCCGCCCGGTGGGGGGGCGCTTCGCGGCGGCCGATGTCGCGCAGCTGATGCATGGGGATGTCGATGAGGCGCGCAACCTGATGGTCCAGGACTGCATGTATTCGGAGGGCCTGGAGAAGCTGGCCTTCGTCCGGGGCCCCACGCCGGTGCCGCTGGCGCAGGAGCGGGCCACCTTCAGCGGCGCCCACTACCACACCGACGGGCGGCGGGCGGTGATGTTCTTCGTGCTCCGCCCGCTGAGCCTGTCGGACATCGACATCCTGGACTGGGAGCCGATCGTCGAAGGGGAGTCCCATGCGAGCGAGTAGCCTGGCGTTGGTACTGGCGTTGGTACTGGCGTTGGCGTTGGCCCTGGCGGGCTGCGCCTCGAAGCCGCTGGTGCCCTACTCCACCGAGACCCCGCCGCTGGTCCTGCTGCCCGCCGCCGCCGCCGGCGTGGGCGATGGGCGGGCGCGCTTCCGCGAGATCTTCTGCGCGATCCTGCAGACCCGCCAGCAGACCGTGCCCGACTATCGCCCCTGCGAGGAAGCCCTGACGCGCGTCGGCACGGAGCCGTCCGGCACCGGCAAGCCGGCCGACCTCGGCCCTGCGCGCCGGCCACTGGTGGCGATGGTCGTGCCCGGCATCGGCTTCAATTGCTTCGCGCCGTGGCTGAATCCGCCCGATGCCGTGGGCAAGCACCTGCGCGAGTTCGGCTATGACGGGGCGATGCTGTCGGTCGATGCGCTGTCCAGTTCGGCCTACAACGCGCGCCAGATCCGCGACGCGGTCATGGCCACGCCGCTCGACCCCGCTGGGCCGCGACTCGTACTGATCGGCTATTCGAAGGGCGCGCCGGACATCCTCGAGGCCCTGGTCAACTACCCGGAGATCCTCGGCCGCGTGGCGGCGGTGGTCAGCGCGGCGGGCGCGGTGGGCGGCTCGCCGCTCGCCAACGATGCCGAGCAATATCAGGCGGACCTGCTCCAGCACTTCCCCGGCTCCACCTGCCAGCCCGGCGATGGCGGCGGCGTGATGAGCCTGCGGCCGGCCGTCCGCAAGGCCTGGCTGGCGGCACATCCGTTGCCGGCGGGGCCGCGCTACTACTCACTGGTGACGTTTCCCCAGCCGGGGCGTATTTCGTCGATCCTGACGTCGAGCCATGAGAAGCTGGCGCAGATCGATCCCCGCAATGACAGCCAGATGCTGTTCTACGATCAGGTGATTCCGGGCAGCACGCTGCTGGCCTACGTCAATGCGGACCATTGGGCACTCGCCGTGCCAATCGCCCGCACGCGCACCACCGTCGCCGCGCTGTTCGTCACGCAGAACGCCTACCCGCGCGAGGCGCTGTCAGAGGCGCTGCTGCGCTATATCGACGAGGAACTGGCGAAACCGGCGCGCTAGATCCAGAGATCCGCCTATTAATACTTGATGTCGCGCGCGGTCTCCCGGCCCTGCTGCTTGGTCTGGCGCTTGTCCTGCCGGCACTGCGGATTGCTCTTCTGGTCGTTGGCGCGGCAATCCTGCTTCGTCTCCCGCGATCCCTGACGGGTGTCCTGGCGCACGTCGCGCCCTTCGCGGCGTTGCTGGGCCTGCTCGGTGGCCGAGGCCGTGGCGGGCACCACGGGTAATACCAGCGCCGCCATCAGGACGGCCAGCCATGGATTCCATTTGCGCATACGGGCCTCGCAGAGGTGATGAAAGCGCTAGCTCACGCGCTAACCGTAGTCGAAGGGCAAGAATTGTCAAATCTGCGAGGGGATGGCAGTCGGCCTGATCGAGGCGGCTGCGCGTAACCCCATCTTGCGCCCAATCCGCAGGCCTACTATTATTTGCCGACCGACTGGTCGGTTTATTTAATTGCGCGCGATGGCTGTCTACAATGGCCGGGCGCGCATCGTGGCGTCAGATCCACTCACCGACCCGGAGAACAATATGGCGCAGGAGACAACCATGCCCCCATCCTCATCGTCGGCCACGGCCCGGGCGACGCTCGACGCCGGCCCGATCCTGCTGCGCTGGCAGGGCGACGTGGCCGTGGTCACGCTGAACCGCCCCGACAAGCTCAACAGCTTCACGCACCAGATGCACGAGGCGCTGGTCGCCGCGCTCGACCACGTGGAAGCCGGCGGCGCCCGCGCCCTGCTGCTGACCGGTGCCGGACGCGGTTTCTGCGCCGGCCAGGATCTTGCCGATCTCGATTTCACGCCCGGCCACAGCACCGACCTCGGCGAACTGATCGACACCTGGTTCAACCCGCTCATCCGCCGCCTCCAGGCGCTCCCGCTGCCCGTGGTGGCGGCCGTCAATGGCACGGCAGCCGGCGCTGGCGCCAACCTCGCGCTGGCCTGCGACATGGTGCTGGCGGCCCGCTCGGCCTGCTTCATCCAGGCCTTCGTGAAGATCGGCCTGGTGCCGGACTCCGGGGGCACCTGGCTGCTGCCCAAGCGGCTCGGCATGGGCCGCGCGATGGGGCTGGCGATGACCGGCGACCGACTCAGCGCTGACGAAGCCGAGAAATGGGGCCTGGTCTGGGAAGTCATGGACGACCCCCTGCTGGCCGAACAGGCGATGGCGCTGTCCACCCACCTCGCCGCCCAGCCCACCCGCGCGCTGGCGGCGATCAAGCGGGCGATGTACGCCAGCGCCACGAACACGCTCGACACCCAGCTCGACCTCGAACGCGACCTCCAGCGCGACCTCGGCCAGTCGCACGACTACACGGAAGGCGTGAACGCCTTCCTGGCGAAACGCGCCCCGCACTTCACCGGCCGATAGCCCGCTGCCCAACATCGCCCCCTATATATATAGACAGCCCGAGGAGACCCGCTTGCCCCAAGACCCCCAGGCCCTCGCCGAAGCGGCCGCCGCCGCCATGTATGAGGCCGATGCGTGCAGCCGCTGGCTCGGCATCGTCGTGGAAGCCGTGCGCCCCGGGTACGCCCGGCTCTCGATGCCGGTGCGGCCCGAATTTCTCAACGGCCACGGCATCTGCCATGGCGGGCTGATGTTCACGCTCGCCGATTCCAGCTTCGCGTTCGCCTGCAACAGCCACAACATCAACACCGTGGCCGCCGGCTGTTCGATCGAGTTCCTGCGCCCGGTGCACGGCGGCGACGTGCTGACGGCCGAGGCCCAGGAGCAGGTGCTGTCCGGCCGCCACGGCGTCTACGACATCCGCGTGTCCAACCAGGCCGGCGAGCCGGTGGCGATGTTCCGGGGCAAGTCCGCCCAGATCAAGGGCCACGTGGTGGAGCCGACATGAGCGCGCGCCTCACCGACCTGCCGCTGGAGCCCATCGAGACCGCCAGCCGGCAAGACCTCCAGGCCCTGCAGCTCGATCGCCTGAAATGGTCCGTGCGCCATGCCTACGACCATTCGCCGGTCTATCGGCGCAAGTTCGACGCCGCCGGGGTCCATCCGGACCAGATCCAGTCGCTGGCGGACCTGGCGCGCTTTCCGTTCACCACCAAGCAGGACCTGCGCGACCACTACCCGTTCGGCATGTTCGCCGTGCCGCAGGACCAGATCGCGCGCATCCACGCGTCCTCCGGCACTACGGGCAAGCCCACGGTGGTCGGCTACACACTGCGCGATATCGATACCTGGGCCACGGTCATGGCGCGCTCGATCCGCGCCTCGGGCGCGCGGCGCGGCGACAAGGTCCACGTCAGCTACGGCTACGGCCTGTTCACGGGCGGGCTGGGCGCGCACTACGGGGTGGAAAAGGCCGGACTGACGGCAATCCCGTTCGGCGGCGGCCAGACCGAGCGCCAGGTGCAACTGATCCAGGACTTCAAGCCCGAAATCATCATGGTCACGCCCAGCTACATGCTGGCGATTGCCGATGAATTCGAGCGGCAGGGCATCGACCCGGCCAGCACCTCGCTGCGCATCGGCATCTTCGGCGCCGAGCCGTGGACGCCCGAGATGCGCCTGGCCATCGAGCGCCGCATGGGCATCTCGGCGGTCGATATCTACGGATTGTCCGAGGTGATGGGCCCCGGCGTGGCCAACGAATGCGCCGAGACCAAGGACGGCCCGACGATCTGGGAGGACCACTTCTACCCCGAGATCATCGACCCGGACACCGGCGAAGTGCTACCCGATGGCGAGTTCGGCGAACTGGTCTTCACCTCGCTGACCAAGGAGGCGATGCCGGTGGTCCGCTACCGCACGCGCGACCTCACGCGGCTGCTGCCGGGCACGGCGCGCGCCGCGTTCCGCCGGATGGAGAAGATCACCGGCCGCACCGACGACATGATGATCGTGCGTGGCGTGAACGTGTTCMCGTMGCAGATCGAGGAATTGATCCTGAAGCACGCCGAACTGGCGCCGCACTACCAGTGCGTGCTGGGCAAGGAAGGGCCGATGGATACGCTGACGGTGCGCGTGGAATGCGCCCACGGCGCCGAGCCCGAGGGGGCGCAGCACGCCCGGTCGGGGCTGGTCCACGATATCAAGGCGTATATCGGCGTCACCGCCGCCATCGAGATCCTGCCCGAAGGCGGCGTGGAGCGGTCGGTGGGCAAGGCGCGGCGCATCGTGGATCAACGGCCGCGCTAGCCCGAAGTGGAAGGCTGCCGCTTAGCTGCGCGGCATCAGCACCCACATCCGGCCGCCCTGCTTCATGCGGCCGGCCGTCTCGCCGGCGGCGTCGCCGGCACCCCAGAAGAAGTCGGCCCGCACGCCGCCCTTGATGGCCGAGCCGGTGTCCTGCGCGAACATCAGGCGCTGGATCGGTTCGGTCGAGAGCGGCCGGGTGGTCGAGAGGAACACCGGCACGCCCAGCGGAATCGTGGCCGGATCGACGGCAATCGACCGCTCGGCCGTCAGCGGCACGCCCAGCGCGCCGACCGGACCGTCGTTGTTCGCGGGGAGTTCGCGGAAGAAGACGTAGCGCGGATTGACGTTGAGCATCTCCTCCACGCGGGCCGGATTGGCGCGCGCCCACGCCTTGATGCCCTGCATCGTGGCCTGCGCGGACGTGATCTCGCCCCGGTCGAGCAGCCATTTGCCGAAGGACCGGAACGGCTGGTCGTTGGTGCCACCGAAGCCGACGCGCATCACCGAGCCATCGGGCAGCCGGATACGGCCCGAACCCTGAATCTGGAGGAAGGCGGCTTCCACGGCGTCGTCCACCCACACCACCTCGTTGCCGCGCAGCGCCGGGTTGCGCAGCAGCTCGGCCCGGGCCGGCAGCGCGCCCTTGCCCAGTTGCGGCGGACGGCGGTACAGCGGAATCTGGAAGGTGCCCTGGCGCGTGCGCGATCCGTGCAGGATCGGCTCGTAATAGCCGGTGATCAGGCCGCTATCGGTGCCGTCGCCATTGATCACGCGGAACGGCTGGAAATGGGTCTCGAAGTACTCGCGCATGGCGGCGAGGTCGCCGGCATCCACCATCAGGCCGACCGCGCAGACGCGGTTCCAGTCAGCGCGCTTCTTCAGGGCCTGGCAGCTGGCCTGCAGCGCGGGCCAGGCGGCGCGCACGTCGTCCTGGCTCCAGCCGCCGATCTCGGCCCAGCTCGCCGGCTGCAGCCGGCCGGCGTTGGCGGAGGGCGGCGGCGTCGGGGTGCCGGGCGTGCCGCCCGGGCCTTCCACGCGCGGCGGCGGGCCGCTCATGCAGCCGGCCAGCAGCACGGCTGCCCCGGCCAGCGCCAGCCACGTGCGCCATCCAGCCATGGATGTCACCGATTTCCCGCCCGTTGCCGGCCGGTTGCACGGAGATACCGCCCCAAAGGATTCCTGATATGCCATCGTCTTCGTTGTTAGCACCGTGCGCGCGCTGCACGGCGGCACGCATGTCCTACAATCTCGTACCTGTCTGACCGATCCACGCCTCGATCCCGATCCTGATCCCGATGAGCCAGTTCTTCGAAGACCATCCCACCCTGCTGCTCGCGGCCGAAGCCGGCGTGGCGCTGTTGCTGCTGATCTTCATCGTGGTCTGGACCATGGGCACGGCGCGCAAGCATCCGCGCCCGAGCCGCGCGCCCAAGGATCATCCATCCCGGACCGCCGAGGCACCGAAGGACGCAGACCCGCCGCCCGCCGCCTGAGTTCCCGCCAGTCTTAGTGGAGCATGCGCGGCAGCACCAGCGCGAACTCGGGAATCGGCACCTCGAAGCGATGGCCATCCTCGGCCACGCAGAAGTACAGGCCCTTCATCGACCCCACCGGGGTGGAAATCGTCGCCCAGCTCGTGTATTCGAAGTGCTCGCCCGGCTTGAGCAGCGGCTGATGGCCCACCACGCCGAGGCCGGCCACTTCCTGCGCGGCGTTGTCGCTGTCCGTGATGGTCCAGTGGCGCGAAATCAGCTGCGCGGCCACTTCGCCGGTGTTGTGGATGGTGATGGTGTACGCGAACGCAAAACGTCCGCGATCGGGGTCCGACTGGTCGGGCAGGTACTGGGTGCGTACCGCCACGGAAAAAGCGTACTCGCTCATTGCTGGCTCATGCGTCGACCGGGATCGACGGATCGGATGGAGGATCGGGGCGGCCTGCGGCGCCAGGCGCCACGGTCGGGTGTCCGCATTGTGCGGCAAGGCCCCGGCAGGGGCAAGCGGGCGGATTTTGGGCGTGGTTGGGCGGGATTCTGGGCGACGCCGGCGCCAGGGGCCCGGTCCGGCGTAAAATACGCGCCATTCCCATGCCGACGATCCGGATGCCGGCCGGGCCACCCGCCCCGCCCGCACCGCCCCACACCATGAGCACGCCCACCTACCGCATCGCCCCGTCCATCCTGTCCGCCGACTTCGCCCGCCTGGGCGAGGAAGTGCGCCGCGTCACCGAAGCCGGCGCCGACTGGATCCATTTCGACGTGATGGACAACCACTACGTGCCGAACCTGACCGTGGGCCCGCTGGTCTGCGAGGCCATCCGCCCGCACGTGACCGCCCCGATCGACGTGCACCTGATGGTGCGCCCGGTAGACCGCATCATCCCGGACTTCGCCAAGGCGGGCGCCAATATCATCACCTTCCACCCGGAGGCGAGCGATCACATCGACCGTTCGCTGGCCCTCATCCGCGACCACGGCTGCCAGGCCGGCCTGGTATTCAACCCGGCCACGCCGCTGCACCACCTGGACCATGTGATGGACCGCCTGGACGTGATCCTGCTGATGTCCGTCAACCCGGGCTTCGGCGGCCAGTCGTTCATTCCCGAGACACTGAACAAGCTGCGCGCCGTGCGCGCCCGCATCGACGCCTACACGGCCCGCACCGGCCGGCAGATCCTGCTGGAAGTGGACGGCGGCGTGAAGGTGGACAACATCGCCGAGATCGCCGCGGCCGGCGCGGACACCTTCGTGGCCGGCTCCGCCGTGTTCAGCAAGCCGGACGCCGATGGCGGCTACCGCGGCGTCCTCGGCCAGCTGCGCGACGCGCTGGCCACGGCTGGCCGTTGAGCGGGCGGGCCGGACAGATGGGTCTTGAAATCCTGCGCCGCACGGACTGGAGCGGCATCGAGGCGGTGATCGTCGATCTGGACGGCACCATGGTCGATACGGCGGGCGACTTCCACGCCTCCGTCAACGCGATGCTGCTGGCGTTGGCGCACCTGCATCCGCACCTGGGGCCGGTGGCGCCGATGTCCACCCAGGAGATCGTCAGCTTCGTCGGCAAGGGCTCGGAAAACCTGATCCGCCGGGTGCTGGACGCGCGCTTCTCGCCGCTGCACGCCAACGGGCTGTTCGCCGAGGCCTACGCGCTCTATGACCGCGAGTACGTGCGCATCAACGGCCAGTTCTCGGCGCTCTACCCCAATGTGCGCGAGGGGCTGGCGGCGCTGAAGGCGGCCGGGTTGCGGCTGGCCTGCGTGACCAACAAGCCCTGGAATTTCACCGAACCGCTGCTGGCCAAGACCGGCCTGGCGCCGTTTTTCGAACTGGTCTACGGCGGCGACGCCTTCGCGCTGCGCAAGCCCGATCCGTTCCCGCTGCTCAGGGTGGCCGAGGCATTCCGCCTCGATCCGGCCGCCGTGCTGGCCATCGGCGACTCCGAAAACGATGCGCAGGCGGCCCGCGCGGCCGGCATGGGTGTGCTGTTGGTGCCATATGGCTACAACCATGGGAACCCTGTACAAGGCGTTGACGCCGATGGTATAGTCCCCGACATTGCCCGCGCCGCAGCGCTTGTTACCGCACAGCGCGCACAGCGGGTACCACGCTGAAAACTCCATGTTTCTCAACCGCAAACGCATCTTTTCTGGCAGTGATCGGCAGGCCTGGCCCTGGCGTCGCTGGCGCGCCTCTGAACAGGCGTAAAGTGCGTTCGCGAGTCACCTGACGGACTTGCCGGGCCGGACCAAGCTGCTTCACGCGGCCAGCCGCCCCCGACGAGTTCCGGTTCCGCCGGACCCGGCCCCGCCACACCAGGCCGGCCTCCGCGCCGATCCCCAGATCCCTCCGCCAGCGCCGTAGCCGCATGTGCTACGGTTAGCTCAAGAACGCGCCGCACGCCACGCCCGGCCGTGTGCGCGCTTGTGCGCCTTCGTGCAAGCCCTTCGCACCACGGTCCGCCCCCGGGGCGGGTTGCCAGCGTTGCCAGCCCTCCCCTGCCGACACAAGCGGTGCCGCGCCCCACATCCGATACGCGGGTGCCGCAAGAAGAGGATCGACATGACCGAACTGGAATTCAAATCGCTGGCCGACCAGGGCTACAACCGTATTCCGATCATCGCCGAGGCGCTGGCCGACCTGGAGACGCCGCTCTCGCTCTATCTGAAGCTGGCTCAGTCGCAAACGCGCGGCGTGAACACCTTCCTGCTGGAATCGGTGGTGGGCGGTGAGCGCTTCGGCCGCTATTCGTTTATCGGCCTGCATGCCCGTACGCTGCTGCGCGCCTACGGCCAGCGCGCCGAGGTGGTCACCGACGGCAAGGTCGTCGAGACCCATGAGGGCAATCCGCTCGACTTCATCGCCACGTTCGAGAGCCGCTTCAAGGTGGCCATGCGCCCCGGCCTGCCGCGCTTCTGCGGCGGCCTGGCCGGCTACTTCGGCTACGACGCGGTGCGCTATATCGAGAAAAAGCTCGCCGACAGGCAGAAGCCGGACGATCTCGACCTGCCCGACATCCAGCTGCTGCTGTGCGAGGAACTGGCGGTCATCGACAACCTGTCCGGCAAGCTGTACCTGATTGTCTACGCCGACCCGACCACCCCCGAAGCCTACCCGCGCGCCCGCCAGCGCCTGCGCGAACTGCGCATGAAGCTGCGCCAGCCGGTGGACGTGCCGGTGACCAGCCCGTCCGTGCAGTCCGAGGTCTACCGCGAATTCGCCAAGGCGGACTACATCGCCGCCGTGCACAAGGCCAAGGAATACATCATGGCCGGCGACATGATGCAGGTGCAGATCGGCCAGCGGCTGGTCAAGCCGTACCGCGACTCGCCGCTGTCGCTGTACCGCGCGCTGCGCTCGCTGAACCCGTCGCCCTATATGTATTTCTACAATTTCGGCGACTTCCAGGTGGTGGGCGCCTCGCCGGAGATCCTGGTGCGCCAGGAAACCCGCAAGATGGGCACCAACGGCGATGCCGACAGCAAGCACATCGTGACGATCCGCCCGCTGGCCGGCACGCGCCCGCGCGGCAGCACGCCCGAGCGTGACGCCCAGCTCGCCACCGAACTGCTCAACGATCCGAAGGAGATTGCCGAGCACGTGATGCTGATCGACCTGGCGCGCAACGACATCGGGCGCATTGCCGAAACCGGCACGGTCAAGGTGACCGACAAGATGGTCATCGAGAAGTACTCGCACGTGCAGCACATCGTCAGCTCGGTGGAAGGCACGCTGCGCGAGGGCATGAGCAATCTGGACGTTTTGCGTGCCACCTTCCCGGCCGGCACGCTGTCCGGCGCGCCCAAGGTGCGGGCGATGGAAATCATCGACGAACTGGAGCCCCGCAAGCGCGGCATCTATGGCGGCGCGGTGGGCTACCTGTCGTTCGGCGGCGAAATGGACCTCGCCATCGCCATCCGCACCGGCATCATCAAGGACGGCAATCTCTATGTGCAGGCTGCCGCCGGCATTGTCGCGGACTCGGACCCCGAGGCCGAATGGAGGGAAACCGAGGCGAAGGCGCGCGCCGTGATCCGCGCCGCCGAGCAAGTCCAGGACGGCCTGGACGCCGACCTCTGACCCCAGGAACTGGAGAAACGACCATGCTGCTGATGATCGACAACTACGATTCGTTTACCTACAACCTGGTGCAGTACTTCGGCGAACTCGGCGCCGATGTGCGGACCTACCGCAACGACGAGATCACCCTCGAGGAGATCGAGGCGCTCAACCCGGAGCGCATCTGCGTGTCGCCCGGCCCGTGCAGCCCGAAGGAAGCCGGCATCTCGGTGGCCGTGCTGCAACACTTCGCGGGCAAGATCCCGCTGCTGGGCGTGTGCCTCGGCCACCAGGCCATCGGCGAGGCATTTGGCGGAAAAGTGATTCGCGCCAAGCAGGTGATGCATGGCAAGGTCAGCACCATCGAAACCACCCAGGAAGGCGTGTTCGCCGGCCTGCCCCGGCACTTCGACATCACGCGCTATCATTCGCTGGCGATCGAGCGGGAGACCCTGCCCGATTGCCTGGAAGTGACCGCGTGGACGCCGGACGGCGAGATCATGGGCGTGCGCCACAAGACGCTGGCCGTGGAAGGCGTGCAGTTCCACCCGGAATCGATCCTGTCCGAACACGGCCATGCGCTGCTGGCCAACTTCCTGAAGGTGCCGCGATGAGGCGGCTCGATCCCGCAACGTTCGCCCCCGCCCCCGACCCTATTCAAGAATCCGCCATGTCCATCACGCCGCAGGAAGCGCTGACGCGCTGCATCGAACACCGCGAGATCTTCCATGACGAGATGCTGCACCTGATGCGGCAGATCATGCAGGCGCAGATCTCGCCCGTGATGGCGGCCGCCATCCTGACCGGGCTGCGCGTCAAGAAGGAAACCATCGGCGAGATCTCGGCGGCGGCGCAGGTGATGCGCGAGTTCGCCAACAAGGTGCCGGTGACGGACCGCGACAATTTCGTCGATATCGTGGGAACGGGCGGCGATGGGTCGCATACGTTCAACATCTCCACGGCGTCGATGTTCGTGGCGGCAGCCGCCGGCGCGAAGATCGCCAAGCACGGCAACCGGGGCGTGTCGTCCAAGTCGGGCAGCGCCGATGTGCTGGAGGCGCTGGGCGTGAACATCATGCTCACGCCGGAGCAGGTCGGCCAGTGCATCGAGCAGACCGGCATCGGCTTCATGTTCGCGCCGACGCACCATCCGGCCATGAAGAACGTCGCCCCGATCCGCAAGGAGATGGGCGTGCGCACCATCTTCAACATCCTCGGCCCGCTGACCAACCCGGCCGACGCCCCCAATATCCTGATGGGCGTGTTCCACCCGGACCTCGTTGGCATTCAGGTGCGCGTGATGCAGCGCCTGGGCGCCAAGCACGCCATCGTCGTGTACGGCAAGGACGGCATGGACGAGGTCTCGCTCGGTGCCGCCACGCTGGTCGGCGAACTCAAGGATGGCGAGGTGCGCGAGTATGAGATTCACCCGGAGGACTTCGGCCTGTCGATGATCTCCAACCGGGGCCTGAAGGTGGCCGATGCCGTGGAATCGAAGGAGATGCTGCTCGAAGCGCTGACCGATGTGCCGGGTACGCCGCGCGAGATCGTCACGCTGAACGCCGGCACCGCGCTCTACGCAGCCAACGTGGCCAGCTCGATCGAGGACGGCATCGAACGCGCCCGCAAGGCCATCGCCAGCGGCGCCGCCCGCGAGAAGCTCGACCAGTTCGTGCGTGCCACGCAGCAATTCAAGTAATCCGCCATGTCCGACATCCTGCAAAAAATCCTGGCCGTGAAGGCCGACGAAGTGGCCGCCGCGCGCAAGAAGCGCGACCTGCCCAGCCTGCGCGCCGAGGCCGAGGCCCTGCGCACCGAGCCCGGCCTGGCGCCGCGCGGCTTCGAGCGGTCCCTGCGCGAGAAGATCGCGACGGGCCACGCGGGCGTGATTGCCGAGGTCAAGAAGGCGTCGCCGTCCAAGGGCGTGCTGCGCGAGCATTTCGTGCCCGAGGCCATTGCCGAGAGCTACGCCAGCCACGGCGCGGCCTGCCTGTCCGTGCTGACCGATGTGAACTTCTTCCAGGGCCATGCCGATTTCCTGAAGCGCGCGCGCGGGGCCTGCCCGCTGCCGGCGCTGCGCAAGGACTTCATGGTCGACCTGTATCAGGTCTACGAGGCCCGTACCTGGGGCGCCGACTGCATCCTGCTGATCGTGGCCGCGCTGGACCCGGGCCTGATGGCCGAACTGGAAGCCTGCGCGCTGGAACTGGGCATGGACGTGCTTGTGGAAGTGCACGGCGCCGACGAACTGGACCACGCGCTGCGCCTCAAGACCCCGCTGGTCGGCGTGAACAACCGCAATCTGCGCACCTTCGAGGTCTCGCTGGACAACACGCTGGACCTGCTGCCGTCGATGCCGCCGGAGCGGCTGGTGGTCACGGAGTCCGGCATCCTCGGCCCGGCCGATGTGAAGCGGATGCGCGACGCCAACGTCAACGCGTTCCTGGTGGGCGAGGCGTTCATGCGCGCGCCGGATCCGGGCGTGGAACTGGCACGGCTGTTCGCATAACGACGGATCGCTGCCATGCCGCGTGAAATCGAACTGAAGCTGGCCGTGCCAGACGCCGCGCTGGCGGCCGTGGCCGCGTGGCTCGATGCCAACGGCGAGGCGCGCGGCGAAACCACGTTGCTCAACGTCTACCTGGACACGCCCGCGCGCGACCTCGCCCGCCAGCGTGCCGCGCTCCGACTGCGCCAAAAGGGCGACCAGAAGGGCAGCCAGTGGCTCCAGACGCTGAAGACCGCCGGCAGCAGCCAGGGCGGGATGGCCTCGCGCAACGAGTGGGAGTGCGACGTGGCCGGCGAGGCCATCGAGCTGTCCCGCTTCCCCGACGAGGCGCGCGCCGTGCTGGCGCCGCTGGCCGACCATCTGGCGCCGGTATTCCGCACCGATTTCGTCCGCCGCACATGGATCGTCATGCAGGACGGCGCGCGCATCGAAGCCGCGCTCGATACTGGCAAGATCACCGCGCCGGGGCAGGCCCAGGTCGAGACCATCCAGGAACTCGAACTCGAATGGCTGCCGGGCGATGACAACGGCGGGGCCGACGACAGCCAGCTTGCCGAAGCCGCGCTGCGTGCGTTCGCCGCGCGGCTGTCCCATGTGGCGCCGCTCACCCCGTCCGATCTGAGCAAGGCCGCGCGCGGCTATCGCCTGACGGGCGGCGAACTCTCCTGACGCTCTCCCCTCCCCGCATGCAAGCCGACTTCTTTGCTGCACCCGTGGCCGCCGAGCCTCCTGCCATCGCCCCTTTGCAAACCCAGGTCGATGCGCTGCCCGCCGCGTGGCGCACCCTGCTCGCGCCGTGCCTCGGCCATGCCGCGTGGGACGAGTTGGCGCGCTTTGTCGATGGCGAGCGCGCCGCCGGCAAGCCGGTGTTTCCGCACGCGGTCTTCCACGCGCTGCACCTGACCCCGCCCGATGCCGTCAAGGTCGTGATCCTGGGGCAGGACCCGTATCACGGCACCGGCGTGGTCGGTGGCGCGGAGATTCCGCAGGCGCACGGGCTGGCGTTCTCGGTGCCCGAGGGCGTCAAGGTGCCGCCGAGCCTTCGCAATATCTTCAAGGAAATCGGTGCCGAGTACGGCGCCGAGCCCACGCGCGCCTCCGGCAATCTGGAGGGCTGGGCGCGTCAGGGCGTGCTGCTGCTGAACACCGTGCTGACCGTGGAGCAAGGCCAGGCGGCCAGCCACGCCAAGCGCGGCTGGGAAGCGGTGACCGATTGCCTGATCCACGCGCTGGCGGCGTCGCAGCCCAATCTCGTGTTCCTGCTATGGGGCAGCCATGCGCAGGCCAAGCGGGCACTGCTCGATGGGCAGACCGCGCACACGCATTGCGTCCTGGAGGCGCCGCATCCGTCGCCGCTGTCCGCGCATCGCGGATTCCTGGGTTGCGGGCATTTTCGGCAGGCCAATGACTGGCTGGAACGGCATGGCCGGGCGCCGATTGATTGGCTGAAGGCCGACTAAGCGCTGTCTAATATTTAAGCAGTCGGCAGCCAGCGGAACCCGCTGAAGGGCCCTTCGTCGTCCGCCGGGGTCATCTCCACCTTCGACACCTGCGCGGCCGGCGGGCCCGCCGCCATCCACGTCCGCAGCGCCTCAAGCGGGTCGCGCGGCCCCTGCGCGATCACCTCGACCGTGCCATCGGTCCGGTTGCGCACCCATCCCACCAGCCCCAGCGCCACGGCGCGGTCCGCGCAGGCCGCGCGATAGCCCACGCCCTGCACGCGGCCATGGGCGATGAGATGCCAGGTTTCATGAATGGCTGTCATCGGTGATTCTCCGTTTGAGGTGCTGCGGGCGCCTGCCCTCTCCCCCAGCCCCTCTCCCGGAGGGAGAGGGGAGCAAACCATTACCCTTCAGCCGCTGCCTGTGGTCTCCCCTCGCCCGCTTGCGGGAGAGGGGCCGGGGGAGAGGGTCGGCGCATCCAGTCGCACGGTTCTTTCAATCCTTCTCCGCCATCGACCGGCCAATCGCGCCGGTGCGCAGCGCGATCTTGGCGGCGTCTTCGCGCAGCGCGCGCAGGCGGCGCTCCAGCACCGCGTTGGCGGCGCGGCCGGTCGAACTCGCGCCCGACTCGGCAGGTTGCGCGGCGGCATCGCGCTCGTCCGCGCCGATCTCGCCCGCCGCGGCGGCCTGGACCAGCACGTCCGCCTTGCGCCGATCCGCCGAATCGGCGATCCGTGCGCGGCGCTCGCTGGCTTCGTCGTCATCGGCGGCGGCCCCTGCGACCAGTTCGTGCGGCGGCAGGCCCACCCCGGCGACGGCAGTTTCCGTCGGCGTGCGGATAAAGCCAGCGCCGCGCGGCCCGTGCCGCTCCTCGCCCGCCAGCCGTTCGCTGGCCAGCGTCAGGCTGCGCGTGGCGGCTTCCGTGGCCTGCTCGATGGCCGCCTCGGCCGCCGGCACGTCCAGTTCCTCGTAGTGCTGGCGCACCTGGATGCGCGCCGCCGCCACATGCGCCGCCACCAGATAGTTCTGATTGATGAAGCGGCTCAGGTTGTCCACGGCGCGGTGCCGGCTGCGCGGTTCGTCGAGCATGCGCTGGAACGAGGCGATCAGCGCCGACAGGTTGTCCATGAACTGCTTGCGCTGTACGCGGTAGGCAAAGTCGTCCTGGGCGCGGCGCAGCAGCAGGTCGCGCGTGGCGGCGATATAGCGCCGGTTGGCCTGAAGCACGTTCTCCACCAGCTTGGGAATCGCCCGGTACTCCCAGCTCGGCAGCACAAAGCTGAAGATGGACGCGATCACGCCGCCGATCACCGTATCGATCAGCCGCTCGCCCACTACGGTCTGGCTGCCCGGCATCAGCAGGTTGATCTGGATCAGCACCTGCACGCAGGCGGCGATGGCCGTGTAGCGGTACTTGATGGTGGAAAACGCCGAACTGGCGACCAGTGCCACGTAGAGCACCGCCAGCAGCGCCAGCGGCTCCGTCACCACGCGCAGCACCACCACGCTGATCAGGCAACCAATCAGCGTGCCGATCAGCCGGTCGTTATAGCGCTGCTTGGTCAGGCTGTAGTTCGGCTTCAGGATTACGACAATCGTGAGAAGAATCCAATAGCTGTGCGACGCATACGGCAGCCGGTCGCCCAGCCAGAGTCCCACCGCCACCGCCATCGTGATGCGCAGCGAGTAGCGAAACGCCGGCGAGCGCCAGCGCAGGTTGTCCAGGATCACGCCCAGCTCGTACTTCTGGCGGGTCAGGAACGGTGTCATGTCCGACCCCGGCATCACCTTGGCCGGCTCCACCGGTGTGCGGGACGCCTCGTGCAACTGGCCGACCAGCGTGATGGCACCGCGAATCATCTCAATCGTCTCCGCGACCGCCGTCATGGCCGCCGCCGACACGTGGTGATGTCGTAATTGTTCGATTTCCGTCGTCACGGCGCGCAGGTCGGGGCCGTAGTCATGGGCGCTGTACGAAGGCTTGCCGCGTGTGACGTCGTAGGCGATTTCCTCGAGATCCTTGCCCAGCCCACGTACCAGCCGCCGTATCGCGTCCAGCGCCGGCGTGCCACCGAAGGTCTGGCGCAGCAAGGGATAGTCGGTGTTGGTGGAAAGGATGTACTCGTAGAGATCGAGCATCCGCAGGTGCACGCGTACCAGCAGGCCGTCACGCTTGGTGCGGTTTCCACGCAGCACCAGATCGCGCGCCGCCTGCTGGCGCTCGGCCACCACGATCTGCTGGCGCACCAGCTGGTTGAACTGTTCCTCGTAGTCGGTGCCGGCATCGTAGAAACCTGCCTTGATCTCGAGGTAGTGAGACATTTCGTACAGCGACTCGGCCAGTATCTGCTGGCGCGTGCGCCGCTCCATGACCCAGCTGACCGCCATCGCATAGGCCATATAGGCCACCGCCCCGGCCCCGAACAGCCCGGCATGGACGAACGCCTTCTGGAGCACGAAGTCCTCGTTGACGGTGAGCGTCATGACGAACAATGCCGAAAACTGCAACGGCATGGTCTTGTTGCCATAGACCGTCATCATGCCGGCGAGGAAGGTCACCAGCACCAGCACCCACGGCAGCACGCGCGGGAACGGCGTGGCCAGCGCCACCACGGCGGTCACGGCGGTACACAGCAGCACGCTGGCCAGCATCTCGTTGAACTTGTGGTTCAGCGGGCTGGGCAGGTCCATCAGGCTGGTGCAGAGCGCGCCCATCGACACGACCATGGCGCTGGGCAGGTCCATGACCTGCATGGCCAGCAGCGTGGCGCCGATGACCCCCGTGGCCGAGCGCAGGCCACGGTAGATATAGTGAGAGAACAGAAACGTACGAGGATCGTGCGCGTATTCCATGGGGCGATGTTGGGCTGGCGGACGATGGCGACGTTGGGGCAGCGGGGGGCGATTGTCGACTGTCGACTGGCGCCCGGTGTCAGGACCCGGGCGCCGTCATCGGCCGGTTACTGCCCCAGCCAGCGCGTGCGGGCCGCATGCTTGCCGGGCTCCACGTTCACTTTGTACTGCATGGCCGGCTCGCGCGCCAGGGTGACGGGCAGCACCTGGAGTTCATCGCGCCGGAACAGGTGGAGCTGCACGGCGTCGCCGGGCCGGTAGCGCGCCAGTTGCTTGTCGAGCTGGCCGGGCGCCAGCCGCAGGCCGTCCAGCGCCACGAGCAGGTCACCCGCCGAGACGCCGGCGGCCTGTCCCGCCCCGCCGTCGAGCACCTGGCTCACGCGCACCCAGCCTTCCTCGTTGCGGGTCTTGATACCCAGCGCCGCGCCGGCGGACGGCTTACCCGGCTCGACCTTCTCGGCCTTGATGCCGAAGGCGCGGAACAGCGGCGGCAGGTTGATCTCGCCCGTGCCCTCGGTCAGTGCCCGCAGCAGCGTGCCGAGCCGCAGCCCGGTCACCTGATCGAACAGCGCGTGGACCTCGGCTTCCGTCACGCCGCGCTGGGTGGCGCCCGGCGCGTAGAAGTCGCGACCGTAGCGCTGCCAGAGCGCGCGCATGATGTCATCGAGCGATTTCCGCCCGCCGGTCTTCTCGCGGATGGTCAGGTCCAGCGCCAGCCCTACCAGCGAACCCTTGGTGTAATAGCTGACGATGGCGTTCGGCGCGTTCTCGTCCTGCCGATAGTATTTCGTCCAGGCATCGAAGGCGCTGTCGGCCACGCTCTGCTTGGTGCGGCCGTTGCCACGCAAGACGCCGTTCCAGGTCTTGGCCAGCATCTCGACGTACTGGGTGGTCGAAACCAGCCCCGTCCGGGCCAGGATCAGATCGTCGTAGTAGCTCGTAAATCCTTCGAACAGCCACAGCAGCGGCGTATAGGTTTCCTGCGCGAGCTGGTACGGCACGAACGCCGCCGGCTTGATCCGCTTGACGTTCCAGGTGTGGAAGTACTCGTGGCTGCACAGCCCCAGGAAGGTGCGATAGCCCTCGCTGGTCTCGGCGTTGCCGCGCACCGGCAGGTCGCCGCGCGCGCACATCAGCGCCGTGCTGGCGCGGTGCTCCAAGCCGCCGTAGCCGTCAGTGGTCACCATCGTCATAAAGACGTAGCGGCGATTGCTGTCCAGGAACGGCGCGCGGGCCGAGCGCGGCTCGAACAGCCGGATCTGGGCCTCGCAGATCTGTTTCAGGTCGCGGCAGACGCGTTRCAGGTCCAGGTTCGGCACCTTGCCCGTGAACACCACGTCGTGCTGGGCGCCGCAGGCACGGAAACTGGCCATGGCGAACGTGCCCATCTCCACCGGATGGTCGATCAGTTCGTCGTAGTTGGCTGCCTGATAGCGCCCAAAGCCGTAGCGGCGCGCGCCGCCGGGGCCGCGCGCCTCGGGCAGCGCCGTGGCGACGCGCCAGTCGGCATAGGCCTCGCCGGCGGGCGCATGGAGATCGACGGTGCACGGCTGGTCGTCCTGCCCCACCACGCGCAGGAACACGGAGCTGCCGTTGAAGAAGCCGTGGGTGGTGTCGAGGTGCGCGCTGCGCACCGACAGGTCCCAGGCATAGACCTCGTATTGCAGGACCAGCGGCCCGGCATCGGCAGCCACCGGTGCGGCTTGCCAGCTCTGCTTGTCGAGCTTGGTCAGTGGCACCGCCAACCCGCCCGCATCGGCCCGAATGCGGACGATGTTGCGCGCGAAGTCGCGGATCATGTAGCTGCCGGGAATCCACGCGGGCAGCGTGAAGACCTGGCCGGCGTGGTCGGGGACGTCCACCGTCACGGTCACGGCGAACAGATGGGCTTCGGGCTGAAGCGGGGCGATGGCGTAGCGGATCGGCGTCATGGTTGTGATTGTAGCGCCACGCCCCGTCTCCCTTCGAACGTGGACTTGTCTTGTGGGCGTTCCCTCGGACGTTCCCTCAGGCGTTCACATCGACCACCACGCGGCCGCGCATGCCGCCCGCCATGATCTGGCTGGCGGCGTCGATGGCCTCGCCCAGCCGGATCTCACGCGTGATGGCCTGGAGCCGGTCCGGGGCCAGATCCCGCGCCAGCCGCTTCCACGCGGTTTCGCGCAGCGACATCGGCGCCATCACGCTATCGATGCCGGCCAGCGTCACGCCGCGCAGGATGAACGGCGCCACCGAGGCCGGGAAATCCATGCCCTGCGCCAGCCCGCACGCCGTGACCACGCCGCCGTAGCGCACCTGGGCGCAGGCGTTGACCAGCGTGTGCGAGCCGACCGAATCCACCACGCCCGCCCAGCGCTCCTTCTGGAGCGGCTTGCCCGGCGCGCCCAGTTCGGCCCGGTCGATCACGTCGGCGGCGCCCAGCGCACGCAGGAAATCCGCCTCGGCGGTCTTGCCGGTGGAAGCCACCACGCGATAGCCGAGCTTCGACAGGATGGCGATGGCCACCGAGCCCACGCCGCCCGAGGCGCCCGTGACCAGCACCTCGCCATCGCCGGGCTTCACGGGCCCAAGCGCGCCGCCGCGCTCCAGCGCCAGCACCGACAGCATGGCCGTGTAGCCGGCCGTGCCGATCGCCATGGCCTGCCGCGACGTGAACGCATCGGGCAGCCGCACMAGCCAGTCGCCCTGCAGCCGCGCGCGCTGCGCCAGGCAGCCCCAGTGCGTCTCGCCCACGCCGAAGCCGTTCAGCACCACGCGGTCGCCGGTGCGCCAGCGCGGGTCGCTCGAATCGAGCACCGTGCCGGCGCCGTCGATCCCCGCCACCATCGGCCACTTGCGCACCACCGGCGCGCGGCCCGTGATTGCCAGGCCGTCCTTGAAATTGATCGTCGAATAGTCGACGGCCACCAGCACGTTGCCGTCCGCCGGCAGCGCGGATTCATCGAGTTGGGTGACGGCGGCGGCCGTCTTGCCATCGGCCTGGGTCAGCAGCAAAGCCTGGAACGTCATGGTGTCTCCTCGATCTCTTTGATTTTTCAGGGAATTTGGTAACGCAGCGCAGGCGCCGGAAAGCAAAGCGGCCGGACAGTGCCGGCCGCTTCAGACAGCCGGGAGGGTCCGGCGCCGCGCGTTACTTCTTCAGACTGGCGAGCTTGCGCTCCAGCGTGGCGATGTCCGCCGCGCCCGGGATGCGCGTGCCGTCGGTGAAGAACACTGCCGGCGTGCCCGAGATATTCAGGCTCTGGCCCAGCGCCAGGTTCTCGTCCACCGGCGTCTTGCAGCTACCGTTGCCGGTGATGGCCACGTGGTTCAGCATCCAGTCGCGCCACACCTTGGTACGGTCTGTTGCACACCAGACCTGCTTGGCCTTGGTCGTCGAATCGGGCGACAGCACCGGGTAGAGGAAGGTGTAGACCGTGATGTTGTCCATCTGCTGGAAGGTCTGTTCGATCTTCTTGCAGTAGCCGCAGTTCGGGTCCGAGAACACCGCCACGGTGCGGCTGCCATCGCCCTTCGTCCATTTGATGGCGCGCGCCAGCGGCAGATCGGACCACTTTATCTTGTTCAGCTCGGCCAGACGCTCCTCGGTCAGGTTGGTGTTGGTCTTGGTGTCGATGACCTCGCCATTGATGATGTAGCGCCCGGTGGGGTCGGTGTACACGATCTGGCCGCCCACGTTGACTTCATACAAACCCGGTACCGGCGCCTTGGTCACGCTCTTCACCTCGGCGCGGCCGCCCAGCATCTTCTGGATGGACGCCTTGATGCGGTCCGTGCCCGGCTCGTCCGCGGCCAGCGCGTGCAGGGCGTAGCCGCCCAGGGCCAGGCCACCGGCCAGGGCAGCAAGGGCGCCCATGCGGGCGGAACGGCGGCGGAACAGTTGCAACATGGTGACTCCAGGGTTCGGGTGCCTTGTCGGCAGAATCTTTAAATAGTGGTTGGCCGGCTCAGCCCAGCGCGCGGCCGATCAGGAAGCGCTTGAGCAGCCCCTGGCCGCCCACGGCGCGCATGCCGGCGTTGCGTATCAGCCGCGCGGGCGCGCCCGGCAGCGAAAACAGCCGGTGCAAGCCATCGGTGGCGGCAGTCAGGGAGAGCAGGTCCGTGGCGCGTGCACGCTCGTAGCGGCGCAACAGGCGCAAGTCGCCTTCCGATCGGAACGGTTCTTTGTCGGCCATCACGCGCCCAAGTTCCGTCACATCGCGTAAACCAAGATTCATGCCCTGCCCGGCCAGCGGATGGACCACATGCGCGGCATCGCCGACCAGCGCCACGTGCGGCTGGACGAACTGCTCGGCACGCTGGAGCACCAGCGGGAAGCCCTTGGCCGGCGTCAGGCAGCGCAGTGCGCCGAACCGGGCGCCGACCGCCCCGTTGGCCACCTGGGCCACGGTGGCGGCGAGGGCCTCGGGGGACAGCGCGACGAGGTCCTGCGCGTGGGCTTCATCGGCGGACCAGACCATCGACACGCGGTTGCCGGGCAGCGGCAGCATGGCGACGATCTCGCCATTGGCGAGTTCCTCGTCGGCCATGAGCTTCTCGGGCGCGCCCAGGAACCATTGCCATGCGGTTTCCTGATGCGGCAGTTCGCAGGCGAAGTTCGCCACCACGCCAAGCTGGCGGTAGCGCCGCTGGCTGGTGCCGATATGGCATTGCTGGCGCACCCAGGAGCGCGCGCCGTCGGCGCCGACCACGCAGTTGGCGCGCACGCGGGCGCCGCTGGCGAGGGTCAGGGTCACGCCGTCAACGTCACGATCGAGCCCTTCGGCCGCCTCATCGAACCATTGCACCTGGTGCTGGAAGCGTAGCGCGGTGTCCAGCACGCGCTCCACATGGCTCGACTCGATGATCCAGGCCAGTTGCGGCACGGCGGCGGCGTAAGCCGAGAAATGGAGATCGCCATGGGGCGAGGGGCTGGCCTCCGCGGCGCTGACGTCGCCGAAGACGCGCATGTCACGCACGGGCTGCACACGGGCCGGGTCGAGGGCCTCCCAGACGCGCAGCCGCTCCAGCAATTGCTGCGAGCTGGCCGAGAACGCGTAGATGCGGCTGTCCCAGTCGTCTTCCCCGGTGCGCGCGGTCTCGCCCACGGGGCGCGGCGCGACGAGGGCCACCTGCATGCCCTGCTGGGCCAGCAGCAGTGCGCAGGCCTTGCCGACGATACCGCCGCCGACCACGGCAATCTGAAAGCGGGAGGATGGAGTCGAGGGCATGGAATGGGAGGCGGCGCGACGCGCCGGTGCGGCTGATCCGGTCATGCCTCGATTATAGCGACGTGACGTGCGCGCCATCGGAGACATCTCACAAGCCGTGGCGGGCCGCCCGCCGAGGGATAAAGGCTGGCCAAGGGTGGCCATCCGCTAGAATACAGCCTTTGCTATTTCCAGCCAGACACCATGAGCCTCAAATGCGGCATCGTCGGCCTGCCCAACGTCGGCAAGTCCACGCTGTTCAATGCCCTGACCAAGGCCGGCATCGCCGCCGAAAACTATCCGTTCTGCACCATCGAACCCAATGTGGGCGTCGTGGAAGTGCCGGATCCGAGGCTTACGAAGCTGGCTGACATCGTCAAGCCAGAGCGCATCCTGCCGGCGACGGTGGAATTCGTCGATATCGCCGGCCTGGTGGCGGGCGCGTCCAAGGGCGAAGGCCTGGGCAACCAGTTCCTGGCCAATATCCGCGAAACCGACGCCATCACGCACGTCGTGCGCTGCTTCGAGGATCCGAACGTGATCCACGTGGCGGGCAAGGTCGATCCGCTGTCGGACATCGAAGTCATCAACACCGAACTGGCGCTGGCCGACCTGGCCACGGTGGAAAAGGCCCACGCGCGCTATATCAAGCCCGCCCGCGCCGGTGACAAGGAAGCGCTGCGCCTCGTGGCAGTGCTGGAGAAGGCACAAACCGTGCTCGATCAGGCCAAGGCCGTGCGCACGCTGGACCTGTCGCCCGAGGAATGGGAAGCCATCCGCCCGTTCTGCCTGATCACCGCCAAGCCGACGATGTACGTGGCCAACGTGCGCGAAGACGGCTTTGAGAACAATCCGCACCTCGACGCAGTGCGCGAGCACGCCAAGCTGACCAATTCGCCGGTCGTKGCCGTCTGCGCAGCCATCGAAGCCGAGATTGCCGACCTGGAAGACGCCGACAAGGCCGAATTCCTTGCCGACCTGGGCATGGAAGAACCCGGCCTGGACCGCGTAATCCGCGCCGGCTTCACGCTGCTGGGCCTGCAGACTTACTTCACGGCAGGCGTGAAGGAAGTCCGCGCCTGGACGATCCACGTGGGCGACACCGCCCCCAAGGCCGCCGGCGTGATCCACACCGACTTCGAACGCGGCTTCATCCGCGCGCAAACCATCGCCTACGATGACTTCATCCAGTTCAAGGGCGAACAGGGCGCGAAGGAAGCCGGCAAGATGCGCGCCGAAGGCAAGGAATATGTGGTGAAGGACGGGGACGTGATGAACTTCCTGTTCAACGTCTGAGGCAGGCGTAACAAACCCGAGAAAACCCGGCAGATGCCGGGTTTTTTGCTTTAGGGCGCAGCGCGAGCCCTCGCTCGCGGCTACAACGGCTTCAACTGTTCATCCCGCATGCCCACCAGCAGCGCCTGACCGCTGCTATCCAGCCGGAATTCGCCGTAGCGGGCCTTGGCGAACCGCTCCGCCTGTCCTTCCTGAAAGAACCACGCGTCGGTGGAGACCTGCACGATCGGGCCGCCCCAGCGCGAGGGGACGTTCTGGACGCGCAGGCGCCGCTCGCCCTCGGCCAGCGGCTGGCCGTTCTGCAGCCGGACCAGTTGCCCGACCCCGGCGGCGTCGCGGCGGATCACCACTTCGGTCTCCCGCTCGCGCGGGGACTGGGCGCGGGCCTGGGCGGCGGCGATTTCCAGCCCGAGGGCGAAATTCAGCGCCATGTAGTCGCCCTGCATGAGGGACCTCGGGTCCACGGGTGCCAGCCGAAGGTAGACGACCTCCCCATGCGACAGCACCCGTTCCTTGCCGACGATGACCGCCCCGGCCACGCCCATCACCAGCAGCCATGCCACCACGATCCATCGTTTCATGGTCGCGCCTCCATCCGTCGCATCACGATCCGAACCGCCAGCAGCAGCACGCCGGCCGCCACCAGCGTGGCGGACTTGGCCAGCAGCGTCCACTGGAGCGAGCCGTAGTACCAGACAAAGCCCGCGATGACCGCCGCGATGCCGAGCCCGAGCCATGCCAGCGACCCGCGCCGCAGGGCCAGCGCCAGTACCAGCACGCCGGCACCGACTGCCGGCGCCATCACCATCAGCGTGGCGAAGGCCAGCGTCACACCCAGCACCGCCGCACCGATGCGCGGCTCGACATGCAGGCGCCGGCATTCGAACAACGCGAACATCAGCAGCACCGCCTCGGTCAGCGCCCCGGCCAGCCACGGCGCGAGCAGGCGCGGTGCGCCACGTTCATCGAAAACCCCAGCCAGCGGATGGTTTGCCCCGGTGACCAGCAGCGCCGCCGCCAGCGCGAAGACCAGCGTGGCGTCCGCGCCGGGCTCCCATCGCCCATGGTCGCCGCGCGCCGCCAGCCAATGCTCTTTCAGCACGAAGACGGTGACCACCGCGCAGGCCAGCGGCATCAGCCATCCGAGCGACCACGGCAGCACGACCCAGCCGTAGTGCCGGGCGCCGGCCAGCGCGATATTCAGCGCGAACGCCAGCGCCGTCCACGCGCCGAGCGCCACCACGAAACGATGGAGCCGGTTCGGCACGATGGCGTACAGCGCCACCTCGAACACGGCCACCGCGAGCCAGAACGCCGCGCGGTCCACCAGCCACTCGCCGCCGAGCATCTGGGCCGTGCCGAAGATCGCCATGCCCTGCCCGCCCAGGCTCAGGGCCAACGCGAACTGGCCGAGCGCGATGCGCCCGCTGCCCTCGCCGGCCATCCGGTACAGCAGCACGGCCCCGMCCAGCATCAGCAGCCCGGTCACCAGCATGGCCGGGCCGTTGCCGCTCGTTGCCGCGAACACCGAGCCGAGCAGGAATACCTGGAAGAACAGCGCGCCGAGCCAGCCCGCCGCGCCCATCAGCAGGCGAATGGGCCACGGCGTGCGCTGCGTGGCCACGTACTCTCCCTCGACCACGCCCTGTGCTGTGAGGTCGTCCCAGAGCTTTCGCTCCACCGCTTGCGCGCTCATGCCGGCCTCCCGCTGGCGTCACGCCATGCCCGCAGCAACCATGCCGCCGCCGCAGCAGCCAGCCCTACCGTGACCAGCCCGAGCAGCAGGAAGATGCCGAAGTCGCCATGGCCCTCGGCGAGCAGGCGCCCCAGCGCCGACACCACCAGCCCGATGCCGGCGAGACACGCGAGGCTCAGCACGACGATGTCGAACGACGCGCGCCGCCGGAACCAGGCGCCGAGCCCGGCCAGCGCCACCGCGCCGGCCACTAGCCCCACCGCCTCCACGCGATGGACCAGCACGCTCGTCAGGCCCAGCCAGGCCGCATATCCACAGGCGAGCACGGCGATCAGGCGCGGGCCGGCATCGCCCCGAAAACCCCAGCGGGCCGCGCGGGCCGCCAGCACGTACCAGATCACCAGTTGGATGCAACACGCCAGCAGCAGGAACAGCGTGGTCTCGCGCGCATGGCGCCCCGAAAACAGCAGGTCGAACATGCTGCCCACGCCCAGCCGCACACTGCCATAACGGAGCAGCGCCACGTTGCCGACCACGATCACCAGCCACCAGTGCGGCGCCGCCCGCGCGGCCAGCGCCCATGGCACGGCCAGCAGCGTCCACAGGGCGAACAGTTGCCAGGCATCGGCGCCGGTCTGGTAAGTCTGGCCGATCACGGCCATCCAGACCCCCGACACCACCTGCGCGCCGGCCAGCGCGGCCTGCCCGATGCCGTCCCCGGCCGGCCGCCATGCCGCCAGCGCCGCAAGCCCGGTCAGCAGGCCCGCCAGCAGCCCGAACTTGGCGAACTTGTGCAGCGCCTCCCAGTTGAACGCGAAGAAGACGATGACGCCGGCGCAGAGCAGCGCGGTGCCGAGCGCCAGCAGCGCCCGCTCGAGCCAGCGGTGCCAGTCGGCCCGCGCCGGCAAGGTGCGGGCCCACGCGGGCGCAAGGCTTTCCGCGCCAAGGCGATCCTGGGCGCGCCAGTCGGCCAGCGCCTGCTGGGCCATGCGTCGATCTGAAAGGGGTTCCAACGGAATTCTCCCGGGCTGGAATGCGATGGAAAACGATGGAATGCGAACGCAAGCGCACTGTAGCAAAGCGGCCTGCCCGTGCCTATGAGAGGGTTCTGAAAACGCGGCGCCCCGCTTTCGCCGCGCTCCCGGCGCCGGTATGCTGGCGCCTTTCTCATCCAATCCGGGCAGCCATGACCCTCGGCATCCTTGCCGCGCTCCACGACGAAGTCGATGGACTGATCGCCGCCATGCGGCACGAAGACGCGCGCGCCACCGTGCGCACCATCGGCATGCGGGACTACTACGCCGGCACGCTCCACGGGCAGTCCGTGGTGCTGGTGCTCGCGCGCGTGGGCAAGGTGGCGGCGGCGGCCACCACGGTCACGTTGATCCGCGAGTTCGGCGTCGACGAGATCGTGTTCACGGGGCTGGCGGGCGGCGTGGGGCCCGAGGTGCGCGTGGGCGATATCGTCGTGGCGGACCGCACCCTCCAGCACGACCTGGACGCCCGCCCGCTGTTCCCGCGCCACGAGGTGCCGCTGCTGGCGCGCGCCGAGTTTCCGGCCGATGCCGAACTGACGGCGGCGCTGCGCGCGGCGGCTGCCGATTTCCTGCGCCACGACCTCGCCACCGAAGTGCCGGACGGCGTGCTGGCCCGCTTCGGCGTGGCCGCGCCGCGCCTGCACGTGGGCATGGTGGCCAGCGGCGACCAGTTCATCAACGCCCCGGCGGCCGTGGCTGACTTGCGGGAGCGCCTGCCGGGCGTGCAGGCAGTGGAGATGGAAGGCGCGGCGCTGGCCCAGATCTGCTACGAGTACGGCGTGCCCTATGCAGTCATGCGTACCGTATCGGACCGGGCCGACGATGTCGCGCATGTGGACTTTTCGGCATTTTTGCGCGACGTGGCGAGCCACTATTCGAGCGCGATCCTGCGGCGCTTCCTGTCCGCGCGGGGTCAAGCCTAGGCAGCCGGCGGGGCGGACAGCCCTACCGTCGCGGGCGCGCCACACCCCAGACGCCGACCAGCAGCGCCGCGCCGACGATCGCGGCGGTCCAGCCCGAGAGCTGGCCGTCGGTAAACAAGTGGGCCGCGCGCCCGCCGTAGAAGGCGCCCAGCGCGCCGAGCACACCCAGCACCAGCGCGGCCGGCAGGCTCACGACTCGCCCGGCCGGGTGCATCTGGCGTCCCGCCAGGCCCACGATCGCCCCCACCACCACCAAGCCGAGCATCGGCACCCCCTATTTGATCCGGATTCGGCCAGCACCGCGTGACCGCGCCGTAACAATACTGGCGTTTTGGCGCACTTGGAACAAAACGCCCCCTCGCCCTGCAAAATCGCGGCCCGGCGGTATAATGGCCATCGCTTCCGGCTACGATCCGGATGGMAACGAACCCCACAAATGCAACTGCTCGCGATCGGCATCAATCACACTACGGCACCCGTCTCGCTCCGCGAGCGTGTGGCGTTTCCGCTTGAGCAGATCAAACCGGCCCTGGGCGCCCTGCGCACCCACCTGGCCGGCCGCAGCGGCACCGAGGCCGCCATCCTCTCCACCTGCAACCGTACCGAGATCTACTGCGCCACCGATGTGCTGCAGCCCGGTGCGGACGGCTTCGAGCACACGCTGCGCTGGCTGGCCCAGCACCACAACGTGCCGGCCGGCGAACTGGCCCCCCATCTGTATGCCCTGCCCCAGTCCGAAGCCGTGCGTCACGCGTTCCGCGTGGCCAGCGGACTCGACTCGATGGTGCTCGGCGAAACGCAGATCCTGGGCCAGCTCAAGGACGCGGTGCGCACCGCTGGCGAGGCCGGCGCGCTTGGCACCTACCTGAACCAGCTGTTCCAGCGCACCTTCGCCGTGGCGAAGGAAGTGCGCGGCCAGACCGAGATCGGCGCCCATTCGGTGTCGATGGCTGCCGCCGCCGTGCGGCTCGCCCAGCGGATTTTCGAAAGTGTTTCGACCCAGCGCGTGCTGTTCATCGGCGCGGGCGAGATGATCGAGCTGTGCGCCACGCACTTCGCCGCGCAGATGCCGCGCCAGATCGTGGTGGCCAACCGCACCGTCGAGCGTGGCGAGCGGCTGGCCGAGCAACTGGCCGAACAGGGCCTGACCACGCAGGCCATCCGCCTGCAGGATCTGGGCGAGCGGCTGCATGAGTTCGACATCGTGGTGTCCTGCACCGCGAGTTCGCTGCCGATCATCGGCCTGGGCGCCGTGGAGCGCGCGGTCAAGCGCCGCAAGCATCGCCCGATCATGATGGTCGACCTGGCCGTGCCGCGCGACGTGGAACCCGAGGTAGCGCGCCTGAACGACGTGTTCCTGTACACCGTGGATGACCTCGGCGCCGTGGTGCGCGAGAGCAGCGCGCTGCGCCAGGCCGCCGTGGCGCAGGCCGAGGCGATCATCGAAAGCCGCGTGCAGAACTTCATGCACTGGCTGGAGACGCGCAGCGTGGTGCCCGTGATCCGCGAGATCCAGTCCAACGGCGAGGCCATGCGCCAGGCCGAACTCGAACGCGCGCGCCGCATGCTGGCGCGTGGCGACGACCCCGAAGCCGTGCTGGAAGCCCTCTCCGGCGCGCTGACCCGCAAGTTCCTGCACGGCCCCACCCACGCGCTGAACCACACCCAGGGCGAAGACCGCGAGGCGCTGCTGCGCCTGGTACCGGGCCTGTTCCGCCACAGCAGCCACTCCGAGCGCTAGCCGCGCTCGTCCCCGGCCGGCCGCGCCGGCCCGCTGGCGTCCCTGCCAGCGCCCCTCGGTTCGCCCTCCACGGCGCCGCGCAGACCTCCCGCCCATCGCGCCCCAGTTTCCTTTCGGATGCCCATGAAAGCCAGCATGCTCAACAAGCTCGACCAATTGGCCGAGCGACTCGATGAAGTCAACGCCCTGCTTGCCCGCGAGGACGCCACGGCCAACATCGACCAGTACCGCAAGCTCTCGCGGGAGCATGCCGAGCTGTCGCCGGTGGCCGAGCAATACGGCCAGTACCGGCAGGCGCAGGAGGATCTGGCCACGGCGCAGGCGTTGCTGGACGACCCCGAGATGAAGGAGTTCGCCGCCGACGAGATCGGCGCGGCGCGCCAGCGGCTGGAAGACCTCGCCGCCAGCCTTCAGACCCTGCTGCTGCCGAAGGATCCCAACGACGACCGCAACCTGCTGCTGGAAATCCGCGCCGGCGCCGGCGGCGAGGAAAGCGCGCTGTTCGCCGCCGACCTGCTCCGCATGTACACGCGCTATGCGGAACGGCAGCGCTGGCAGGTGGAGGTGATGAGCGAGTCCGAGTCGGACCTGGGCGGCTACAAGGAAGTGATCGTGCGGATTGCCGGCGACGCGGCGTTCTCGAAGCTGAAGTTCGAGTCGGGCGGCCACCGCGTGCAGCGCGTGCCGGCCACCGAGGCGCAGGGCCGCATCCACACCTCGGCCTGCACCGTGGCGGTAATGCCGGAGGCGGACGAGGTGGGCGAGGTGGAGATCAACCCGTCCGACCTGCGCGTCGATACCTTCCGCGCGTCCGGCGCGGGCGGCCAGCACGTGAACAAGACCGATTCGGCGGTGCGGCTGACCCACCTGCCCACCGGCATCGTGGTGGAGTGCCAGGACGACCGCAGCCAGCATCGCAACAAGGACAAGGCGATGAAGGTGCTGGCGGCGCGCATCAAGGACATGCAGCTGCGCGCGGCGCAGGCCAAGGAAGCCAGCACGCGGCGCAACCTGATCGGCACGGGCGACCGCAGCGACCGCATCCGCACCTACAACTTCCCGCAGGGCCGCGTGACCGACCACCGCATCAACCTCACGCTCTACAAGATCGACATGATCATGGACGGCGACCTCGACGAATTGCTCGCCTCGCTCTCCGCCGAACACCAGGCCGACCAGCTCGCCGCACTCGGCGACGAGGGCTGATTTTCATCACGCAGTGATGATTTCATCACCCGTGGGCAAGTGTTTGTAACGGAGGTAAATGCTTGAAACAGCACTGGCCCGCCAAAAGGCGGTGTCTATAATCGATTCGACCAGACCGCCCCCATGCGTCACTTTCCGCACCTGGTGGCATACGAAGTCTGGGCTGAAGTCGACTCCTCAAAACAGACACCAAGGATGAAATCATGAAGAAACTGCTCGCCCTGTTGATGATCACCGCCGCCATGGCGGCTTGCAGCAAGAAGGAAGACGCCCCGGCCGCCAACGCCGACGCCGCCATGCAGAGCGCTGCCGAATCGGCCAAGGCCGCCGCCAGCGATGCCGCCGCCGCCGCAGCAAACGCCGCGGACGCCGCCAAGGCCGCCGCGAGCGGTGCCGCCGCCGATGTCTCGGCCGCCGCCGAACAGGCCAAGACCGATGCCGGCCACGCCATGGCCAACGCCAAGGAAGCCGCACGCGATGCCGTGAACACCACGGCAGACAAGGCCAAGGAAACCGTCAATAAGTAATTGGTCCATATGGAATCACGCCGCTCGCGCGCCCGCGCGTTGCCAAATCGGCTTACACTGAGCGGCTAATACCGGGCGCCCTTGTGGCGCCAGCAAAGAACCCCGTCGCGCCAGGCCCCGACGGGGTTTTTTGCACCCGCTCTCCCAGTTTCAGCCATCTATTTCCGATGTCTTCCACACCGTCGGGCGCCCTGTCGCCCGCCCCCACGCTGCGCGAAGCCCAGACGCTGGCTGCGATGACCGGCCTGCCGGCGCTCGAAGCCCGCATGCTGCTGTCCCACGTGACCGGCCTCACGCGTACGCAACTCATCACGCGTGATACCGACCATCTCAATGCAGCACAACGTGATGCATTCTCCACGTTGATGGCGCGGCGGCTGGCCGGTGAGCCGATGGCCTACCTGCTGGGCGAGCGCGAATTCTTCGGCCGCACTTTCCGCGTGACGCCCGATGTGCTGATTCCGCGTCCTGATACCGAGATAGCCGTGGAAATGTCGCTGGCGCGCGTGGCCCATGTGCACGCGCCGCGTGTGCTGGACCTCGGCACCGGCTCCGGCATCCTGGCTGTGACGATTGCCCGCGAGCGCTCCGACGCCGAGGTCTGGGCGACCGATATCTCGCCGGGTGCGCTGATGGTGGCCCAGGACAACGCCCGCGCGCTCGAGGCGCATGGCATCCACTTCCTGGTGTCGGACTGGTACGAAGCCGTGCCGGACACCCTGCGCTTCCACCTGATCGTCAGCAATCCACCCTACATCGCCTCCGGCGACCCGCATCTGGTGGAGGGCGACCTGCGTTTCGAGCCGATCGACGCCCTCACCGACCACGAGGACGGCCTGTCCGACCTGGCCACCATCGTGGCCGGCGCGGCGGATCGCCTGCTGCCCGGCGGCTGGCTGCTGATGGAGCACGGCTACGACCAGGGCGCGGCCACGCGGGCGCTGCTTGAGGCGGGTGGATTTACCGAGGTGGCCACCGCCCGCGACCTCGCCGGGCAGGAGCGGTGCAGCGGCGGGCGATGGTCGGGCGAATCCGGTAAAATTCCGACCTGACATCCGCTTCGGCGGAAATCCCCATCCCCAGACACTGGCGACGCCACACGGCGCCGCGCGCAACCGGAAGCTACACACCATGAGTGACGTACAACAGAAGATCGACCAGATCGTGAAGGGCAGCCCCGTGGTCCTGTTCATGAAGGGCACGGCGCAGTTCCCGATGTGCGGCTTCTCCGGCCGTGCCATCCAGATCCTGAAGGCCTGCGGCGTGGACACCCCGACCACGGTCAACGTGCTCGAGGACGAAGGCATCCGCCAGGGCATCAAGGAATATGCGAGCTGGCCCACGATTCCGCAGCTCTACGTGAACGGCGAGTTCGTCGGCGKCTCGGACATCATGATGGAGATGTACCAGAACGGCGAACTGCAATCGCTGCTGAAGTCGTAATCATGCCCGTACCGGATGGCGCCGTGCCGCAACGGCTGATCGTCGCCATCACGGGCGCAACGGGCGCCATCTATGGCGTCCGGCTGCTGCAGGTGCTGCAAGGCGTGGCGGGGGTGGAAACCCATCTGCTGATCTCGCCCGCCGGCGTGATGAACCTCCAGCACGAACTCGATATCAGCCGTGCCCAGGTGGAGTCGCTGGCAGGCGTGGTGCACAACGTGCGCGACATCGGCGCGACCATCGCCAGCGGATCGTTCCGCGCCCATGCGATGGTCGTGGCGCCCTGCTCGATGCGCACGCTGGCCGCCATCGCCCATGGCCTCTCCGACAACCTGATCACCCGCGCGGCGGACGTCACGCTCAAGGAACGGCGCAAGCTGGTACTGATGGTGCGTGAAACGCCGCTGAACCTGGCGCACCTGCGCAATATGACGGCGGTCACGGAGATGGGCGGGATCGTGTTCCCACCGGTGCCCGGCTTCTACCAGAAGCCGCAGACGATTGCGGAACTGGTCGACCATACGGTCGGGCGCGTGCTCGATCTCGTCGATCTGCCAGAGATCGGTCAGTCGCTCACGCCAAGTTGGGGCGGGCTGAACCCGGCTGCGGCCGATGCCGGCAACTAGGGCTCTGCCCGCTTCTGCTTGTTGTCACCTGCTGCGTAGCTCTCGTCGATTTACCAGCCGCCGCGATAGTAACGGCGGCCGCCGTAGTAGCCACGACCACCGTAGTAATACGGCGCGGGCCGCACCACCACGGCGGGCGGTCCGACATAGACCGGCGCAGGCGCCACGGCCACCGGAGCCGGGGCCACGGCGGGGCCGTACGGCGTCGGATAGACAGCGCAGCCGCCCAGCATCGCCGCGCCAATCGCCACCAAACCCATCGCACCTATCGCTTTCGCTCGCATGTTGTTGTCCTTGAGTGTGTCAGGCAGTGCCTGCCCTCATGAACGTTATACGGGGCGGTTTGGTAATACAGCGTCAAGACCCCGTAACTATTGTTACGAGTCGCTACGGGTTCATCCTTCGCATTATTACGATGTATTACAGATCGAAGCGAATGCCTTGTGCCAGCGGCAATGCATCGCCGTAGTTGATGGTATTGGTCGCCCGGCGCATGTAGCCCTTCCACGCATCGGAGCCGGACTCGCGCCCGCCGCCGGTGGCCTTCTCCCCGCCGAAGGCGCCGCCGATCTCGGCGCCGCTGGTGCCGATGTTCACGTTGGCGATGCCGCAGTCGCTGCCCGCCGCCGAGACGAACAGTTCGGCCTCACGCAGGGACTCGGTGAAAAGGCAGGACGACAGCCCGTGCGACGCCGCGTTGTTCAGCGCGATGGCCTCGTCGAGCGAGGTGTACGGCATCAGGTAGAGGATGGGCGCGAAGGTCTCCGTCAGCATGGTGTCGTGCTGGGTGTCGGTCAGCACCAGTGCGGGCCGCACGTAGCAGGCGTGCGGATAGCGGTCCGCCAGCAGCCGTTCGCCGCCGTGCACGACGTTGCCCTGCGCGCGGCAGGCGGCCAGCGCGTTGGCCATGGTGTCGCCGGCGGCCATGTCGATCAGCGGGCCGACCAGCGTGCCCGCCTGCAGCGGATCGCCCACCGGCAGCCGCGCGTAGACCTGGCGCAGCCGGTTGGTCACGGTCTCGATCAGGTCGACGTGGACAAAGGCGCGTCGCAGCGTGGTGCAGCGCTGGCCGGCGGTGCCGGCTGCCGAAAAGGTCATCGCGCGGATGGTCAGTTCCAGGTTGGCCGATGGCGCGACGATGGCCGCGTTGTTGCCGCCCAACTCGAGGATGGCGCGCTTGAACCGCCCCGCGCAGGCCATGCCCACCTCGCGGCCCATGCGCGTGGAACCGGTGGCGCTGATCAGCCGCACGGCCGGATGCTGCACGAGCTGCGCGCCKAGCGTGCGCCCGCCCGGCAGCACTACGCAGAGGCCGGCGTGCTGGGGCGCCGCCTCATCGAATACCCGATCGAGCAGCGCCTGCGCGGCCAGCGCGCACAGCGGCGTCTTCTCCGACGGCTTCCAGACCACGCCGTTGCCGCAGACCAGCGCCAGCGCCGCGTTCCACGCCCACACCGCCACCGGGAAGTTGAACGCCGAAATCACCCCGCACAGCCCGAACGGATGCCAGGTCTCGCGCATCGCGTGCGCGGGGCGCTCCGAGGCAATCGTCAGCCCGTGAAGCTGGCGTGAGAGTCCGACGGCAAAGTCGCAGATATCGATCATCTCCTGCACTTCGCCGAGTCCTTCCTGGAGGATCTTGCCGGACTCCAGCGCCACCAGCCGCCCCAGCGCGGCCTTGTGCATGCGCAGCGCCTCGCCGAAGCGCCGCACCACCTCGCCACGCGCCGGGGCCGGGGTCAGCGCCCAGGTGGTCTGCGCCGCGTGCGCGCGGGCGATGCGGGCATCGGCGTCGGCCACGGGGCAGGCCGGCAGGTGGCCGAAGATTTCCCCATCGACGGGCGAGCGCAGCGCAAGGGCCTCGCCCGCGCCATGCGAATCGTCCCAAGGCTGGCGCAGGCCCATGGCCTGCCAGCATGCGGCTATGTCCTGCGCTTTCATGCGAGCGTCTCCTGTAGCGGGTGGTGGCTGTAATGCTGGCCGAACCGGTTGGCCAGGAAGCGATCGAGCGGCATGGCTTCCTGCGGCACGAAGCCGGACTGGGGCAGCACGCCCGTCGCCACGAGGTCCAGCGCGGTGCAGATGCCAGCGGCCGTGGTGAGCTGGATGGCGTTGACGTGCCCGATGCCGCCAAAATCCTCCATCCCGCCGATCCGCGCCGAGAAGGACGCCTGCGTCAGCGGCCCCCGCCCACCCTGTCCGCCATGGCCACCCTGCCCAGCTTTGGCGCCGGGATGCCCCGTGGCGCTCGCGAACACGATCACCACATCCTGCTCGGTCACCGGAATGGCGTGCTCGAAGATCTCGCGCAGCCAGCTCCGGCGCTCGCGCAGCCGCAGGTCGTTCAGCAGCAGCTTCATCTGGGCGCAGTGCCCCGGGTAGCGGATCGACTTGTAATCGACATGGCGCGCGCGGCCCGCCAGGGTATCCGGCAGCGTGCCCAGGCCCCCTGAGGTATTAAAGGCTTCGTACTCGATGCCGTCCAGCGCGAAGGACTCCTGGCCCTCCAGCGCCGGCAGTTCCACGCGGCGGCCATCGACAATGGCCTCG
Organism: Cupriavidus sp. 05T42; assembly: GCF_056396345.1. Lineage (NCBI taxonomy): Bacteria > Pseudomonadati > Pseudomonadota > Betaproteobacteria > Burkholderiales > Burkholderiaceae > Cupriavidus > Cupriavidus sp. 05T42. The sequence continues at coordinate 39,424 of NZ_JBFTLH010000013.1, forward strand.
CACGGGTTGCAGTACTCGTTGATCAGCCCTTCCGTGCTCCAGGTGAGGTTGTACTTGAGCGCGTTGCTMGGGTAGCGCGGCAGCGCACCCACGCGCATGCGCAGGTCGAGCAGGTCGCCGCCGTCCCGCAGGAAGCGCCGCGCCAGATCATTGCCCACCACGCCGATAAATCCCGGCGCCAGGCCGCACTGCGGCATCAGCACCGAGCGCGCGCCTTGGGCCAGTTGGCGGATGGCGTGGGTGGCCGCCACGTCCTCGGTCAGATCGAAGTAATGCACGCCGAGCCGCGCGGCCACGGTGGCCACGTGGATGGCCGCGTGGAACGGCAGCGCGTTGAGCACGGCATCGGCGCCAGCCAGCAAGGCGGCGCAAGTGCCGGGCTCGGTCGGGTCCCCGGCGCGCACGGCGATCTGGCGCGGCAGGCCGTCCAGCCGGTGCGGGTCATGGTCGACCAGACAGACGCGGTAGTCGCCGGTGTCGGCGAGCATCGTCGCGATCACACGGCCGATCTTGCCGGCGCCGAGCACGACGACCGACAGCGGCCGGGGCGACTGGGTCAGGTCCCGTGCTGCGCCGGGACCGAGGTTGGATGGTTGCATGATGGCTCCCCCGTCAAAAATGCGTGAATCCGTGAGGGAAGTATGGGCAGCGGCGCGCACGTTTTGTAGCTGCAAGATCGACGAAAGCGCCCCATAATCGGACGTATCGACGATCCATCCTGACGAAACGTCACCCCGAGCGAACACCATGGCAGACCTCGACCAGACCGACCGGCACCTGCTGTCCCTGCTGCAGGGCAACGCGCGCGAGAGCGCAGCCAATCTCGCCCGCGTGCTGGGCATCGCCCGGACCACAGTGGTGGCGCGCATCGCCCGGCTCGAAAAGTCCGGCGTGATCGCCGGCTTTGGCGTGCGGCTGGGCGGGCGGATGGAGGACAACGCGATCCTGGCCTTCTGCGGCCTGTCCGTGCAGCCGAAGGCCGCGCCCACGGTCGTCCGGGCGCTGCAGCGCTTTCCGGAGATCGAGGAACTGAACTCGGTCAGCGGCCCGGTGGACTACATGGCCGTGATCCGCTGCGATACCCACGCCCGCCTCGACAAACTGCTAGACGAGATCGGCATGCTCGATGGGGTGAATCACACCACCACGTCGATCGTGCTGGCGCGCAAGATCGACCGCCGGCGCGCGGCCGGATAGCGCGCTATGCTTGGGCGCTTTGGTCAGGCGCTTTGGCCAACATTAAGGAGATGACGATGAGCGATCGGATTCGCGTTGCCGTGGGMGGCGTCACCGGCTGGGCCGGCGGCGAACTGGCGCGCGGCGTGGCGCACGCGCCGGACATGACGCTGGTGGCCGGCCTCTCGCGCGGCGCCGCCGGGCAGCCGCTGGCGCAGGTGACCGGCCATGCGGACACCCCCGGCGTGGCCGCCGCCAGCATCGAGGCGCTGGGCGCCACGCCCTACGACGTCTACGTCGAATACACCAAGCCGAACATCGCCAAGCACAACATCCTGCAGGCGCTGGCGCATGGCGCGCACGTGGTGGTGGGCACGTCCGGGCTGACCGACGACGACTACGCCGAGATCGACGCCGCCGCGCGGCAGGCCGACCGTGGCGTGCTCGCCTGCGGCAATTTCGCGATCACGGTGGTGCTGTTGCAGAAGTTCGCCGAGCTGGCGGCGCGCCACCTCGACCACTGGGAAATCATCGACTACGCCAAGGCGGGCAAGGTCGATGTGCCGTCCGGCACGGTGCGCGAACTGGCCTTCCGGCTCGGCGAGATCAAGGCCGCCACGCAGGTCGTGCCGGTGGATCAGGTCAACGGGCCGAAGGAAACGCGCGGCGCGACGATGTCCGGCTCGCAGGTCCATGCCGTGCGGCTGCCCGGGTACCAGTTGGGCGTCGAAGTGATCTTCGGCGCGGACGGCCAGCGCCTGCACCTCAAGCACGAGGCGGGCGATGGCTCGAAGCCGTATGTGTCCGGCGCGCTGCTGGCCATCCGCAAGGTGCGCGGCCTGCGCGGGCTGGTGCGGGGGCTGGATAAGGTGATGGAAGGGCTGTAGGCACCGGGGAAGGCCGGCGCGAATTGGATGCGCCGCCCCTCTCCCCCGGCCCCTCTCCCGCAAGCGGGCGAGGGGAGCAAACCGGCGGTGTTCCTCCCCTCTCCCTTTGGGAGAGGGGTCGGGGGAGAGGGCGAGCGCCCGCTACCCGACTACACCCCAATCACCAGGAACCCGGATTCACCGGCTTGGCCGGCTCCTTCTTCGACTTCTCTGACTTTTCCGCCTTCTTCGCAGCCGGCGCCGAAGCCGGCGGGGCGAGCGCCTTGTCCACCTCGGCATCGCGGTTCGCCATCAACGCACGCGCCTGCGGCAGCATCAGCTCGATGGTGCCCTCGTTCGGATTCTCGGGAATCGCGTACAGCTCCACGGTGAGCGGGCGACGCATCCAGCCGGCGTGGATCGCCTTCACGGGCTTGCCGGCCTTGTCCTTCATGTCTTCCTGTTCCTGCCGGAACGGCTTGCCATAGCGCGCGGTCAGCGACTGGACCGCGGCGTCCTGCGAGCGGATGCCGTCGGTCGGCACGATTACGCCGACCAGCGCGTTGCCATCGACGAACGCCACCAGGCGCGCACCATCCATGAACGCGGGACGCTTGTCGCGCGGCACGCCCACCTGGCGCATCACGCCGTCGCCGCGCAATTCCACGCAGAACGCGGTCACGTCGCGGCCATCGGGGGTGCGATGGTCGGCGCAATCGGGCAGTGTGGGCAGCGGATTGCCGATCTCCAGCACGTGGAGCATCGGCGCCAGCAAGTCATTGGCGGACGGCGTGGCGGATGTGGACGGAGCGGCGGGGGCGGCGGGGGTGGCGGCAGGCTGCGACGCGGCGGCCTTCGGTGCGGCATGGGCGGCCGTGGCCGCCAGCAGGGCGGCGGCGGCCAGCCCGGCGAGGGAAACTCTCAAAACTGACTCCTGAAATCGGCTCCGCATTGGAGCCCACCCCGTGGCAGGGGTTCCAGCCGCGACCTTACCACGGCGCGCAAGAGCGCTTAATAACGCACTTAATAGAGCACTTGTTTCAGGTAATGGCAGCCGACCAGGGCGATGCCGATGACCACGGCCCAGAGCATCAGGCGCGGCACGATGCTCGGCGGCAGTTGCGTCGACGGCGTGCGCTGGACCAGCGGCGTGCGCATGCGGGAATTGGTTTGCAGCCCGCGCGTGTGCCAGATCGCCGTGTCGGCGCCCAGATCCTGCACGATCGGACGATGTGTGGCGGTCGATGTCGTCGGCTTGGTGGCCGGGCGCGTGCCGGCCGGTCGTTGCGATCCCATTCCAGCTCCCCCTCAGAAGATTCCCGACGCATCGCGGTGTGCCGCCGGTACACAGCGCGGCCGGGAAGTCTGCTGCTGCCGGTCCGCGCGCGGCACATGGTATGCCATCGCCAGCCCCCACGCCACAACGGCCAAGGGGGGCGATGCGAAACTGAGACACCCCCGCGGAAACGCGCCCGCCAGGAGGTCAGCCCGGGGCGGCCTTGCGGCCGATCGCCATGGCCTCGCGCCGGAACGCGTGACCCATGTGGTGATAGAACGGATGCGGGTTGAACTGGCGCGACAGGAACKACGCCAGCAGCGACGACGCCAGCAGGAACAGCGTCAGGTCCTGCGTCCGGGTCATCTCCATGACGATCACGCTGGCGGTGATCGGCGCCTGCGTGGCGGCGGCCAGGAAGGCGGCCATCGACACCAGCGCCAGCACGCGCGGCTCGGTCATGCCCGAGAGGAAGTGCGACACGGTCTCCCCGATGCCCGCCCCGATGGCCAGCGCCGGCGTGAAGATCCCGCCCGGAATGCCGGCGAAGTACGACACCACCGTGGCCCCCAGCTTGGCCAGCCCGAACCACAGCGTGTGGTGGGATTCGCCATTGATCAGCGCGGACGCCTGCTCGTAGCCAGTGCCGAAAGTAGCGCCGGCCGTGGCCCAGCCTAGCGCCGCCACCACCAGCCCGCAGCCGAATGCCACCCAGATGGGATGGTCGACCACCCACGCGCGCCAGCGCGACGGCGTGAGCCCCGGCACGCCCGCAATCAACACCTTGGCGAACAGCCCGCCGAACACGCCGTTGACCACGGCGCAGAGCAGCACCGGGCCCCAGGCGTCGTGGAGCACCAGCATTGGCACCTTCACGTTGAAATACGGGTTGTTGCCGAGCACGGCCAGCGACAGGAACCCGGCCGTCAGCACGCCGGACAGCACCAGGCGGTCCCAGCGCACGGCGGTACCGCGTCCGAGTTCCTCGATGGCGAACACCACACCGGCCAGCGGGGTATTGAACGCGGCGGCCAGCCCGCCCGCCGCGCCGGCGGCGATCAGCGCATTGGGATGAAAGCCGATCCGGAAGCGGAACTTGTCCTGGCACCAGCGGCCCCAGGCCAGCATCGCCGCCGCGCCGACCTGCACCGATGGGCCTTCGCGGCCCACCGAGGCGCCGGCCATCAGCGCGCCAGTGGTCAGCAGCACCTTCCACATCGACTGGCGGAACGACACCAGCACGCCCTGCGCCACCCCATCGGGCGGCAGCGTGACGGCGGCAATCACCTGCGGAATGCCGCTGCCGCGCGCCTGCGGGGCGAGGCGGATGGTCAGCCAGCGCAGCGCGGCCAGCCCGAACGGCAGCAGCACGAACGCCAGCCACGGCGTKGCCGTGGTCACCTGCGCGTTCCAGCGCAACGCCAGTTCGGCGATATAGGCGAAGACGATGGAGAACAGCGCGACGCAGCCGGCGCCGCACATAAACACGCCGTAGCGCAGCGACGTGCGCGAGATGCGGCTGACCTGGCGGGTCTTGCGCCGAGCCGCGTGGCGGGCCTGCAGGTGCAGCGCGCGCAGGCGGCCGGTCTCGGCGGCGGCGCGGGAATCGGCGGGCGGGGGGGACGTCGGGGAATCTGACGAGGGAGGCGAAGCGGACGAAGGTGGCGATGCAGGCGAATCGGACGAAGCGGACGGATCTGGCGGCTCGGCGGAATCGGTGATGGCGGGGGCGGTGAGGATCGAAACGTCCCCGTACTATACGCCCCCACCCTCCCCCAAGCTGCCCCCGATCGCCCCGTTGGCTCAGTCCAGGCTGATGTGGTTKGCCCGGATGACCTTGCCCCAGTTGTCGCGGTCGGCGGCCACGTAGCGGTCGATCTCGGCCTGCGTGCGCGGCGCCTGCACGACCAGCCCCAGCGCGCCGAAGGTGCTGCGGAACTGCGGATCGACCAGCACGCGCGCGGCGGCGGCCTGGAGCCGGGCCACGGCCTCGGGCGGGGTCTGCGCCGGCACGGCGAGCCCGAACCACGTGGCGGCGTGGAAGCCCGGATAGCCGCTTTCGGCCACCGTCGGCACGTTGGGCAGCACGTCCAGTCGCGCGTTGCTGGTCACGGCCAGCGCCTTGAGCTTGCCAGCCTTGATATGGGGCAGCGAGGTGCTGACCACATCGACCATCAACTGGGTGTCATTGGCCAGCAGCGCCGACAACGCCGGCGCGCTGCCGTTGTAAGGCACGTGGGTCATGTCAATGCCCAGCTCGGACTTCAGCATCTCGGTGGCCAGCTGCAGCGGGTTGCCGAGCCCCACGGACGAGTAGTTGAGCTTGCCGCCGGCCGCCTTGGCGTAGGCCGCGAAGTCCCGGATATTGGCCGCCGGCACCTGCGTGTTGGTGACGACTACCAGCGGCACCTCGATGCCGATKGCGATGACCTTGAAGTCCTTCGGGTCATAGCCGGTCTTCTTGTACAGCATGGGATTGAGCACCATGCTCGCGCTGGTCCCCATCAGCATGGTGTAGCCGTCCGGCTGCGCGCGCGCCACGCTCTGCGTGCCCACCATGGTGTTGGCGCCGGGGCGGTTCTCCACCACCACGGGCTGCTTCAGGTCGCGCGCCATGCCTTCGGCCAGCGCCCGGCCGAACTGGTCCGTGGAGCCGCCCGGGGTGTAGGGCACCACCAGCTTGACCGGCCGCTCGGGCCAGGCCGCCAAGGTCGCCGGTGCGTGGCCGATGGCCAGCGCAAGGCCGAACGCCCCCGCCGCCAGTTGGGCGAATGTGCGATGCATGGTTGTCTCCTGTTTGTATTTATATAGAGGGCGGGTGCGCCGGGCCGGGGTTCAGACCCGCCGCTGGCGCCCCGCCCAGTGCTGGTCGCGCAGCCGGCGCTTGGCCAGCTTGCCGGTCTCGTCGCGCGGCAGGCGCGCGGTGATTTCGATGGTCCGGGGCACCTTGAAGCCCGACAGCCGCGCCTTGAGCCAGTCGATCACGGCCGCCGGCACGATCTCCGCGCCCGGCATCGGCTCGATCACGCCGTGGAGCCGCTCGCCGTATTCGTCGTCCGGCACGCCGAACACCACGCAGTCGGCCACGCCCGGATAGCGCACCAGTTCATGCTCGATCTCGGCCGGGTAGATGTTCACGCCGCCCGAGATCACCATGTCCGAGGCGCGGTCGCAGATGAACAGGTAGCCATCGGCATCGAGGTAGCCGAGGTCGCCCAGCGTGACCCGGCCTTCTCGGTCGATGGCCCGGCGCGCGGCGTCGTTGTTCAGGTAGGTGAAGTCCGGGTAGGCCGGCTGGCGCACGTAGACCAGGCCGGTTTCGCCGGGCGCGCACGGCTGGCCGGCTTCGTCGAGGATGCGCACGCTGGCGGCATCGACAGGCCGGCCCGCCGTGCCGGGCCGCTGCGCGGCGTCCTCGGGCGTGGCGACGGTAATCATGCCGGCCTCGCTCGACGCATAGGTCTCGTGGATCACCGGCCCGAACCATTCGATCATCGCCCGCTTGACCTCGGGCGAGCACGGCGAGCCGGTAGATGCCACGAAGCGGATCGACGACAGGTCGTAGCGCGCGCGCACCTCGGCCGGCAGCTTCAGCAGCCGCACGTACATGATCGGCACGAGGTAGAGCACGTCGATGCGGTGTTCCTCCACCAGCGCCAGCACCTGCTCGGCGTCKAAGCGCGGCGTCAGCACCAGCCGCTCGGCCATCTGCAGGGCGTTCTGGATGAACACGCCCGGCGCGCTGTGATAGAGCGGCGCGGACATCAGCGCGCGGCAGCCGGGCACCACGCCGATGGCCTTGGCCACCACCGAGCGCATGCGGGTGAGCTGGTCGTCGAGTTGGTCCAGCGGCACGGCTTCGCGCAACACGCCCTTGGGGCGGCCGGTGGTGCCGGAGGTGTAGGCCAGATGGCCGCGCGGGGCCACACGCGGGCCGTCGTACGGGGTCTGGCTGGCAAGCCAGGGTTCGTATTCGATGGCGTCAGCGGAGGTGCCGGGATGCGTGCCACCCACCGCCAGCACGGCCACCCCGGCGGGGATCACCGCGTTGAGGGCAGGCAGCAGGTCCGCATGGGCGATCAGCACGCGCGCGCCGCTGTCTTCGAGCAGGAAGCGCACTTCCTCGGCCGTGAAGTGCCAGTTGATCGGGCAGTAATAGGTGCCGGCGGTACGACACGCAAAGATCACATCGGCGAAGACCGGGTCGTTGCGCAGCAGCACGGCCACCACGTCGCCCTCCTGCAAACCCAGCCGTCGCAAGCCGCCCGCGAGGTGCGTGCCGCGTGCCAGTACCTCCGTGCCGGGTCGGTGCAGCGATTCGAACCAAAGGTCTGCGGGCATGCGGTCTCCATCTCAACATTCGACAAGCGGTCCATCGTAAAGCCCATCCCTGAGATCGACAATCCGGTAGTTCGGAATCACAATGTTGCGCCAGACTTTACAATCTTTCAGACACCTCGCATGGACCTCAACCTGATTCAGGCCTTCGTCGATATCGTGGAAGCCGGCAACCTCGCCGAGGCGGGCCGGCGGCGCGGCGTCACGCGCTCGCAGATCAGCCGGCAGCTCGGGCAGCTCGAGGATCAGGCCGGCACGCAACTGCTGCGGCGAACCACGCGGCGGCTGGAGATGACGGACTCGGGCCAGTCCCTCTACGAGCACGGCCTGCGCATCCTGCAGGAGGTGGCGGCGGCGCAGGCCGAGATCGACAGCCTGGGCAAGACCCTGCGCGGCCATGTGCGGGTCAGCGTGCCCACCGGGCTGGGGGACGCCTTTATCGCCCCGCTGCTGCTGCAGTTTGCCGAGCGGCACCCGGGCATCTCGCTGCGCGTGTTCTTCGCCAACCGCGTGACGGACCTGATTGCCGCCGAGATCGACGTGGCACTGCGCGTGACCTCCGAGCCGCCGCTGGACACCGTGGCGCGCGAGGTCTGCGCCATCCGCTGGCAGTTGTGCGCCTCGCCGGGCTACCTCGCTCAGGTGCCGCCCGTGCGGGAGCCGGCCGATCTCGCCGCATGCCGATTTCTCTGTCCGCCCTACACAACCAGACGATTCTCATTGACCTTGGGCCGCGATAGCTGCAATGGGCCGGAACGATGTAGCGTCGAGATCACCCCCTACCTGCAGTCGGAACACTTTCCTTTCCTGATCCGGGCCGTGCGCGAGGGCCATGGCATCAGCCTGCTGCCGGTCTACGCCGGCTGGGAGGATGTGCGGCGCGGCTCACTGGTGCCGGTGCTGCCAGACTGGAAGCCCGAAGGACTGGGCAATCGGCTCTACATCATCACCACGCCGAATCCGCATCCGTCGATGGCCACGCGGGCGCTGATTTCGTTCCTGCGGGAGGCGGTGGCCGGGCTCGACGTCTTCCGCACATCCTAGAAAACGGGCTGGCGAACTTTCAATTTGCAAGCTATTCTCTCCTCAACTTGCAGATCAAAAGTAAAAGAGGAGACATGGCCCCCACCGATTTTTCCAACATGCCCTGCCCCGTGGCGCGCTCGATGGCGATGCTCGGCGAGCGCTGGGCGATCCTGCTGATGCGCGAGGCCTACTACGGCAGCACGCGCTTCGACGAATTCGAACGGCACCTCGGCATTGCGCCGAACATTCTCAGCGCGCGGCTCAAGACGCTGGTCAGCCATGGCCTGCTGGAGAAGTCACCGGCGCCGGGCGGCGGCGCGCGCCATATCTATACGCTGACCCAGATGGGCCGCGACTTCTTCCCCGTGTACGTGTCGCTCAAGCAGTGGGCGGAGCGCTGGCTGGCCGATGAGAAAGGGCCGCCGACGATCTTCGAGGACAAGCGCGACGGCGGCGAGATCGTCGCCGGCGGCCTGACCCGGCCCGATGGCAGCACGATCACCGCGGACGACCTGCGCGTGCGGCCCGGCCCCGGCGCGGGCCGCTACATCCGCGCGCGCTTCGGCGAAGGGGAAGCCAGCGTCGAAGCCGGCGCCGGCACCGAGGCCATCGACCATGAATAAGCCCGATGCCCTCACCCTCGGCGCGAGCGCCCAGGCCCCTGCCGACCCCGTTCCCGCCTCCGAACTCGCCCGCCGCATCGCCGTGCTGGCCGCGCCGACCAGCCTGGTGGCCTTCCTCCAGGCCGGCGCGCAGTTGATCGAAACCTGGCTGGCCGCGCGCCAGGGCACCGCCTCGCTGGCCGGCTGGGCCGTGGTACTGCCCTTTGCGCTGCTGCTCCAGCAGATGTCCGCCGGCGCGATGGGCGGCGGCGTGGTGTCCGCCATCGCCCGCGCGCTCGGGGCCGGCAAGCGCGAGGACGCCTCGTCGCTGGTCATGCACGCGGTGATCATCGCCGTGGTGGCCGGCCTGGCCTTCGCCGTGGCGCTGGCCGGCTTCCCGCATGCCGTGTTCGGCGCCGTGGCCGGCCCCACCGCCGCCGAGGCCGCCGCGACCTACGCGATCTGGCTGTTCGGCGTGGGGGCGATTCCCGCCTGGCTGACCAACACGCTGGCCTCGGTGCTGCGCGGCGGCGGGCGCCACGCGCTGGCCGCGCGCGTGCTGTGCGTGATGTGGATCGTGTTCCCGGTGCTGTCGTGGTATTTCGCCGAGCGTATGGGCATGGGTCTCGCCGGCATCGGCGCGGCGCTGGCGGCGGTGTCCTGGGCGGCCTCGCTCGCCATGGCCTGGGTGGTGATGCGCGGGGGCGCCGGCTTTGTGCCGACGCTGCGCGTGCGGCCCTCGGGCGCGCTGTTCCATCGCATCCTGTCGGTCGGGCTGGTGGCGTGCGCGCTGGCCTCGGTGGCCAACCTGACGACCATCCTCGTCACCGCGCAGCTGCGCCACTACGGCACCTCGGTGGTGGCCGCGTATGGCATTTCGGCGCGCCTGGAATTCCTGATGATTCCGCTCGCGTTCGGCGTGGGCTCGGCGCTGACCGCGCTGGTCGGCCGTGCCGTAGGCGCCGGGGACTGGCATACCGCGCGCCGCACGGCGTGGGTGGGCGCGCTGATCGCACTGGTCATCGCGGGGGCCGTGGGCGCCGCCGTGGGACTGGCGCCGATGTCGTTCGCGTCGCTGTTCACCGACGATGTCGAAGTCCGCGAGATTGCCGCGCGGGCGCTGTCCTGGGTGGGGCCGGCCTTCGGCGGCTTCGGGCTGGGCATGGCGCTCTACTTCGCCTCGCTGGGCGCCGGGCGGATGCGCGGCCCCATCGCCGCCGGGCTGTGCCGCATCGCGCTGGCGGCCGGTGGCGGCTGGCTGCTCGCCAATGTGGCGGGGATGGGCATCGACGGCCATTTCCTCGGCGTGGCGCTCGGCATCACGGCCTACGGGCTGGTGACGGCACTGGGCGTGCGGCGCGGCGAGTGGTCGCCGCGCTGAGGGAAGGGACTTCTATTTAGCGGGAGGGGGCGGAGGCGGCACAGTAGCGCGGGCGTCGCCGGTCAGGCCGGCGTCCCGCACATCGCTCGGGATGGCGGGCCAGCCGCCACCAAGCGCCTTGTACAGCGAGGCGGTGCCGGTCAGGACATCGACCTGCCCCTGGATCGCCGCCAACTGCACCGTGAACAGCTTCTCCTGGGCGTCCGTCACTTCGAGATAGCTGGAATAGCCGCCCTCGTAGCGCGCGCTGGACTGGTCCGCGTAGATCAGCAGGCTCTGCTCCTGCCGGCGCAGGCTGCCGAGCCGGTTACGGGTCTCGATGCCGTTGGACAGCTGGTTGTTCACATCGGCCAGCGCATTGAGCACGCTGAACTGATAGCCGAGCATGGCCTGGTCGCGCACCGCTTCGGCCGTATTCACCTGCCCCCGGATCGCCCCACCCTGGAACACCGGCTGGGCGAGGTTGGCGCCAAACCCCCAGATCTGCGAGGCGCTCTGCCACAGGCCCGCCGGCGAGGTGGCCAGCGCGCCGAAGAACCCCGACAAATTGACCGACGGCAGGAACAGCGCCAGCGCGGCGCCCACCTGCGCGTTGGCGGCCACGGCGGTTTGCTCGGCCTGCAGGACGTCCGGCCGGCGCGCCAGCAGCGCGGCAGGCAGGTCGGCGCCGATGGCCGGCGCCGTCAACTCGTTCACCGGCTTGCCGCGCTCCACCGGCCCCGGCTCGCGGCCCAGCAGCACGGACAACGCGTTCTCGGTCTGGGCGATCGACGTGCGCAGCGGCGGGATGGTCGCCTCGGTCGAATAGAAGTCGTTCTCGGCCTGGGACAACTCCACCTGCGAGATCACGCCGCCCTGATAGCGTTGCTGGAAGATGTCGAGTGCGCGGCCGCGTGCGTCGAGCGTGGCGCGCGCCACCTCGAGCTGCGCATCGAGCCCGCGCAGCGTGGCGTAGCCCTGCACCACCGAGGCCGCCAGCGCCAGCACCACGCCGCGCCGGGTGTACTCGGCATTCCACAGGCTGGCTTCGGCCGACTCGGCCTGCCGGCGGATGCGGCCCCAGAGGTCGATCTCCCAGCTGGCGTTCAGCAGCGCCTCGTAGCTGTTGCGCGGGCCGCCCAGCGCCGCGAACGGCGTGCCGTTGAACGAGCCGCTTTTCTGCCGCGCCGCCGAGGCGGTGGCGTTCAGCTGCGGATAGAAGCCCGAGCGCGCCACCATCAGCTGGCCCCGGAATTCGTCGATGCGGGCCGCCGCGATGCGCGCGTCGTAGTTGCTGCGCAGCGCCGCCTCGACCATCGCGGTCAGCACCGGGTCGTTGAAGCTGTTCCACCAGTCGCTGTCGGCGGCCACGGTCAGCACGCCGCTGTCGATCCGGTAGTTGGGCGGCTCGGCCGCCTCCGGCCGCGCGTAGTCCGGGCCGATGGCGCAGCCGCCCAGGATCGCCAGACAGGCGGCCGACATCGCAGTGCTACGCAGTACGGCATTCATGATGGMTCCCCGGCGCTCGGTGAAGGATGCGAAGTGGATGGCGCCGCGACCTTGCGCGGGCGGCGCGCCGCCCACTTGTCGGCGGCCGTGCCCACCAGCCACGAGAACAGCGGCACGAACAGCAGCGCGAGCGAAGTGGCCGCGATCATCCCGCCGATGATGCCGGTGCCGATGGAATGCCGCGAATTCGACCCCGCCCCCGAGGCGATGAACAGCGGCACCGCGCCAAGAATGAAGGCGAGCGAGGTCATCACGATCGGCCGCAGCCGCAGCTTGGCGGCCTCCACGGCGGCATCGGCGTGGGAAAGCCCTTCCTTGTGCTTCATCACCGCGAATTCCACGATCAGGATGGCGTTCTTCGCCGCCAGCCCGATCAGCGTCACCATGCCGATCTGGAAGTACACGTCGTTCGACAAGCCCCGCAACAGGATCGCCATCAGGGCGCCGAAGATGCCGAACGGCACGGCGGTCAGGATCGACAGCGGCAAGGACCACGACTCGTACTGTGCCGCCAGGATCAGGAACACCATGACGATGCCGAACACGAAGACGATGGTGGTGGTATTGCCGGATTTCTTCTGCTCGAAGGCCTCGCCGCTCCAGGCGAAGCTGTAGCCGGCGGGCAGCACCTCCCGCGCCACCGCCTCCATGGCCGCCAGCGCCTGGCCCGAACTGTGGCCGGGCGCGGCATCGCCGGTGATCTTGGCCGYCGGGAAGTTGTTGAAGCGCGAGAGCAGGTCCGGCCCGCTGGAGTAGTAGGTCTTCAGCAGCCCGGAGACTGGCGCCATCTTGCCGTCCCGCCCACGCACGTACAGGTATTCGAGATTCGTCGGCGTGGCCCGGTACTGCGGCTCGGCCTGCAGGATCACCTGCCAGACGCGGCTGTACTGCGTGAACTGGCTGACGTAGAGCGAGCCGAATTGCGTCTGCAGCGTGCCGTAGACATCGGCAATCGGCACGCCCATGGTCTCGGCCTTTTCCTTGTCCACCTCCACCCGCATCTGGCGCGAGGCCGACTGGATCGTGCTGGTCAACCGGCCCAGTTCCTTGTGCGCGGCCGCTGCCTGGATGAAGCGGCGCGTCACGCCTTCCAGCTCGGCCGTGTTGCCGGTGCCCCGGTTCTGGATCCAGAACTCGAAGCCGCCCTGCGAGCCCAGCCCGGGAATCGACGGCGGATTGACCGGAATGATCACCGCCTCGGGAATCGCGCGCAGCTTGGGCGTCATCTCGGCCAGCATCGCCGGCACGCCCAGATCGGCGGAACCGCGATCCTTGAAGCTCTTCATGCCGACGAACACCGTGCCGGCGTTGGTCTTGTACTGGCTGTCGATGAAGCTGTAGCCGGTCAGCGCGGAGGCATCCTCCACGGCCGGGTGCTTGCGGAACATCTCGGCCACCTGCGAGGTGACCTTTTCGCTGCGGTCCAGGCTCGCGGAGTCCGGCATGATCACCGCCACGAGGATGTAGCCCTGGTCCTCGGACGGCACGAAGGCCGTGGGGATGTGCGCGAACAGCTGCCACGTAGCCAGCAGCATCGCCCCGAAGATCGCCAGCGCGACCACCGCGCGCCGCATGATCGTGCGCACCCAGCCGCCGTAGTGGTGCACCAGGCGGTCGAACCGCTCGTTGAACCAGACGAAGCCGCGCCACGGCGTGTGGTGCCCTGGCTTCAGGATCAGCGCCGCCAGCGCCGGCGAGAGCGTGAGCGCGCAGAAGCCCGAGATGACCACCGAGATGACGATGGTCAGCGCGAACTGCCGGTAGAGCTGGCCGGTCGTGCCCGAGACGAAGGCCACCGGGATGAACACCGCCGAGAGCACCAGCACGATGGCGATGACCGGCCCGGTGACCTCCTCCATCGCCCGCAGGGTGGCCTCGCGCGGGGAGAGCTTGAACTCGGCCATGTTCCGCTCGACGTTCTCCACCACCACGATGGCGTCATCCACCACGATGCCGATGGCCAGCACCAGCGCGAACAGCGTCAGCAGGTTGATCGAGAAGCCCAGCGCCAGCAGGCCGGCAAAGGTGCCGATGATCGACACGAACACGGCCAGCACCGGGATCACCGTCGCCCGGATGTTCTGTAGGAAGATGAAGACCACCAGCACGACCAGGATCACGGCCTCGACCAGCGTATGGACCACTTCCTCGATGGAGGCGCTGACGAACTCGGTGGTGTCCAGCGAGACCTTGTACGCCACGCCGGCCGGGAAGGTCTTGGCCATCTCGTCGAGCGTCTTGCGCACGTCGTTGGCCACCTGGAGCGCGTTGGAGCCGGGCTGCTGGTAGACCGCGATGATCGTCGCCGGCTTGCCGTTCAGGGCCGAGCGCAGCATGTACTGCTGCTGGCCGATCTCGGCGCGGCCCACGTCCCGCAGCCGCACGATGGCGGCGCCCGTGGCATCGGCGCGCAGGATGATGTTCTCGAACTGCTCGGGCGTGGTCAGCCGGCCCGGTGTCACCAGCGGGAACGACAGCTCCACCGGGTTGGCGTTCGGCGACTGGCCGACGCTGCCGGCGCCGAACTGCTCGTTCTGGCTCTGCACCGCGTTCTGCACGTCCTTGCTGGTGATGCCGAGCGCCGCCATGCGGTCCGGCCGCAGCCAGATGCGCATGGCGAGGTCCGCCGAGCCCATGATCTGCGCCTGGTTGGCGCCGTTGACGCGCTTGATGGCGTCCAGCACGTACAGGTTCGCGTAGTTGTTGATGTACTGCTGGTCGAAGCGGCCATCCGGCGAATAGATCCCGATCAGCAGCAGGAAGCTGGTGGAGCGCTTCTCCACGTTGATGCCGGTCTTCTGCACCGCCTCGGGCAGCTGCGGCAGCGCCAGGTTCACCCGGTTCTGCACCTGCACCTGGGCGGTGTCCGGGTCGGTGCCGATGTCGAAGTAGACGTTGAGCGTCATCGAGCCGGTGGGCGATGACGTGGACTGCATGTAGATCATGTTGTCCGCACCGTTCACCTGGGTCTCGATGGGCGCGGCCACGGTCTGGGCGACGGTGTCCGAGTCGGCGCCCGCATAGGTGGCGCTGACCGTGACCTGGGGCGGGGTGATGTCCGGGTACTGGGCGATCGGCAGCGCGAACATCGCCACGCCGCCGCCGATGACGATGATCATCGACATCACCACCGCGAAGATCGGCCGCTTGACGCAGAAGGCGGAAATCATGGGGCGCTCCGGTTCAGGTCTTGGCCGGGGCCGGGGGGGCACTGGCCGGGGCACTGACGGGGCGGCTGCCCTCGCCGACCGCCGCCGGCGGGGCCTCGCCGGTCACGCGCACCGGTGCGCCGGCCGCCAGCTTGCCGGCGCCGTCCACCACCACGGTCTCGTTCGGCTCGAGCCCCTTGGCGATGCGCCACATCGAGCCGGACAGCTCGCCCACCATCACCGGCCGCGGCTGGGCCTTGTTGTCCTTGTCCACCACGTAGACCAGATCGCCCTTGGGGCCATGCATGACCGCGCGCTGCGGCACGACGATGGCGCCGGGCCGGCTCGCGCCACTGACCAGCACGCGCACGAACTGGCCGGGCCGCAGCTGGCCGCCCGGGTTCGGCATCAGCGCGCGCACGAGGTAGGTGCCAGTGTTCTGGTTGTACGTGGCATCGGCGAAGGTGATGCGGCCCTTTTGTGGGTACTCGCTGCCATCGGCCATGATCACGGTCACCGTGTATTGATCGTCGTGCGGCACCACCAGCGACTTCGCCTCGCGCTGGGCGCGGAACTCGAGCGTCTGGGGCTCGGAGATGCTGAAGTTGATCCGCATCGGCTGGAGCGTGGAGACCGTGGTCAGCAGGCTGTTGGACGTGCTGACATAGGCACCCACCGGCAGCACGGCGAAGCTGGACACGCCATCCACGGGCGAGCGCACGTAGGTGTAGGACAGGTTCAGTTCCTGGGTCTTCACCTCGGCCTGGGCCTGCTCCACGCCGGCGGCGGCCTCGTGGAAGTTGCCGTTGGCGTCGTCGAGATCCTTCTGCGAGAGCGCGTTGCGCGCCGCCAGCGGCTTCACACGGGCGAGGTTGGCGCGGGCCACCTCGAACCGGGCCTTCTGCTGGGCCAGCTGCGCCCGGGCGGCGTCCAGCTGGACCTGGAACGGCTTGTGGTCGATCTCGAACAGCAGCTGGTTTTCCTTGACCACCGCGCCTTCGGTGTAGTTGCGCTTGATCAGGAAGCCGGCCACGCGGGCGCGGATATCGACGGCCTGGTCGCTCTCGGTCTGGCCGACGAAATCGAAGGTCACGGGCAGGTCCTGCGCCGCMGTCTTGACCACCTGCACCGGCACGGCCTGCTGGGCTGCCGGCGGGGGTTCGGATTTCTTGCAGGCACCCAGGCCGAGCGCGGCAACGGCCAGGACGATGGGGAAAACCAGTTTCATGTGCCGCTCCGCTGCGGTTGGGTCTCGCTGCGCGGCGGCGTGCCGCACAACGTGCGTGTGGGCAGGTTAAAGCGGCGTCGGCGGCGCCACCATTCAATCTTTTCGTCGCCGCCTTCAACAAAATCGTTCGATGCAGTCTCTGCAGACAGGCGGGTTCGAGACTGCGCGCGATCAGCGCCGGAAGCCGTGGAAGCGACCGCCTCCGCCGCCGAATCCGCCGCCACCGAAGCGCCCGCCCCCGCCCTGGAAGCCGCCCCCGCGGCCCTGCCACTGCTGCGCGGAATTGCCGAAGCGTTGCTGGCCGACATCGCGCGCCTGGCGCTGCTGGTCGAGCCGGTTCTGCACGTCGCTGTTTGGCTGCACCGGCTGCCAGCCGTTGGGGGTGTGCTGCTGCCAGCCATCGTCGGTGCGCTGGTAGACGTTGCCGTCGTGGCCGGCGTAGACGTTGCCGTTGTTCCACGCCACGGCGTTGTTCTTGTTCGGATTGACCACCACACCGCGGCTGCCGGCGGTGTGGTCGCCGGTCTGGGTGTTGCCGGCCACGCCGAACTCGGCGGCGCCAGCCCGGCCGGTTTGCGCGTTGTAGCCCGCCACCTGCCGGCCGCCCGCGTAGTTGCCCGTGTACTCGTTGCCGACCACGCCGCCGCGCCCGGCGCCTTCGCGCCCGGTGGATGGATTCGAGAACGAGCCCTGCCGCCCGGCGGCGTAGTCGCCCGAATACGGATTGAATGCGGCGCCCCGGCTGCCCTGGTAGCGCGCGCCGGTGGCCGGGTTGTAGCCGGACCCCGCCGTGCCGCGCCACTGGGTGCCGGTCCACGCGTTCCAGCCCTGGGCGTGCGTGACCGTGCCCTGGCCCCATCGGCCATAGAAATTCGCCTGATTCACGTTGACGTAGTTCCAGCCGTAGCCGCCGCCCCACCAGTACGGGCCCCAGTACGGCGACGCCGCGCCCCAGATGGCGCCGGCCGCGAAGCCGAACGCGAAGCCCTCGGTCACGCCCACGGCAAACCCGGCGCCATAGCCGTAGGTGGCGGGGTAACCGTAGTAGTAGGCGCCCACATAGGGCGGATAGACATAGCCGGTGCCGTAGACCACGGTGCCGTCCGGGTTGACCACCACGCCCATGTAGCCCGGGGTGTAGCCGACCACCACCGCCTCAGGCGTGACCGAGTAGACCCGCACGTAGGTGACGTAGTAGATCGGCGAACTCGGCGGGATGGTGTAGATGGCGGACGGCACCTCGGTGGCCACATGCCACGGTCCGCCCGGCACGCTCGCCGTGAACCAGACGCCGTTGGCCACGGCGTAGTAATGGTTGCTATCCACCTCGATCACCGGCGTGCCCGTGTTCACCGCGTATTGCAGCGAGGTGCCGGTGATCGGCACGAACTTCGGCGTGCCGTCATAGACCACGGCCACCGTGGCCTTGGCCCGCGCCACCGATGCCGTCTGCGGAATCGTGGCGGCGATCTCGGCCTCGCGCGCCTGCGGCGTGCCCGGCACCGAGACCAGCACGTTGGCCTTGGGATCCTGCGGGGAGATCTTGGCGAAGTCGGCCGGTAGCTGATTGCCAGCCACGTGCGTCCACGGCCCGGTCAGCATTGGCGCGCGGAACCAGCGGCCCGAGAGCAGCACGTAAGACTGGTTGGTGGATGGATCGACGAAGACCGCGTGATCGGCGTTGGACACCGTGAGCAGGCTGGTGCCGCCCACCGGGGTCATCTTCGGCTCGCCGCTGGTGACGATCAGTTCGGCCGGCTGCGTGGCCAGCAGCACGGCCGGCGCCTGCGCGGGCGGCTTGCCGCTGGCCGGCAACATCGGATCGGGCTTCGGCTCGGCCTTGTTTGCCTGGATCTTGCTGGCCGCGCCGAGCAGGGCCGCCGGCGGCGACGGCACCACGGCCCACGCGCCGCCCGCCGACTCGGACTTGTACCAGTAACCGGCGGCGTTGAGCCAAAGCTCCCCGCCCGCTTCGCGCAACAGCAGGGCGCGGCTGTTGATCGCCCGCTCCAGCGACGTGCCGCCCACGGCGCGCCACGCGGGTTCACCATCGACATGCACCAGCAAGGTCGGCGTGGTGGCGAACAGGATCTGCGGCACGTCGTTCTTCACCGGCACGCGCACCGCGCGGCCCAGTTGCTGGGACACCGCGTAGCTGGCCTGCAGTTGATCCAGCGGCACCGTCAGCCCCTTGGCCGGCAGCCGCGCGATGACCGCCTGGCGCACCGTGTCGGCCGCGTCGGGGCGGGTGGGGACCTCCACGCTTTCGATCTCGATCTGGGAGAGCTGGACCAGCGCCGAGGGCTTGTCGATGTCGGCCGTCGCGGAGAAATGCACCACGCCGTAGGTCGGCGTGCCGTCGCGCGGGCCCACCGCCACGGCGGCGCGGCCCGACATGCGGGTGCCATCCCATTTCTCGATTTCTGGCTGATAGAGCTCGATGTGGTCGCCGGCGGTATCAAAGTTGCGCGGCCACGTGAGTGGCGTGAGCGGCGAGCGCGCCGGCGGCTGTGCAGCCAGGATTGGCGCGGTGGCGCCCAGCAAGGCCAGGGCGACCATCGCCCGGCAGGACAACCCACGCATGAAGCGGAACGACATGGCGACTCCGTCGAATTGCGCAGCATCCGGCACAAGCGGGMTGCTGAGAGGAATCTAATGGAGGCGCTCAGACGGGACAATCCCTGTCGAAAACATTCATTTCGTACGTTGAATCCGCGCAGATCACCGCAGCACTGGGTACGGTTTGGACCGCCCGGCCTGAGGCCAGGTGTGCATCTTGCTTCGCTTGAAAATCCTCTGAATCTGGCACCCTGCCCTTGAAGCCGCGTTATGCCAGCCTCACCTTCCTCGGATAACTACGATGCCTAAGGCCATCCGATGAGCGCCCTGCCGCCCCGCCGTTCGATTCTCTTTGCCGCCTCCATCACGGCGCTGCTGCATGGCTATATCGGCGTGCGGCTGTTGCCGGACCTGCCCGTGCCGATGGCCGTGGCCTGCCTGGGCGCGCTCTGGCTCGTCATCTCGGCCCTGCTGCTGCCCACCGCGCTGCTGGCACGGCGCCTGACGCCGCCCT
This sequence comes from Cupriavidus sp. 05T42, assembly GCF_056396345.1. Taxonomy (NCBI): domain Bacteria; kingdom Pseudomonadati; phylum Pseudomonadota; class Betaproteobacteria; order Burkholderiales; family Burkholderiaceae; genus Cupriavidus; species Cupriavidus sp. 05T42. The sequence continues at coordinate 59,027 of NZ_JBFTLH010000013.1, forward strand.
GGGCGGACCGGGTTTCCTGGCTCGGCATGCTGGCGATGGGATTTTTCTCAACGCTGCTGATCCTGACCGTGGCGCGCGACCTGTTCCTGCTCGGGACGCTGGCCGTGGGCTGGCATCCGCCCGCCCTGCTGCCCGACAGCGCGGCCGCCGTGGTGGGGCTGGCGCTGCTGGTCAGCGTGATCGGCTATTTCAATGCGCGCGGGCTGGCCCGGGTGGTCGAGGTGGATGTGCCGATTCCCAATCTGCCCGAGGCGCTGCACGGCTTCACGATCGCCCAGATCAGCGACATCCACGTCGGCCCGACGATCAAGAAGCCCTACCTGGACCGCATCGTGGACCGCGTGAACCAGCTGCAGGCCGATGCGGTGGCCGTGACCGGCGACCTCGTGGACGGCACCGTGCGCGAGCTGGCCGACCACACCGCACCGCTGGGCCGGCTATCGGCCAAACACGGGGCCTTCGTCGTGACCGGCAACCATGAGTACTACTCGGGCGCCGAAGCGTGGATCGTTGAACTACGCCGATTGGGCCTGCGCGTGCTGATGAACGAGCATGTGGTGGTGGAGCGGGACGGCGCAGCGCTGGTGCTGGGCGGCGTGACCGACTATTCGGCAGGCCACTTCATCGATAGCCATCGCAGCGACCCGGTGCAGGCGCTGGCCGGCGCGCCGGCGCACGCGGCGGTGCGGGTGCTGCTGGCCCACCAGCCACGTACCGCACCGGCGGCAGCGGCGGCCGGCTTCCAGCTGCAATTGTCCGGACATACCMATGGCGGGCAGTTCTGGCCGTGGAACCTGTTCGTGCCGATGCAGCAGCCCTACGTGCATGGGCTGAACCGGCATGAAAACCTGTGGGTGTATGTGAGCCGCGGTACGGGCTACTGGGGGCCACCGAAACGCTTCGGGGCGCCTTCGGAGATCACGAAGGTGAGGCTGGTGCGGGGGTGATGCGGGGGTGATGCCTGCGGATTCCCCTCCCCCGCGCGGGAGAGGGGAATCCCACGATCAACGTACGATCGGCTTGTAGCGGATGCGCTTCGGCTTGGCGCCTTCCTCGCCGAGGCGGCGCTTCTTGTCCGCCTCGTATTCCTGGTAGTTGCCGGGGAAGAATTCCACGTGGGAATCGCCCTCGAACGCCAGGATGTGCGTGGCGATGCGGTCCAGGAACCAGCGATCATGCGAGATCACCATCACGCAGCCCGCGAATTCCAGCAGCGCATCTTCCAGCGCGCGCAGCGTTTCCACGTCGAGATCGTTCGACGGTTCATCGAGCAGCAGCACGTTGCCACCCGCGATGAGCGTCTTGGCCATGTGCAGCCGGCCGCGCTCGCCGCCGGAGAGCGTGCCCACATGCTTCTGCTGGTCGCCGCCCTTGAAGTTGAAGCGGCCGATGTAGGCGCGCGACGGTGTCTCGTAGCGGCCCACGGTCAGCACGTCCGAACCGCCCGAGATTTCCTCGAACACGGTCTTGTTCGGATCCAGCGCATCGCGGCTCTGGTCGACGAACGCCATCTTCACGGTCGGCCCGATCTTGATCTCGCCGCTATCCGGCTGCTCCTTGCCGGTCAGCATGCGGAAGAAGGTGGACTTGCCGGCGCCGTTCGGCCCGATGATGCCGACGATCGCGCCCGGCGGCACCTTGAAGCTCAGGTTGTCGATCAGCAGGCGGTCGCCATAGCCCTTGCTCACGCCGTCGAACTCGATGACCTCGTTGCCGAGGCGCTCGCCCACGGGGATGAAAATCTCCTGGGTTTCGTTGCGCTTCTGGTATTCCTGGCTGTTCAGTTCGTCGAACCGCGCCAGACGCGCCTTCGACTTGGCCTGCCGGCCCTTCGGGTTCTGGCGCACCCACTCCAGTTCCTTGTTCAGTGCCTTCTGGCGCGCCGACTCGGTCGACTCTTCCTGCTTCAGGCGCTGCTCCTTCTGGTCCAGCCACGAGCTGTAGTTGCCCTTCCACGGAATGCCGTGTCCGCGATCCAGCTCCAGGATCCATTCGGCGGCGTTGTCGAGGAAGTAGCGATCGTGGGTCACGGCCACCACGGTGCCCGGGAAGCGCGTGAGGAACTGTTCGAGCCAGTCCACGGACTCGGCGTCCAGGTGGTTGGTCGGTTCGTCGAGCAGCAGCATGTCCGGGCGCGACAGCAGCAGGCGGCACAGCGCCACGCGGCGCTTCTCGCCACCGGACAGATGGCCGACCTTGGCTTCCCACGGCGGCAGGCGCAGCGCATCGGCGGCGATATCGAGCTGGAGGTCGACGTTGTTGCCGTCGCTGGCGGCCAGGATGGCCTCGTATTTCGCCTGATCGGCGGCCAGGGCGTCGAAATCGGCGTCCGGCTCGGCATAGGCCGCGTAGATCTCGTCGAGCTTCTTGCGCGCCTCGAACACGCCGCCGAGCGCCTCTTCCACGGACTCGCGCACGGTCTGCTCAGGGTCGAGCTGCGGTTCCTGCGGCAGGTAGCCGATGTTCAGGTTCGGCATCGGCGTGGCTTCGCCCTCGATCTCCTTGTCCAGGCCAGCCATGATCTTCAGCACCGTGGACTTGCCCGAGCCGTTCAGGCCCAGCACGCCAATCTTGGCGCCGGGGAAGAAGGACAGCGAAATGTCCTTGAGAATGTGACGCTTGGGCGGAACGATCTTGCCCACGCGATTCATGGTGAAAACGTACTGTGCCATGGAGGTGTGCGGTGTGTGACTAGGAATGGCGGGAGTGTAGCAGGCGGATGGGCGGGGCCGGCGTGCCGCGGGCACGGCAAAAATGGCGCCCAATTTCAGACTCGTCTCATTGCAGAGGCAAGGAGCGGTTCGGAGAATCAGGCGGGTTCACCACTGGATCGGACCCGACATGGCAAAACTATTGCGCCGCAGCGGCGCGGCAATGGGCGCGCAAATCACGCTCTTCGCTGGAAACCAACTCCCTTTCAGGGTCTCGGGCCTGGGCCCGAACCGCAGGCATCTCGCCTTCCGGAGCAGCGACTCCACCTTGAGAATCCTCCCGCTCAAGGTCAATGACCGGGATATCGAGCAACAACTGAAGATCGAAGTCAGCGAAACCGGCATCGTGAGCCGGCGGGTGGTGCATGTCGATGCCTATATATATGGCACCACCCAGCGGGATGCGAATACGCCGAGGCTGACGGTGGAGGTGTTGCCAAGGCTTGAGTTGCCAGACGCGGGGACCGAGGCGGGGATTTTGACGCGGATGTTGGTGGTGGAGAACGCGAACCCCGATAGCGACAAATTCAGCAGTCTGGATGAGGCGCTCAAGTGCATGCAATGGATGGTGCATGTCATGCGTAATCGGCTACGCCTCGGGGCAACACATTTTGCAGCGCGCGGTGCCACCAGCTTGACCGATCTTATCAAGGCACCCAATCAGGTAGAGGGTTTCGAAAGCTACCCGATCATTGCGGACCGTCCGGCGCTTCTGCTGAACAAAACCATGAACATTGCGAACGACGGTACGCACGCAAAAAACGCGGCCTTCCGAACCTACGTGGAAAATGCGATAGCGGTCGCCAGTGGAAAGCATTTTGGAAACGACCCATCTGCCGGCGAGATGTACGCATGGCGAACGCTTCCGTCAAAGCCACCGGGGCCCAATTTCGAGCCATTTCAACAACTTGGAGGCCAGCAGTTCTACACATTGACCAAGTCGTTTCTTGCGCAGTTGAATGCCAAAAAATAGGGCGACTTCCATGAGAAAGACAATCCTGGCTCTCTTGGCCTTCTGCTCGATAAATGCCATGGCCAAAGACAAGCTACCGGACGCCGTTTCGGAAACCGCAACGGGACGCACAAGAGCTTCGACGAACCCCTATTACAGGGATCCCGCTAAAGCCATTCGCTATCTGGTCGCCAGTAGCGGCAAGAACCAACAGCGCAATCGATTTTGCACTGTTGGCTACAGGATGCCGCAAGGATATTTGGTGGTCTGGACCTTGTGGGAGGAGGAGCGAACCCTCCTGCTCTGGCGAGGAAGCTCTGACGCGGACATGCGGCTGGCCGGCTTGGCAATGGCGCGCCACAGCCTAATGCTCGGCCGCGACACCGTAGCCACCGAGAACGACATCAAGGGCAGCACCTATCTCGTCACAGTCGACTGGTGGATCTCCATCGCCGATGACTGCCGCAAGCACGGCGAGCAGTACGAAATCGAGCCGTTCGCGATCAGGGAGCCGCGTCAATGAAAATAGCGCCTTGGGGCTTCCTGCTATTCGCACTTCTAGGGTGGAGCAGTACACAAGCGAATCATGATCTACCTGATGCTGTTGCCGGCAATGCCTCCGGGCGATTCAGAGTCTCCGCTGATCCGGGCTACCTAGACCCAAGGGCGACAATCAAGTACCTCCTCGCGATAGAGAGAGCAAACCGAGAGCGGAATCGCTTTTGTGTCGTGGGCTATAAATTCCCCAGCGGCAACGAACTGGCCTGGGTGGTCTGGGAAGAAAAACGGCTGATGATGCTCTGGGACCCCAGCCTTTACGCCGACACCCGCTTGAAAGCCCTGACGATGGCCCGCCGAAATCTCAAACTCGGCCGCGACACTGTTGCMACCGAGAACGACATCAACGGCAGCACGTATATCGTCACGGTGGACTGGTGGATCTCCATCGCCGATGACTGTCGCAAGCATGGCGAGCAGTACGAAATCGAGCCGTTCCGGATTGCCCCGTCGAAAACCAGCGATCCACGCTGATTCGTGGGCATCGTTACAATGTCGCCTTTGTCCCGCGAATCCCGCGAGGCGTCCGACACTCGGTCCGAATTGCCATGAAAGCTGCTCTTACCCTCAAGTTCAAGTGCAAGAAGTGCACCAAACCCGTCACACTGTATCTGCAAAAGACGTCGGCCTGCTCGCACATCCTGCCGTACCAGGGTTTCTGCAAGTGCGGCGAGATGATGCGCCATGCCACCGGGGACAAGGACGCCGTCGAGTCGTTCGTCAACTCGGTGGATAACAGCTGGATGCACCATCACCATCATCACCACTAAATAGGAAGGGTCTGTGAGCGAAGGCTGGCGCCCCGGCGTGAAGGATCCGATGCGCTTCCTGGGTGGTTATCCGCCCGGGGTGCTCGACCAGGTGCGCGCGCTGATCGCGGCGGGCGGGTTGGGGGATCACCTCGCGCGGCGCTATCCGGCGCCGCACACGGTCCAGACGGATCGCGCGCTGTACGACTACACGTCGGACATCAAGCAGGAATACCTGCGCAGCGCGCCGCCGCTGCACAAGGTGGGCTACGACGCGCGCCTCGACACCGCGCAGCACGCGCTCGGCCTGCACACCGCCATCTCGCGCGTGCAGGGCGGCAAGCTCAAGGCCAAGAAGGAAATCCGCGTGGCGTCGCTGTTCAAGGAGGCGCCGGCGGACTTTCTCCGCATGATCGTCGTCCACGAACTGGCCCACCTGAAAGAGAGCGACCACAACAAGGCGTTCTATCGGCTCTGCGAGCACATGGAGCCACGCTATCACCAGCTCGAATTCGACACGCGGCTATTCCTGGCGTGGCGCGAGCTGGAGAAAACCGGCAAGACGCCAGACTGAGGCGGCTCGCCGGCCTCCCCCGGCCTGAATTGCAACAGCCTAGTCGCAGGTGTAGCGGAAGTTATCGTTCAGCTTCAGCGGCAAGACCACCGTGCGCAGGTTCAGCGCCTGAGCCTTCGCGCAGAGCGTCGGGCGCCGCGCGGGGTCCTTCCATTTCGCCGCATATTCCACATTGAAAACGGCCTTGCCCTGCGTGGTGAACGCCGCGTAGACCCCGCATTCGTTGTACTGGAAGCACTGCTCGTTGACCGCGAAATCGAAATCGCCGGCAAGCTGGGCGACCTGATCGATATCGTTCTTGAGCCCGATGGCCAGCCCGCGCGCGTGGGCCTCGGTGGCCAGAAAGCGGTTGTAGTCGAGCTGCGTCGCGGCCGTCAACGGCACGCCGGGGTTGTTGGTGTAGCCGTCGACATTGTCCGTGTCGATGCCATCGCACCCCTTCGCCTTCGCCAGATCCATCCGCGCCGTCATGATCTTGCGGACGTTGGCGGAACGGGTGTCGAGCCAGCGCTCGCCTGCCCAGCCATCGAGCTGATGGCCCTGGTCGGCGGCCGTGAATTGAGAGTAATCCGAACGCCAGTTCTCGCTGCTACCGGCGGAGAAGTAGCAGACCACGCGCTTGCCTTGGGACTTCAGCGTGTCGATGGTGGCCTGCGGGGTGTCGAAGAGGTCGAAATCGAACACGACGGCGTTGTACGACGTGTTGAGCTTGCCCTGAAGCTGGAGTTGCCACGTGTCCGTCACGGCCGGCATCCAGCGCGTTGTGGGGAGTACGCTGGCGCTGGCGGTGGACTTGCTCGTCGTGGCGGCAGCGTCCGAGACGCGGACGACCGAACCGCCGTCGTCATCGCCCCCACCGCCGCAGGCGGCAAGCGTTGCCACGGCCACCGCCGCGGCGAGGCGCGCGAGGTCGCCCATGCCCTGATTGTTATCCATCATTGACCCTTCCTGTTGTTATCCCAACTGTATGCGGCACATTATGCGTGCAACCATGGGCGATCAGGCAAGGGGGTCGGCATCGGCGGCACGGCGCTTGACGCGCGGCCGTTTTGGGGCGCTTGCGGCACGGCGTGCTGTCGGCTCGGCGGGCGCGCCGCCGGGGCTCATCTGCTCGAGCCACGCCAGGCCATCGACATAGGACAAGAAACGCTGGAAATAGCCCGGCGATACGTCCTGCATCAGCGCAAGTGCGCCATGCACAAGATGATTCGTATTGAGCGGCCCGGCGTTCGCCGGCACGCTGTCCAGTGCCGCGCGCAACTGGCGGTCGGCGCTGACGCGCGCCCAACTGTCGCGGAAATAGTCGATCAGGGCCGGCGCCGGCTCGGGACCGCGTTGCGCGCCAGCGACAGGTGGCAGCGCACTGGCCGAGGACCGCGCAGCGATGTATTCCACGAGTCCGCCGAGCGGGCTGGCGTCTGGCTTGGCCGGCCGGTCAGCGCGTGGGGCGGCTTGCGTGAGGGCATCGCCAAAGGACGCCACGAGGTGCGCAAGCCGTGCATCGAGCAGTTCGCGCGCTTCGCCATGCTGGGTCGCCGAGCGCCGCGCCAGCGCTTCCAGGAATCGGAAGCGCACCGCGTCGATCCGTTCGGCGCCGCGCTCGCGCCAGGCGGCGAGGCGGGCGCGCGGATCCTGGCGCGGGTCCTGGTGCGGGTCCTGGTGCGGGTCCAATTCAGCCATGAGACTTTGCCGCACCCGTGGACACTCTCGGAATCGGCGCGATCTCCACGCGGCGGTTTTTGGCGCGGCTCGCGACGTCGGCATTCGGCACCACCGGCTGCTCGGCGCCGAACGCGGCAGAGAACACCATCGCGGCGGGAATGCCCGCATCGATTAGCGCGCGCGTCACAGTCAGTGCGCGCTGGGCAGACAATTCCCAATTGTCGGCAAAGCGGCGATTGCTGTCGCGCACCTGGGTGTCATCGGTATAGCCGCTCACCATCAGGATCTCGTCGCGCGCATGCAGATAGGCCCCCAGCGGCGCAGCGAGCCCCTTCAGCAACTCGCGCCCTTCTGGCTGCAACTGGTCCGAATTCACCGCGAACAGCACGTTCCCGCTGATACCGATGCGCCCGTTCACGAGCGTCACGCGGCCCGCCGAAAGCGGCCCCGCCAGCGCCTTCTCGAGCGTCTCGCGCCGCTGCATCTCCTCCTGCCGCTGCTTGACCTCGGCTTCGAGCCGGGCCGACAGCTCCATCTGGAAGCCGATCACCCCAAGCAAAATCAGCACGAAGCCGCCCAGTAGCACCGACATCAGGTCACCGAAGACGGCCCAGACGGGCGCCGTTGACTCCACGCCGGCGTCGAGGTCCTCACTCATGCGGCCTCCGCGCCCGGTCCGTTGGCCGCGCCCGGCGCTGCCAGCCGTTGCAGGTCTTCCAGGATTTGCTTCTGCGACAGCATGCTGAGATCGACCACTTCCCGCGCCTGCGCCACGTAGTAGGCGAGCTGCTCGTCGCTGCGCGTCATCGACTTGTCGAGCGCAGCCTCGATGCGTTCCAAATGCGCGACCAACTGCCCGTTGGCATCGCTGAACACCTGCACGGCGGCGCCGAACGACTCGCCAAGGCTGGCGGTCTCGACGGCGCTGCACGACACCTGCGCGGCAATCGTCGCCATGCGTCMGGATTMGGACTCGACCGTCTCGGCAAACCGGGCGCCGACGCGCTCAAGCAGCTCCGCCGTGGTCGTCACGAGGCCGTCAACCGCGGCGCGCTGGCCGGTGGAGGCATGGTTCACGGCATCGAGCATCGTCTCCAGCGATGCCAGCAGGCGCCCACGTTCGGCGAGCATCGCGTTGTCGCGCGCGAGGCCGTCGGAGAGCTTCTCCCGCAGTTCCTCGATGATGGCGGCCGCTGCCTTGGGGGCCGCCGTCGTGGCCTCGACGAGGCGAGACACTTCCGCAATCGTCTCACTGGCCTGGGCTTGCGTCTGCGTGGCGATGGCGGCGGCCATGGCGCCGAGCGCTTCGGTCCACGCGGCCAGGCGCTGTTCGTCGCGAGCCAGCAACTGGGCCTGAAGATCGGCGTGCGACTGGCTCACCGTCGCCGCCAGCGATGCTGATTGCAATGCGAAACTGGCCGAAGTGCCAGCCAGTGCTTGCTGGTTCTCGCGTACCAGGGCTTCACCGAAGGTATCGAGCGATTGGCGGAGGTCGCGCGTCAGGGCTTCGCTTGCGTGTCGATGGTCGCCCAAGGCCTGCTGCCAGACATCGGCGACATTGGCAGTGGTTGTCGCGAACTGGGTCGAGATGCCTTCGAGTTGTTGCTGCACCGTCCCAGAGACGGTCTCGCGCAATGCCGACATCTCCTGCGCGAGACCGGCCATCGTCTCCCTGACGGCGGGCTCGACCACCGCGCTGACTACGCGCGCGCTCTCGGCAATACTGGATTTCAAGCTTTCTTCGACGGAGGACGCCAGCCGCGTGTAAGTCGCTTCGGTCGAACCGTGAAACGCCTCCTGGCCCGCGGCAAGGCGCTCGGCCAGGGTCCGGCTCTGGCGCTCCATCGTGGCCATCATGTCTTGCAGACGGTCGACCAGCGTCGGCATGACCTCGGCCTGACGCTGCACGAGCCGGAACATCTCATCGCGCTGATGGCTGCGCGAGAACGGGCGCAGCGTGGTGGCGATGCGGGTGTCGAGTTGCCGCACGGCTTCGATGCGCTCGCGCCGACACAGCGCCGCGATCAGGCCCAGCATCGCCGACGTGGCAACGCCCGCGACCGAGGTACCGAACGCGAAACCCAGCCCCTTCACCGGTGCCGCCAGCGAAGCACGCATGGCTTGCAGGTCCGTCGCCCCTTCCAGTGCCATGCCCGTGCCGCGCAGCGTGGCCACCATGCCGAGGAAAGTGCCGAACATGCCGAGCAGGACTAGCAATCCGACGAGATACGGCGTCAGCGTCGGCGCGGGGAGCGTCACGCGCTCGCCCTCGACGCGCAGCCGGACGGCATCGCGCAGACCGGCTGGAAGCGTGTCCAGCCACTGGCCGAGACCCGCCGGTTTCTCGGACAAATTCGAGACCGCATGCGCCAGCGAGGCCGTCGCCTGCCGATAGCACTGGAGTTCGAACGCGCCAGTCACGTAGAAGGCACCGATCACCAACGTCACGGCGAGGGCGAGCGCGTTCGCGCCCGCGTAGCCGGCACCGATCCAGCAAACCACGGCGAGACCGGCAACAAAAGCGACGATATKGGGAAGAATTCTGTTCATGTCTATGCAGTTAGCCAGCGCGCAGGGCGGCGAGCAGCCCTTCGACCGGTTCAAAACGGATGTCCAGTTCGGCAAGCAGGACAGCCTGCATGTCTTTGCGGAACTGCGTGAGCCAGGCGCCGGGCGCATGCTCATGGGCTTGGCGCAAGTGCTCGAAATGGGTTTCCAACAGCGCCGGCACGCTCGCCAGCAGGCTCTGCTCGCGCGCACCCACCACGCGCTCCATGACGGTATCCACCATCGCCAGCTTCGCCATCGCGGGCTGCCGGGCGGTCAGCGCCTTGCGTAGCCGGCCTCGCAATATGCCGATTTCCGTCGCCATGGTTTGTTGCGTGGTCAGATAGCGGTGGCGATAGACAGCAAAATCGACCGTGGCGTCAGGCGACTCCGCCGGCACGGCTGGGCGCCCCGGCCCACGACGCCGCGCGCTTGATGTGCCGTCATCGACAATCGCATTGGCCAGCGCCGCGCGCACGCGCACGGCATCACGCGCCTCGGCATTCCCCGGGCGCGGCGGCAGCGACGATCCCGGCACTGGATGGCTGGTAAGTGCGGCGGACAGCGCGATGGCATCCGTCCACCCGAGCCATTGGCTTAGCTGGTGGGAGAGGGAACTGGTAGGTTCCGCAGCATCGACGTGGATCAGGCGAGACAGGAGCCGAACGAGCGTCGGGCCGCTATGGGCAGTGCGCCGTGGCAGATGGGACATACCGCCGGTTTCCGATCGAAAAACCAAGCAGTTTACAACGGACAAGGGGTTACAGCGCTTGCTGTAACCCCTTGTTTTATCTGGTGCCGGCTGCAGGACTCGAACCCGCCACCTGATGATTACAAATCAATGAAAAAACGTATTCCCCGGTGTTGACCGGTGCTCATGTAGGCATCACAAACCCATATTTCACAAGTAATATCTGATACACCTGATGATTTTTCATGTTGACCAGTGTTGACCGATTGCTACACAATTTGCCTACATGGCGCCTACACGGAAAAAGAGCGAGCGATGGCAAAGGTTAACTTTACGGCAGAGAGGGTGTCCTCATTCGAGGCTGCTCCCGGCAAGACACAGACGATTTACTGGGACGCCAAGGCGGCGGGGCTGGGCCTGCGCGTGACCCCCAACGGGGCGCGCTCGTACATCTTCGAGTCTCGCCTGTTTGGCAAGACCATCCGCGTAACCATTGGCACCGCTCAGGCGTGGCCGCTTGCCAAGGCTCGCACCGAGGCCGCCCGCTTGAAGACCAATATTGACAGCGGCCTCGACCCCCGCGAGCTGGCCGCCGAGCAACAAGCAGCACACTCCGCCCGAAAAGCAGAAGCGGAACGCCAAAGCGTGACCTTTTCTGACGGATGGGATGCCTATCTCACCGACCTACAGAAGAAGGTCTCTCCCAAGACCAAAAAGCCGCGCAGCTCGCAATACATCGAGGACCATCGCAAGCTGGCGGCGGCAGGCGGCGCGGAAAAGAAACGTGGTAAGGGGCTGACTTCGCAAGGCCCGCTCTACCCGCTCATGCAAGTGAAACTGTCGGAAATGACAGGAGCGAAGATTGCTTCATGGCTGGAAGATGAAGTGGTCGAACGCCCGACCAGCGCCGCCTACGCTTACCGCATGCTCAAGGCTTGGGCACGGTGGAGCGAAGGCCAGGAACAATTCTCCGGCCTGATTCCGGCTGACTGCTATTCCTCTCAGAAGGTGACGGCCCTACTGCCAAGCGCAGGCACCAAGGAGGGCGACAGTCTGCAACGTGAGCAACTGGAGGTATGGTTTGCCGCCGTGCGAGCCCTGAATAACCCAGTCATCTCGGCATATCTGCAAGGCTTGCTCATCAACGGCCCGCGTCGCGAAGAGATGGCCGAACTGAAGTGGGAAGACGTCGATTTCGATTGGAACAGCATCACACTACGCGACAAGATAGAAGGCTCTCGCACCATCCCACTGACGCCCTATTTCCGTTCGCTGCTACTGGACCTCAAGCGCGTCAATGACACACCACCAAGCCTTATCGAATTGAAGGCCATTGAAGCCGAGGGCAAAACATGGGAGCCCTCGCTCTGGGTATTCCCAAGTGCCACATCCCGAAGCGGACACATCGCGGAGCCCCGTTACGCGCATCAGACAGCAATCGAGGCTGCCGGCCTCCCCCATGTCACGCTGCACGGCCTGCGCCGCTCGTTTGGCACGCTGTCCGAATGGTGCGAGGTACCCGTGGGTATCGTTGCACAGATACAAGGCCACAAGCCCAGCGCACTCGCCGAGAAGCATTACCGCCGTCGTCCCCTGGACATGCTCCGCATGTACCATAACCGCATCGAGGCATGGATGCTCGAACAAGCGCGCATCGATTTTAAGCCGGATGAGGCGCCACAAACAACGAGCACCCCGCAAACCGCCGAACGCACATCGTTAGAATAGTCGGCGGTAGCATCTGGCCGAGCGGGCCGGTCTTTATCACGCTCCATGCGAGGGTACAGTGAGTGAAGCAGCAAGCCGGCCGGACGACGGCGGTCGATTTATTAGCCTGTGGGAGTTGTTCCCGCAAATTGGGGAGGCTGAGCGGGGTTACGCAAATGAAGCTGCGCGCTACCTGGTTTCATCCCTGGACAGTGACCCGACAGGCATCAACTACATCCGCCGTTGCGACGAGTCGGGTGCCGTACTCCCGCTGAACATGAACGCTCGTTTACATCTGTTGCGCCAGCTCAGCATTTTTGGAAGCCACGGCACGCTATTCGACGCCGATGGCAGGCCAACCGAAGAAGCCCAATCGACATTCGAGCGATTCGGCTTCTACGCGTCGGATATTTACCCATTCCTCGCCCGCAATGACGTTGCCGTTTCGCGTCCAGTTGACGATGATTCCGAGGACCGAGTCTTTCCGGACAGGCGGCGCATTCCTGGCTGGATTCTTGCCTATGACGGTCAAGCTTGGCTTTCACGCAGCAGGGTTGCAAAAATCCTCATTGCGGGCACAAGCGATGCCGACCTCTTGCCACCGAAATACGACGATGCATTTTGGACATGGGATGAGGCACTGACCGACGCAATCGAGCGCGGCACCATTGCGGTGACAAAGGGGGCCCACAAGCAGATGCTCTCACATGCAGACGTTCGCGCCTGGTGTGCCCAACATCGCTACGTGTGGCCGCTCGAAGCGCCAGAAGCCCAGCAGGCCGACAAGCCGGATGTCACCCGACTTTCCGGCCAGCAAGTACAGAGTGCGAATTCGGCACCAAGGAGCCCGCGCCAGCACGATGCCGGCTCAACAAAGCGAGAACAGCAGATTCGAGCCATCGAAGAGATGGCCGACAAACTGGGGTATTCACGCCAGCAAATCCCCGATGGCGGCAAAACGGAGCTTCGCAACCTGTGCAAGTCTCAACACCCCGACCTGTTCGGCGGGGGAGACTCCCCGTTTGACGATGCGTGGAAGGCGGCAGGCAAAGCCAACCGGCTTGCAATGTCGAACCGAAACAAGTTCGCCGGTAGGTAGTGGGGCGCAAATACCCCACCACCCCAGTCTTGCGACCCCACCAGCACCCTACCCAATAGTTCGTCAACGCCGAAGAACACTGCCACGCAAGGCGGAATTCTCGGACGCACGTTGAAACAATTTCGGCACGTTATCAACGCTCGTTTGAGACCCGCTGTGCATGGTCAGATGCAGTCGTTGACATGGACATTACCAAATACACTTCGCTCAGCTTCACCCTCAATAGCCTTCCAGCCACCGTTCTGGTCGTTGTCGTGGAGGCGTTCGCATGAGCGCCGCCGATACCTTCAAGCCCATCGGCTTCGCGGAAATGCTGGAAGCCACGGGGAACTACGCCTCTTCAGGCGGCATGCTGTTCGACTGGGCGGGCACGCACTGGGCACCTATTCCCGACCGAGAGGCCGAACGACGCGCCCTGCAATGGATTGCAGACGGCAAACATGGCGTCGTCAAAGCCTCCAATGCCACCGCTGCTTATAAGACGGCAGTGCTGTGGCTCCCCGAGCTTACCGAGCCGACGCGAGCGGCAGTCATCCCGGTCCGAAACGGGTATCTGCATATTGATGGTGGCGTAAGCCTGCGCACGCACGACAAGACGCTCGGCGTGCGCCACGCCCTGAACTGCGACTATGAGCCCGGTGCTGCGATGCCGCGCGAGTTCGGCGCGTTCCTTGAACGAGTCCTGCCCGATGCCGACGTGCGCTCGCGTGTGCAAGAGTACATCGGATATACGCTGCTGCCCGACGCGCGCTTCCAGCGTGCGCAGCTGTGGGTCGGCTCCGGCGCGAACGGCAAGGGAACGCTAGCGAATCTCGTGCAGGCGCTGCACGCGCGCACCGCTGCCGCCCAGCTCGACCGACTGGATGGTTTCCGCCTATCGAACATGATAGGTGCGTCGCTCATCTACTGCGACGAAGCGCCCCAACGGAACATCAACGAGCAAGCCATCAAATCGCTCATTGCCGGCGAGACGGTGCAGATTGACCGCAAACACCGTGACCCGGTCTCGGCGCGCATCACTGCGAAGTGGTTGGTTCTCTCGAACCAAATCCCGGCAGTCCATGACCAAACCAACGGGTTCTGGCGACGCTTCGACATCGTGCCGTTCGATGTCGAAATCCCAGCCAGCGAGCGGGACCCCTTGCTGACAAACCGCATCATCGCTCATGAACTGTCTGGTGTGCTGAACTGGGCGCTGGATGGCCTGATGCGCCTGCTCGCGCGCGGTCGATTCGACGAGTGCGCACCGGCGGCAATTCAAAGTGCCATCCGGTCTGCGCGCCTGGAGACCAATTCCGTACAGGCATGGGCCGATGACCGGGGCATCGAGCTGACCACGTCCGTCGATACGTCGAAGATGGAGGTCTATGCCGCATACGCGGCATGGTGCAAGGCAAATGGCATGGTCCCTGTCTCGTCGCCGAAACTCTGGAAGCGTCTGCCCGATACGCTGGGCAAAGTCGAGGAGGGTCGCATGACCACAACAGCTGGACGCATCCGAACCTGTAACGTCCGGCTATAAATCGCCGGTCAACCAGCACCTACCAAGGCCACCGCAGTTTGCGGTGGCCTTTTCATTGCCTGCTTGCGCGCCCCGCAGTGACGGCAGCCCACTCGCAGGAATTGTCCTCAAAAGCCGGTCAGTCTGGTCATGACGGTCACGCGGCGACACAACAAGCATGGCCATCCTGGAGTGGGGCGTAAATACCCCACCACCCCAGTCTTGCGACCCCACCACCACCCCACTCAATAGTTCGTCAACGCCGAAGAACAAAGCCGCACACGGCGGAATGCTCGGATGCACGTTGAAGCKATTTCGGCACGTTATCAACGGACATTCGAGCCCCGCTGTGCACGGCTACATGCAGTCGTTGATATGAACACTACCAACCGCACTTCGCTCAGCTTCATCCGCGACAGCATTCAGGCTGTCATCCCGACCGACGTGGCCGCCGCCGCTCTGAACCGCCGCCCGCAGACTTTGCGCAAGTGGGCCTGTCTGGAAAACGGTCCCATCCGCCCCGTCCGTATCAACGGTCGTCTGGCATGGCGCGTCGCTGACATTCAGGCACTGCTGAATGGGGTGGCAGCATGAGCGCGAAGACCAGCATCAAGGACCAAGCCGCTTGCACCGCCAAGTCGGAGCCGGCTCCCGTAGCGAAAGCCGAAAAGCTGCCGCTGAATGTCATATGCGCGCATGACCTGTCGAGTGCCTATACGCCCCTCGACGAACTGGTGCAAGGGTTGCTGACCATCGGTGGCAGCAGCCTGGTGTATGGAGACTCGAACAGCGGCAAGACGTTCTTTGCCATTGACCTTGCCACCGCAGTAGCCCGAGGCATCGACTGGATGGGGCGACGTGTCGACCAAGGTCTGGTCGTCTACCTGGCTGCCGAATCCCCAGATTCAGTGCGCAGTCGCGTTCAGGCTTATCAGAAGCATCATGGCATTCACATGCCCAACTTCTTCATCGTCCAAAACACGATAAACCTGTTCGTGGACGACTCGGATACCGATGCCATCATCAAAACGGTCAAGATGCTGGAGGCTAAGCATCGGCAGCCGGTACGCCTGATTGTGGGCGATACGCTCGCCCGCCTGAGCGCTGGTGCAAACGAGAACACAGGCCAAGATATGGGGCTTGTCGTTGCACGTATCGACCGCATCCGCAACGCGTGTGGAGCGCATTTCATGCTTATTCACCACAGTGGCAAGAATGCCGCTGCTGGCGCGCGCGGATGGAATGGTGTGCGCGCCGCTGTTGATGTCGAACTCGAAGTGACCGACCATACGGCGGGCCGATGCGCCGAAGTGACGAAGAACCGTGACCTCGGCTCTAAAGGTGAGCGTATCGGTTTCACGCTCCATGTGGTCCAGCTAGGGACGACAAAGTGGGGAAGAACGGCGGCAACCTGCGTTGTCGCCCCTGCCGCAGCGCCAGAGCGCCGTAGTGGCCCGAAATTCGGCAAAATCGAGAGCAAGATTATGGCGTTCCTGCGTAAGCAGAAGGCCGGGGTGAAGAAGGCTGATGTCGTGGCTCACCTCAAGGAGTACCACCCGACCTCAACGGTGTATCGCTCCGTGAAGAATCTGGTGACGGCTGGCCATCTTCACGAGGCTGATGATGTCGTGTCCCTCGCGGGCAATGGGACGTAAAGCAGGTACACGAGGGTACGTGTAGGTACATGTACCGAACGTGCACCACACGTACCTCAAGGTACACAGGTACACACCTATATAGGTGTGTACCTGTGTACCTGACATGGTGGCGCGATGTGCAGCGTGTGGAGCGCAGTGAGAAGCCGGCTGACCAGGAGGGCAGGCGCGGCGCCTCACCATGACCGTTGCTCCTGGCTGCCCGCCGTTCCATCGTTGCGAGACGAATACAAGCCATCATCAACGACAGTGATTCCCTTCGCCCGCTTCGCGCGGGCGGCGGCAACCAGGGAGCAGTGACCGGCTGCAAGCCGTCGCTTTGCCAGACGCATCCAGCGCGACGCTTTCACGGGCGTAGCCCGTGCAGGCTTACCCATTCTTTCGCCGCGCCAAGCCAATCAGAAGGCGGGTCACATGCCCCAACGGGTGGCGCGTGCCCTGCCTTCTGATGGCAGACGCACGATGACGGCACAGACCAGCACCTGGGTAAGCCGATGCTTCATCCACTGACCAAGCGAGACCCGCGCGGAACCAGGCACTGACCGTGCTGACCAGACTGACCGGGTTCACTCAACAATTGGTACTCAGGGTGTTGCGGACGCCGATTACCAGCCAAGGTTGTCACCATGCGCGGGCCCATGAAAAAACAACGCCCCACCGGATGCCTCCGGCGGGGACGTTGCCCAATCCTCATTTTCATACAGCGACCGTGATGCTTTCGGCATCCTGCAATCTGCACGACCACAGCTTTCAAATTAAGAAGCCATGGCGAAGGAGTTGACGAGTACAAGCGGCACGGTCTGGGCCGCAGGTCAATCACCGTTCATGACCTGTCTGACTCATTGGCTCTCATGCAACGATTCTGTTGTCACGAAAACGCGATGTCCTCGAATCGGTATAGCTTGGTCTCGAAGCATACAAGCGCATCGAGCGCACTCCTTTTGCAACCAGCAGCCAGCAGGTCACGACGCAGCCGTGCCATGAAGGCGGGTGTGCAGATAAACACCACTTTCTCCCAGACCAGGCCATCGCCCAGCAGCTTCGATTCGCCTGCGGCGTCATCCGCGACCAGCTTCAACCACTTCAGCAGCTTCGCATAGTCACGCGCATTGCGCCGGCTTCGCTCGACCTCGACCCAGACAATGCGCTTATCGACGCGCAGGAATACGTCCGGCTTTTTGCCTGCGATGCCATCCGCGCCGCCAAGCCACCTGTCTTGCGCAATCTCGCGTTCCGTCGAGACGCGATAACCGGCGAGGATGCCGCCGATGGCAATCTCATTCGCAATGCTTCGGTGCCGGAACTGCGCGGTGCTAAAGCTGCGAATCAAGTCCTTGCCTGATGCCGCCGGTACACCGGCCTGCTGCAACCTGCGTGCACCGGCTTCCGACAGCGCGTAAATCACGCTGCCGTCTGGTGCCTGCCCACGTAGTACCTGACGGACGTCGGCAAGTCGGCGTAAGGTGCGTTGGGCCATGCGCAGCCCGGACGCCGTTGCGACGAGCTGCCGCAGGTCTGGCTCGCCGACCGGCCGCGACTGCCACTGCTGCCACACCACCACGGCCAGGTCGCGGGTCCGTAGCCATCCGAAGCGATGAAGCGAGCGAAGAATGCGTACCTMGTTCTCCATCGCAATGATTCGCCCGTCGCGCGCCGTCACGAAGTTATCTCCAAATTGGGTGTCGATATTTCGTATAGCGCGAAACGGACGATGCCCCCGTGTTCGACCTCCGATACGGCGGAGGACGAACCGGGGAGACGTAGCCGCTGCCGCGGCGAGCCACCATGCCCTCTTCGCAAAACTGGACGTTTTGCCGGGCATTCTCCCTGCTGGACGCTGGTCGTGTCTCAACAACTGGCGCCCCACGCTGCGCGCGGGTAAGGGGCCTGCCCACCGTCGCTGGACGCGTCGTCGGCTTTGGTCCGCGCTGCTCTTGACTCAGCCCCCTTACCCGCGCGTAGCTCGGGGCGCGGACTCCGTCCCCWTCCGGCTGCCAGGTGCTGGGGCACCTTCTGGGAGACTGGGGTCTCCAGCGCCGGTCGGCTCCCCTGATGCACGCAGTCGATTGGCCTGGGGCCAATGCGCCCGCATGGACTGCGTGCGGCCTCGCACTTGTCCCGGCCCGCGATGCAGCCCGGTTCCCCTACGTCTCCGGCAGACCGCCTTCGACTGCGCGCCACTGGCTTGCGGGTCACGCACGACGCATGTCGTGCATAGGTCGCGGCCTGCGACCGCGACAACGACTTCGTCGTGACGGTGGCGCTGCCACCGCACTTCCCGACTGTCCCGCCCAAGACAGAGCGACCGTACTCCAGCCTGCCAGGCAAACAAGGTCGAGCGTTTGCGCGCGTACTCACCCGTTCCCCTTCGTGGCTGCGGCTTGCGTGCGCGACCTTGCCCACCTGGCCGACTGGCGTATGGCGCGCTCAGGGCGAAACACTCAGGAAATACGGCGGCACAAGCAACACGCCACCCCGCACGCCGAAACCGGGAATCGGTAGCGGGCTCGACATCTAGGAACCCGGTCAGCTCTGGAGAACACAATTGGAAGACCTTGACGACCTGACAGCCATCTTTGGTGAAGTCATTTCGGCATACCCGCGCGCGAAGGCAATCGCAGATGGCGCGTTGATTGACGTTTCGGCGGAGGCCAAGGAAGCGGGCTTCAAAGTGCCTGTAGCTGTCACGGCCGCAGCGTGGTCGGAGGTGGTCGCATGGTCAGACGAAGACAGCGCGAGACAAATCAAGCAGGACGAGCGCGGGCGCTTGCACGACTTGCTTTGGGTCGCCGTCAACCTGGCCCGCCATCACAAATCGAGCAACCGCATGCCTTTTCAGCACTACCGGGTCGCGCGCGGCGGGAAAGGCGTTCGTCGCACACCGATAACGCTTGTGATGTCCATTGAGCCAGGCGATGACGCCGAGCTGGTGGTGACCTTCATGCTTCCGAGCGACGACTGATTTTTCCCGCGCCGCTCATTGCGGCGGGGCATTTACCCACTGCACAAAAGGAGAGCAACCATGTCACATTCCCCGATTAATCCCGCGACTGGCTTGCCGATGACGAGTGACAGCTACGGCGGAGTCGATGTCGGCGGCAGCCCTTACGGCACTGACTTTCACGCGCACCATAATCCGTGGTTTTCAACCGATTTGGGCTGGACTGGCGACGAATCTTAAGCCCGCATAGCCGCATCGCTGCACGGCGCCTCGGCGAATAAATGACTGCTCCAAGCCGAGGCGCTATTATCTCAGCCTAGTCAGATGACCAGCAATGGGATAAAGGAGCCCCGGTGAGCGACACGTCCGCACAATACCAGCATAAGCAAGAAGCGGTGCAACGCCCTGACGTAGGTGTCCAGGACCAGTTCAGCATCAAGAAGCCGAACCKAGTCTATAGCTACGACTCTAGTCTTGACCCGGCGCTGTCTTGGGACGAGAACCGCGAGCGCGAACTCGGCGAGTGGCTGATTGGCCTGGTTGCCCGCTGCGCAGAGGAAGGCGAAACGACGGTCTTTCAGTCGCCGCAAGTCTGGAAAGGGGGCGGGGTTCAGGTGCAGTCTCTCCAGGCTGCGGCGGGCCTGCTACAGACCCTGTCTCAACCCTTTCTGAACTGGGCTGGCAAAGCTGAACGACATCAACTCAGCGTGCCAACCACCCCGCTGTTCGTGCATGAGCGACATTCGACCAAAGCCATACTGGACGGCATCAAGAACCGCAAGGCCAAAGGTACCAACCTTGACCTGTTTGGCGACCCGCAACTGGATGTGACCGACCGACTTGATGCCTATGAGCATAAAGGGCCGTGGCAGAACCGCATGATTCTGGGCGACAGCCTCCAGGTCATGAATTCCATGCTGGAGTTCGAGGGCTTGGGTGGTCAGGTGCAGATGGTGTTCATCGACCCCCCATACGGCGTGAAATTCGGGTCAAACTTCCAGCCTTTTGTTCGCAAGCGGGCCGTGACGCATGGCGCAGATGATGAAATGACCCGCGAGCCCGAGATGGTAAAGGCTTATCGGGATACATGGGAGCTTGGCCTCCACTMATACCTGACCTATCTGCGTGACCGAGTAACGCTAGCGAGGGACCTGCTGTCTGAGGGTGGAAGCATCTTCCTGCAAATCTCGGAGGAAAACCTGCATCATGCAAGGGAGGTTTTGGATGAGGTTTTTGGCGCTACAAACTTCATTTCGGTCATCCCGTTTAGAAAGAAGACGATGCCGCTCGGGGCAACGTACCTCGAGCAAATGAATKACTTTTTGCTCTGGTATGGCAAGGACAAAACCAAAACGAAATATCACCAACTTTATATCGAACAGGATGTACAGGGCGACTTCCATTGGCAATGGTACGAGTTGCCCGATGGAAGCCGGCACAAGATGACCAAAGAGCAGGTCGATAACCACGCCCTGCTGCCAGAAGACGCGAAGATATTTCGATTGGTTTCAATGTGGCCGCCTACATTTTCAGAGTCAGGCGTGTTCCCTGTCGAATTCGAGGGGAAGAAATACATGCCTGCGCCGAAGGGATGCTATCCGACAAACCCCGAAGGCATGAAGAAGTTGGTGAATGCGAAGCGTATCGCGCTGGAGGGAAAGTATCTCCGCTACGTGCTATACCTCGACGACTACAGATTGGCGAAGCAGACCGCAACGTGGACAGATACGATTGGTGCTCGGGATAAATTGTATGTTGTCCAGACTTCGGTTKAGGTCATCAAGCGATGCCTGCTAATGACGACTGACCCTGGCGACCTTGTTTTCGACCCGACCTGTGGCTCCGGCTCGACGGCGTATGTGGCAGAGCTGTGGGGGCGCCGATGGATTACCTGCGATACGTCACGGGTACCATTGGCCTTAGCACGTCAGCGTCTTCTGACCGCGACTTTCCCCTACTATGACCTGAAAGACCAAAAGCTAGGACCTGCGGGTGGCTTCGTATACAAGCGTAGGCAAAATCGCAAAGGAGTTGAAGTAGGTGGCTTGGTACCTCGGATTGCATTAAAAAATATCGCAAACGATGAGCCGCCAGCAACAGAGGTTMTCGTGGACCGCCCGGAAGAGCGAAAAGATGTGGTTCGTGTCGCAGGTCCCTTCGTAGTTGAGGCCACGATTGCTCCTGCCCAGGTTGTCGAAGGGGTCGGTCCTGCTGGAAGCGCAGGCAATTTTCAGGTTCAGGAAGTTCCGGCAACGGACGCAGCAACGCACATCGAGCGCATGACTCAGGTGTTGCGTCAGTCCAAGAAGCTGCTGCTGCCGGGCAATCGCGAACTGGTGCTGGACCAGATTCGTCGCACCAGTGACGGAGACATCCTGCACGCCGAAGCGGCCGATGCGGATGGCAAGCGCATCGCCATCGTCTTTGGTCCGGAATCCGGGGCTATCTCGGCCGATGTGGTGTTCGAGGCCGCGCGCGAAGCCCACTTTCTACGCTATGACCAGTTGTACTTCTTCGGCTTCGCGATTCAGGCCAAAGCACGCGAACTCATCGAGGAGCGCAACAAGGACGGCGCTCCGAAGCTGCGTATCCATTGCACCTACGTGACTGTGACCCCCGATGTGGCAATGAGCGACCTGCTCAAGACAACCCGCGCATCGGAAATCTTTTCTGTGACCGGCCTGCCGGACGTGAAGTTGACCAAGCTACCACAGAAGAACAACGCGGGCGATGCACTCTATAAGGTGGACGCGAATGGCTTGGACATCTTTAATCCAGCCAGCATGGAACAAGAGTCGGTCGAGGGAGAAAACCTGCCCTGCTGGATGCTGGATACTGACTACGACCCCTCGGGCTCCTTCTATGCCACGCAGGTGTTCTTTCCCAAGACCAGCGCTTGGGACAATCTGCAGAAATCACTCAAAACTGATTTCGATGAATCAGTGTGGTCGCACTTGGCAGGCACTACGAGCGAGCCGTTCGTGCTTGGCGAGCGGCGCCGGATTGCAGTGAAGGTCATTGACGAGCGTGGTAACGAGCTGATGCGCGTTATCGAGAACATTGCGTAAGGGAGCGAGCAATGTCGCAAATCAACGCCGTCGAAGCGCCCATCATCAATTCCCCGTTCGAGGAACCGAAGTTCCACTGGCACATCGAGGAAGGGAAGCAGCCACAAAAACGCGAAGGCCGTCGCCCTGCCAGCTACTTCTTCCGAGTTCCAGAGCATGCCGGTCGTGGAAAAAAGGCCAAGAAGCAAACCGTACTTTTCGACCAGGATGCAAAAGGCAATGAGTACCTGCTCGATACGGCGAACCTCATCCGTCAGCGCCTGAAGGAATGGCGTGCTCGCGAATACAGCGGAGCGACGAAAGTCACTAAGGAGCTGATAGCTCTGTGGCACTCGACCGACCGCAAGCAACGACTTTTCTTTGCCCAGCTTGAGGCGGTCGAAACGGTACTTCTTCTCATAGAAGGGCCGGACGACCTCAAACAGGGCATCCGGATTCCCACCGACGAACCTGGCGACGATGCCAAGGCCGCCGGATACAAGGCATTCATCCGCTACGCTGTGAAGATGTGTACCGGCTCGGGCAAGAGCACTGTCATGGGCATGCTGGCCGCGTGGTCGATTCTGAACAAGGTGACAGATTCCACCAATCCGAATTACTCGGACACGGTGCTCATCGTCTGCCCGAACGTCACGGTCCGCGACCGGCTACACGAGCTCGACCCGAATCTGGACGAAATCAGCCTGTATCGCACCCGTGAGCTGGTGCCACTGCATCGAATGCCCGACCTACGTCGGGGCGAGGTGTTTGTCACCAACTGGCATAACCTCGAACGCCGTGAGCTTTCGGACGTAAATGGCACGTCAGCCAAGGTAGTGAAACGTGGTATGCCGATGGAGAAACGGCGCACGATTAAGCTGGGTGGCAGGGACCAACTGACTGAAGCCGATATTCGCCAGCAGGCGCTGACGGGCGCTTTTGAAATCGTTGGCGAGGTCAAGGACCGTCAAGGCGTTCTTACGGCGTTTGAGGTCAAGGAAACCAAGTACTACGAGAGCGACACGGCATTCCTGCGCCGGGTGCTGGGCAATCGCAAAGGGCGCAGCTCCGCCATCATGGTGATGAATGACGAGGCCCACCACGCCTACCGGCGCGGCAAGGCTGAACCCGACGATGAATACGCCCTCGATGAGGAAACCGCCGACGCCGATGCACGCGAGGCCACCGTCTGGATTGAAGGCCTGGACCGCATCAACAAGGCATTGAATGGGGCGAAGAACGGCGTGCGTCTCTGCGTAGACCTGTCTGCCACCCCGTTCTTCATCCAAGGTTCCGGCAATGAAGTGGGCAAGCCCTTCCCATGGGTGGTGTCCGACTTCAGCTTGCTGGAGGGCATTGAAGCGGGATTGGTGAAAATCCCACAGTTGCCGACTCAGGACATCACCGGTGGCGAAACTCCAGCCTACTTCAATGTGTGGCGCTGGGTTCAAGAGCGTATCGAACAAGACGGCGGCGGCAAGGCGAAGCTCAGTCCAGACATGGTGATGCGCTATGCGACTACGCCTGTCACGCAGCTTGCCGATGAGTGGCGCAAGACACTGGATACGTGGAAAGCTCAATTCAAAGAGGGATTCCGCAAGACCGATGTGCCGCCTGTCTTCATTGTCGTGTGTCGCGATACCGCGCTGGCCAAGGAATTGTATGAATGGCTGGCCAACGGCAAGCCGGACTATGGCCAGTCGCCGATTGAGTTCCGCAACAAGCCCGGCCAGGAAAATACCATCCGCGTGGACAGCAAGATTGCGGAGGACATCGCTTCTGGTGCGAGCGGTAGCGACGAAGCTCGGCGCTTGCGCTTTGTGCTGGACACCATCGGCAAGACTGCTTGGCCTGGTAGCCATATCCCTGAGGAATACGAGGCACTGGTCGAGAAACACAACCGCAAGGCATTGGACGATGAAGACAGTGGCTTGGTGACCATCGACGCCAGCATTCCCCCTGGGCGCGACGTGCGCTGCATCATCAGTGTGGCAATGCTGTCGGAAGGCTGGGACTGCAATACAGTGACCCACGTCGTGGGCCTGCGACCGTTTGGCTCACAGTTGCTATGTGAGCAGGTGGTAGGCCGCGCGCTGCGCCGCACGTCCTACGCTATCGACGAGGCCACAGGTTTTTTTCGGGAGGAAACCGCCAAGGTCTTCGGCGTTCCGTTCGAGCTGATTCCGTTCAAGGTGGAAGGAGGCGGAGCACCGCCGCCGACGCCACCTTCTAACCAGATATACGCCGACCCGGCCAAGGCTAACTTTGAAATAACCTTCCCGGTGGTTGAAGGTTACACAGACCCCGGCATCACTCGCATTGCGTTGGATTGGGCCAAGGTCCCTACGCTCACGCTGGACCCGCTTGAGGTGCCGGATACCGTCCTCATGAAGGGACTGGCAGGTGCCGATGGCAGCCTTGCTGCTTATGGACCTGGTACGGCGGAATTGGTGACCTTGGAAGCTTGGCGCGAGCGCGTTCGCGTCCAGCAGGTTGCGTTCACTCTTGCGAGTACGCTGGTTAGACAGTGGCAGCGAGATAAAGGCGACAATATCCCCACGCATCGCCTCTTTCCGCAATTGCTGTCCTATGCACAACAGTTTCTGGCGACCAAGCTCGTCTGCAAGGGAAACCGCGCGCCTCAGGATGTGGCTCTGAACCCGTATTTCGGCAAAGCGGTCGGCTGCATCATCGACAACTTACAGGCCGTCGATGTGAACGGACAAGCTCAGGAGCGGCCCAATATCCCGGCAGGTGCAGCGGGTATGCGTTCGACACGCTTTGTTGAATTTGCCACGGGCCGCGACTTATGGCCAGTGACCCGCAGCCACCTGAACGCGATGGTGGCAGACACCAAGAAATGGGAACAGAGCGCGGCCTACTGCCTCGACACGCACAACAAGGTTCGGGCTTGGGTTAAGAACGACCATCTTGGCTTCCTCGTACCGTATCGGAAGGACGGAAACAAGCGGAACTACCTGCCTGATTTCATCGTCGAGTTGGTCTCCGGCGAGAAACTGGTAGTCGAAATCAAGGGACAAGTGATTGACGACGCACTGGTAAAGGAGGCGGCTGCCAAGCGGTGGTGCGAAGCGGTGAACCGCGAGGGTCGATTCGGTCGCTGGAGCTATCACCTGATAAAGCATCCGGCTGACCTGATGCAACTGCTCGACAACGTGGATTGAGGAATTTCCCGGTCAAGCTGGTCAGTCTGGTCAACTTGAGCTGACTGCGGAAGGAATCGCAGCCCAAAAAGCGACGCCAGGATGACCGGGAATGCCTACATAGCGCCTACACGCCACCAGAAATGAACAAGGGGTTACAAGCGTATCGCTTGTAACCCCTTGATTTATATGGTGCCGGCTGCAGGACTCGAACCCGCCACCTGATGATTACAAATCAACTGCTCTACCTGATGAGCTAAGCCGGCATTTTGTTGCAGACCGCGATTCTACTGCATGCGACCCACTTTGACGATGGCTACTTCACCACCTTCAGCGACGGCTTCTTGCCTCCGATTCGCGGTACCGGGGGCGGAGTCGGATCGTCGTCCGTGCCGCCCTGTTCGGCCGTGACCGGCGTGTCTGCATCCACCGGTGCCAGCTTCGGCGGGGGATTGTTTTCACGCTCGGTGGCGGCCTGCGTCTCGGGGATGCTGCGCTCCACCGGGAACGCCATGCCCTGGCCATTTTCCCGCGCGTAGATCGCCAGCACGTTTTCCACGGGCACGTCGATCTTGCGCGATACACCACCAAAGCGCGCGCTGAACCCAATCCACTCGTTGCCCATGTCCAGCCCGCTCGTCGCGTCGAAACTCACGTTCAGCACGATCTCGTTGTTCTTCACGAATTCGCGCGGCACGTTCGTATTCCCGTCGACAAACACGGCGATATACGGCGTAAAACCGTTATCCGTGCACCACTCGTAAATGGCGCGGATCAGGTAAGGCTTGGTGGATGTTTCAGACATTACGCTTCCGGTGGCGTCGATACCGTCTTAACGACGCATGACCTTTTCAGACGGGGTCAGCGCCTCGATGTACGCCGGGCGGCTGAAGATCCGTTCCGCATACTTGAGTAGCGGCGCGGCGTTCTTCGAGAGCTCGATCCCGTAGTGATCCAGGCGCCACAGCAGCGGCGCGATGGCGACGTCGAGCATCGAAAATTCTTCACCGAGCATGTACTTGTTCTTCACGAAGATCGGTGCGAGCTGGGTCAGGCGGTCGCGAATCGCGGCGCGGGCGCGCTCGTGATTCTTCTCGGCGGCCTTGCCCTTCTCGTTCTCGAGCACGTACACGTGGGTGAACAGTTCCTTCTCGAAATTGAAGAGGAACAGGCGGGCGCGTGCACGCTGCACCGGGTCGGCCGGCATCAGCTGCGGGTGCGGGAAGCGCTCGTCGATATACTCGTTGATGATGTTCGATTCGTACAGGATCAGGTCACGTTCGACGAGAATCGGCACCTGGCCGTACGGGTTCATCACCGAAATGTCTTCCGGCTTGTTGAACAGATCAACGTCGCGAATTTCAAAATCCATGCCCTTTTCGAACAGGACAAGGCGGCAACGTTGGGAAAACGGGCAAGTCGTACCCGAATACAACACCATCATGGTTGAATTCCTTGGGTGTAAAGTCGCCGGATGCAGTGCATGACGGCGAACTTGGCAGCGCTAGATCGGACAGGGCAAACATTCTGTCAGAACGCCCCATCGAAAAGCAAATAAGTTACAAATAGAGAAAGAGACGCTTGAGCCACCTAGACTGCCGATCCGCAACGGAAAAGGGCCGGCGCGGTGCTGCAACAGTGCAACTTCCGCGCCGGCCCTGCCGGCAGCCGCTGACGGCTGTTACAACTTACTTCACGTCCTTCCAGAAAGCCGCGTTCAGGCGCCAGGCAAAGACCGTGAACACGCCGAGGAACAGCAGCACCCAGACGCCCAGACGCTTGCGGTGGCTCTGCGCCGGTTCGGCCATCCAGTTCAGGTAGTTCACGATATCGGCCGCGGCCTGGTCATATTCCTGCGTGCTCAGCTTGCCCGGCGTGACCTGCTCGAAGCCCGCGAACTTGTGCACCTTCTGGCCGTGTTCTTCCACTTCGGCGAACTTGGCCGTGCGCTGGCCCTGCAGCTCCCACAGCACGTGCGGCATGCCGACGGCCGGGAAGACGAGGTTGTTCCAGCCCGTGGCGCGCGTGTCGTCGCGGTAGAAGGTACGCAGGTAGGTGTACAGCCAGTCGTTGCCGCGGGCGCGGGCGATGACCGACAGGTCCGGCGGCATGGCGCCGAAGAACGTCTTGGCGTCCTTCGGTGGCATCGCGATCGTCATGGTCTCGCCCACCTTGTCGGCCGTGAAGAGCAGGTTCTGACGGATCTGGTCATCCGTCAGCGCCAAGTCCCTGAGCCGGTTGTAGCGCATCATCGACGCGCCATGGCAGTTCAGGCAGTAGTTGACGAACAGCTTGGCACMGCGCTGCAGCGACGACACGTCGCTGGTGTCGAGCGGCGCCGGCTCCAGGGGGTAGCCCCCCTCGGAAGCCATCGCGGGCATGGCCGCGAAGCACGCGCCGACCAGTGCGAAGATCGAAAGCAACTTTTTCATCTTGTGTCCTTGTCCTCTTTTGGGGGTCGCGCGGCGCTTAGTGCGGATGGAACGTGACACGCTCCGGCACCGGCTTGAACTCGCCGGAACGGCTCCACAGCGGCATGGTCAGGAAGAAGGCGAAGTACAGCAGCGTACCGAGCTGCGACACCTTCTCACCCACCGGCGACGGCGGTTGCACGCCCAGGTAGCCGAGGACCAGGAACACCACCACGAAGACAATCAGAATTGTCTTATGGAAGGCGGGACGATAGCGGATGGACTTGACCGGCGAGCAGTCGAGCCAGGGCATGAAGAACAGCACGACCACGGAGCCGCCCATCACCAGCACGCCCCAGAACTTGGCTTCGATGAAGTAGAAGCCTGCCGCCAGGATCACGAGGATCGCCACCGAGCCGATCTTCACGCGCACATCCTTGCTGCGCAGGACCACCAGGCCCAGCACGATGGCGAAGAACAGCCACAGCACCGGCAGGAAGTTCGACGTCGTAGCGCGCAGCATCGAATAGAACGGGGTGAAGTACCAGACCGGCGCGATGTGCGGCGGCGTCTTCAGCGGATCGGCCGGGAAGAAGTTGTTGGCTTCGAGGAAATAGCCGCCCACTTCCGGGAAGAAKAAGATCACCGCCGAGAAGAAGAACAGGAAGCCGCCCACGCCCAGCAGGTCATGCACCGAGTAGTACGGGTGGAACGGAATGCCATCCAGCGGGATGCCGTTCTCGTCCTTCTTCGCCTTGATCTCCACGCCGTCCGGGTTGTTCGAGCCCACTTCGTGCAGCGCGATGATGTGCGCCACGACCAGGCCGAGCAGCACCAGCGGCACCGCGATCACGTGGAACGAGAAGAAGCGGTTCAGCGTGGCATCGCTCACCACGTAGTCGCCGCGGATGAACAGCGACAGGTCCTGGCCGATCACCGGGATCGCCGAAAACAGGTTCACGATCACCTGCGCGCCCCAGTACGACATCTGGCCCCAGGGCAGCAGGTAGCCCATGAACGCCTCGGCCATCAGGCACAGGAAGATCAGGCAGCCGAAGATCCAGACCAGCTCGCGCGGCTTGCGGTACGAACCGTACAGCAGCCCGCGGAACATGTGCAGGTAGACCACGACGAAGAACGCCGAGGCGCCGGTGGAGTGCATGTAGCGCACCAGCCAGCCCCACGGCACCTCGCGCATGATGTACTCCACGCTGGCAAAGGCCACCGGAATGCCAGCCGCGTTGAGCGTGCCGTCCGGCTTGTAGTTCATCACCAGGAAGATGCCGGTGACGATCTGGATCACGAGGACCAGCAGCGCCAGCGAGCCGAAGAAGTACCAGAAGTTGAAGTTCTTCGGCGCGTAGTACTTGGAGAGATGATCTTCCCAGAGCTGGGTGGCAGGGAAACGGGCGTCGATCCAGCCCAGCAGCCCGGTGGTCTTGACTTCTTTTTCGGCCGCCATGATCAGGCTTCTCCTTTCTCGTCCTTGCCGATCACGATCTTGGTGTCGGACAGGAACTGGTACGGGGGGACGTCAAGGTTCTGCGGGGCCGGCTTGTTCTTGAACACGCGGCCCGCCAGGTCGAACGTCGAGCCGTGGCAAGGGCAGAGGAAGCCGGGATCGGCGCCGAGCTGGGGGTTGGCGCCAGACACGAACGGACCGGACGGCGAGCAGCCAAGGTGGGAACAAATGCCGACGACCACCAGCAGGTCCTTGTGCTCGGCACGGGAGCGGGTTTCGTTTTTGGCGTAGTCCGGCGTCTCCATCGTGAATGGCACAGCGGACTTGGGATCAGCCACCTCGCTATCGGTTTTCTGGAGCGAGGCCAGCATTTCAGGGGTGCGACGAAGAATCCAGACCGGCTTGCCACGCCATTCCACGGTCATCATCTCGCCGGGCTTGAGGCCACCGACATCGGCCTCGACAGGTGCCCCGGCGGCTTTGGCCTTCTCCGACGGTGCAAAGGTACTGACAAAGGGCACTGCTACTGCTACGCCTCCTACGCCGCCCGCGACAGATGTCGCGATCAACCAATTGCGGCGACCTTTGTCCACGTTCTTCACGTTTTGCTGGTCACTCATTCCAAACCCCAGGGGATGTCATCAATTAGATCTTGCGTCAACCAAAAATTATACCTKAGGCACATCCCTCGACGATAKGCGAACTACCGATAGCCGACTGGTCGATAATCGGTCATGGCAGCGCGAATCCCGCCCGCGGGCTTGCGCTCAGGGGTGCGATGATGCAGTCTGTGTCAAACGCAAACGTTAATCTGAAACAACAAAGCGGAGAATAACCAATGAGCATGATCAGCGAATTCCGTACTTTTGCGATGCGCGGCAACGTGATTGATCTCGCCGTCGGCGTGATCATCGGCGCAGCTTTCGGCAAGATCGTGGATTCCGTCGTCAACGACCTGATCATGCCAGTGATCGGCCGCATCATCGGCAAACTGGACTTCTCGAACATGTTCGTCGTGCTTGCGGACCCGCCTCCCGGCGTGCCGCATACCCTCGATGCACTGAAGAAGGCCGGCGTGCCGGTCTTCGCTTACGGCAACTTTCTCACCATCGTGGTGAACTTCGTCATCCTCGCCTTCATCATCTTCTTGATGGTCCGCGCCTTCAACCGGATGGCCGCGAAGCACGAGGAGCCGGCCACGCCGGCCGCCACGCCCGAGGATATCGTGCTGCTGCGCGAGATCCGCGACAGCCTGAAGACGCCGCGCGCCTGACCGCGCGCCACGCCCGGAGCCCGGCTCAGACCGGGTTCGGAATATCGATGAAGGTATGGCGCAGCCCGAAACGCTGCGCCAGATGCTCGCCCACCGCGCGGATGCCGTAGCGTTCCGTGGCGTGATGACCGGCGGCCAGGTAGGCCACGCCGCTCTCGCGCGCGAGGTGGGTGGTCTGCTCCGACACCTCTCCGCTCAGGTACACATCGACGCCAGCCGCTACGGCTGCGTCGAAATAGCCCTGCGCACCGCCCGTACACCAGCCCACCTTGCGAATCATCTGATCGGGGTCGCCAATCGCCAGCGGCTCGCGCTGGAGCACCGCACCGACATGCGCGGCCAGCGCGTGCAGCGGCATCGGCTGCGGCAGTGTACCGGTCCAACCCAGTTGATCGTCGCTGAAACGGCCGTTCGGCATGAAGCCGAGCTGCAGGCCAAGCTGCGCATTGTTGCCCAGCTCGGGATGGTTATCGAGCGGCAGGTGGAAAGCCATCAGGTTGACGTCGGCGCCAAGCAGCCGTTTCAGGCGCGCATGCTTCTGGCCGATGACCCGGGCATCCTCGTTTTTCCAGAAATAGCCGTGATGGACCAGGATGGCGTCGGCGCCGGCCTCGATCGCCGCTTCGACGAGGGCCAGGCTGGCCGTCACGCCGGTGACGACGTGGGTGACCTCCGATCTACCTTGCACTTGGAGGCCGTTCGGGCAATAGTCCTTGAAACGGGAAACTTCCAGTAGATCGTTCAAGTACAATTCAAGCTCTTTTGTTTTCATTTTCTGCTCAAAACTCCAATATGTTGCGCCGATTCTGGCTGTTTTTCGCCCAGGCTGTCACCGTGGTGCTGGCCGTGTGGTTCGTCGTGGCCACGCTGAAACCCGAGTGGCTGCAGCGCGGGCGGGTGGCCGTGCAATCAGGCTCACCAATCGTGGCACTGAAGGAAGTGGTGCCGAGTGTGACGGGTTCCGCGGCCGAGGGCTCTTATAGTGACGCGGCGCGCCAGGCCATGCCTGCGGTGGTGAATATCTTCACGAGCAAGAACGGCTCGCGGCGGTCGCCCAATCCACAAACCGAGGATCCTTGGTTCCGGTTCTTCTTTGGCGACCGGCTGCCGGAGCGCCAGGAACCGGTGTCCAGCCTGGGCTCGGGCGTAATCGTCAGCGCCGAGGGTTATATTCTAACCAACCACCACGTGGTGGACGGCGCCGACGAAATCGAGATCGCCCTGACCGATGGGCGCAAGGCCAACGCCAAGGTCGTGGGTTCCGACCCGGAAACCGACCTGGCCGTGCTCAAGGTCACGCTCAAGGACCTGCCGGCGATCACGCTGGGCCGGATCGAGAATGTGAAGGTCGGCGACGTGGTGCTGGCCATCGGCAATCCGTTCGGGGTCGGCCAGACTGTGACGATGGGTATCGTCTCGGCGCTGGGCCGCAGCCACCTGGGCATCAACACGTTCGAGAACTTCATCCAGACCGACGCGGCGATCAACCCCGGCAACTCGGGCGGTGCGCTGGTTGACGCACAGGGCAACCTGCTCGGGATCAACACGGCGATCTACTCGCGCTCGGGTGGCTCGCTGGGGATTGGCTTCGCGATTCCTGTCTCGACGGCCAAGCAAGTGATGGAATCGATCATCTCCTCCGGCACGGTCACGCGCGGCTGGATCGGCGTGGAGCCGCAGGACCTGACACCCGAGATCGCCGAGTCGTTTGGGCTCGATGCCAAGGATGGCGCGCTGATTGCCGCCGTAGTCCAGGGCGGACCGGCGGACAAGGCTGGCGTGAAGCCGGGCGATGTGCTGGTGTCGGTCGATAACCAGGTGATCTCCGATACCACCGCGCTGCTCAATGCGATTGCGCAGCTCAAACCGGGGGCCGAGGCCAAGATGAAGGTGATCCGGCGTGGCAAGCCGGCCGAGGTCACGGTKACCATCGGGAAGCGCCCTCCCCCGCCACGGCGCGCAATGCCGCTGGATGAGGAAGAGTAGGACTGGCTGGAAGGTCGATCGGAAGCTGAAGGACTAGGTAGCCTGAATGTAAAAACCCCGCCGGGTAGCCGGCGGGGTTTTTTTGTTGGGGCGTGTGGGTCGATGGCCGATTGTCGAGATCGGGCGCCGAGGGCACCTCCGGCTGACCGCTGCAAGCCACGAGCAGGCCGTGCAGCGCGCGTCGCACAGCTCCCAGGTAGGGGGGCCTTACGGGACATGCCGATCAAGCCAGGGCACCTGGCATGCTATCAACCACCACCCCATCCCACACCACAAAACAAAACGCCGACATCCTTTCGGATGCCGGCGTTTTGAATCAAGCCGAATCTGATGCGGGCTTACACCCGCGTCAAATTAGAACTTGTGACGCACACCAACCACAGCGCCGAACTGGTTAGCCGAGCCGTTGGTCGTGCCGAAGCCCGAACCAGCAGCGCCCGAGCTACCCAGACCGAGGGTCGAGCCGTCCTTGTTCTTCGTGTAGGCCACGTTCAGGTAAGCGTCAGTGCGCTTCGAGAAGGCGTAGTCAGCCGAAGCCACGAAGCTCCACGGATCAGCACCCGACGAACGGAAGTCTTGGTAGTAAGCGGCGCCCGTCAGCGACAGAGCCGGGGTCAGCTGGTAACCCATGCCCAGCCAGTACAGGTTCGACACGTTGGCGTCGACCGTACCGTTTGCCAGCGTACCGCCCGGCAGACGAGCGTTCGACAGGGCGTGCGCGTAGCGGTAGCCAGCGAACACCTTAGCCGGACCGAAAGCGTACGTACCAGCCAGCGAAGCGCGTTGGATCTTGGCGCGCGTCGTGTCGATGCCCACACCCGTCGGGTTGCCCAGGTTGGTTTCGTCGAACACAGCACCGATCGAGAACGGGCCGCCTGCGTAGATCAGGCTTGCGCTGTACTCACGGCCGGTCTTGTACGAGCCCGGAACTTCGCCAGCAACGCCGGTGTAGGCGTTAGCCGTACCAACCGTGTTGGCGCCCGTGCTGTACAGCAGCGAGGCGGTCAGGCCACCGAACTTGCCGATGTACTTCAGCGAGTTGTCGGCGCGGCTGCTGAAACCAGCGTCTTGCGACGTGATCGAGTAGTTCGTCGAGATGGCCATCGGGTCGAAGGCCAGACCGAAGTCATAGAACKGGGTCTGGTGACGGCCCAGCGACAGCGTGCCGTAGTTGCTTTGCAGACCAACGAACGCTTGACGACCGAACAGACGGCCACCTTGGCCCGACGTACCGGTGTCAACGTTGAAACCGCTTTCCAGAACGAACACGCCCTTCAGGCCGCCGCCCAGATCTTCCACGCCACGCAGGCCCCAACGGCTGCCGGACATGTTGCCCGAGGTCAGGCGCACAACGTCGTGGCTACCAGCCACGTTCGGCTGGTGGTTCTGGTACTCGATACCAGCGTCAACCACACCGTACAGGGTTACGCTCGATTGGGCATACGCGCCACCGGCGGCCATGGCGGCAACGGCAGCTGCAAACAGTTTCATCTTCATATCGACACTTTCCTTGTCAACTGATTGGGAAATCTTGGTTGCCCAAGTGCTTGGGCGACGCATTAACCTTCACGTCTGCGTCGTATTATGTGACACCCCCCCTCCCCGCCAGAAGACTTTTTCGCCGTAAACACGGTTTACCAACGTGGTTTGTTGTCATCAAGCAACAACAAATGCAGCATTTTTCCCCATGTTGGTGCAAAACCGCCCATTCGGACGTGGCAGAAACATCTCCGTTACAAGTACCGGGGAACTCAGTCGGCGGGGTTTTCGCCCGGCGCGGGCGTACCAAGMGGCTGCTTGGTCACAAATCGGGCGAGCAACAGGCCCAATTCGTATAGCGCGATCAGCGGCACGGCGAGCAGCAACTGCGACATCACATCGGGCGGCGTCACCACGGCGGCGACGATGAAGGCCCCGACGATCACATACGGGCGGATCTGCTTCAGTTTCTCGAGTTCCACCACACCAAATCGCACGAGGACGATGACCACCACGGGCACCTCGAAGGTAATACCGAACGCCAGGAACGTCGTCATGGCGAAACTCAGGTATTTATCGATGTCCGTGGACATGTCCGCACCCAATGGCGCGTTGTAATGCGCCATGAAATGGAACACGGTGGGAAACACGAGGAAATAGGCAAACGCCACACCGCACAGGAACAGCAGGTAGCTGCTGCTCACCAGCGGCATGATCAGTTTCTTCTCATGCTGATACAGGCCCGGCGCCACGAACTGCCAGACCTGGTAGAGCACCCACGGCAGCGCGATCAGGAACGCCACGAGCATCGTCACCTTCATCGGTACGAAGAACGAGCCGGTGACATCGGTCACGATCATCCTGCCGCCCTTCGGCAGCGATTCCATCAGCGGCGCGGAGAACAGGTTGAAGATCTGCGGCGCCCAGTAGATCAGGCTGAGGAAGACGATGATGACCCCCGCCACCGCCTTGACCAACCGCTCGCGCAGCTCGATCAGGTGGGAGATGAAGGTTTCCTGCTGGGTTTCGTCGTTGGGGTCTTGGGAGGGGGAGTCGCTCATGGCGTAGCCGCTTCAGCCGTGCTGGCTGGCATCGTAGTTATCGTGGCGGCCGCCGCCAGCCTGCACGGCGGCGGGACGGCGCTGCACGGCATGGTTACTCGAAGAACGAGCGGGAGCGTCCGGTGGGCGGGCGATGCCGCTTCACGCGCGCGGCGCCTGACTGCACCCACACGCGCATGTTCTGCTGGCGCTTGAACCAGATCGGCCGCGCGCCCTGCTTGACGCGCCAGCTCTTGCGTCCGTTGTGCGACTTGTGCGCGGCGTCCCAGCTCGGCACGTAGCCGCCACCCACGCCGGGGCTGCCGGTGTCGGAAGCCGCTGTGTCGGTGCCGCCCAGGGCTTCGTTCAGCGCCTGGGACTGCTCGTTCACTTCCTTGTGGATCGTGCGCTCGACATCGCGCGCGGCGTCTTCGAACTCCGTGCGCATCTTGCGCAGTTCGTCCAACTCCACCTCGCGGCTGACTTCCGCCTTCACATCATTGATATAGCGCTGCGCGCGCCCGACGAGCGCGCCCACTGTGCGTGCCACCTTGGGCAGCCGTTCGGGACCGATCACGATGAGCGCCACGGCGCCTATCAGTGCCAGCTTGGAAATGCCGAGATCGATCATGCGGACATGGAGCCAGGGACACGAGAGGGGCGGGCCGACGCGAACGCGGCCGCCATGAGGAATTCAGGCAATTCGGCTTACTGCTGACGCGACTTGTCCTTCGCTTCCACGTCGATCGTGGTGGTATCGCGCAGTTCCTTGGCCGGGGCACCCGGCTCCTCGGCCGCGTTGCCATTGCCGTCCTTCATGCCATCCTTGAAGCCCTTGACCGCGCCACCCAGGTCGGTGCCGATATTGCGCAGCTTCTTGGTGCCGAACACGAGCATGACGATGACCAGCACGATCAGCCAGTGCCAAATGCTAAACGAACCCATTTCTTGCTCCTGATGAAGCCGCGGGCGATGGAGATTGGCCGCCCGGCCCCGTAGTTCCGTCCCTCAAAGGCCGCGTCGGGCGACGGTTGCCGACGCAGCACGTGGCCGGGACGCGAGTCCCGGTCCGCTGATACCCTGGCTGCCCCGATTGCTCAGGGCGCCGGTGCCTTCCACTGTTCGCGCGGGCCGCCGAGCACGTGGACATGAAGGTGGTAGACCTCCTGCCCGCCGTCCGGACCGGTGTTGATCACCGTCCGGAAGCCGTTATCGCAGCCGGCCTGGCGCGCCAGTTCAGGCACCTTGAGCATTATTCTAGCAAGCACATCCCCATCGCCGGGTCCGCAATCCGCCAGCGAATCGACGTGAGTCTTCGGAATTAGCAGGAAGTGTACCGGCGCTTTGGGATGGATGTCGTGAAACGCGAGCAGTTCGTTGTCTTCGTACAGCTTGTTCGACGGGATCTGCCCGGCCACGATCTTGCAGAAAATGCAATTGTCCTGAGATTTCATGACGTTTTTGTTGCGTGATGTCGGATCGTCGCGTTCTCAGAACTGCTGGTCCGGATACATGGGCTTGCGATCGTTCAGATACAGCCAACCCTTGACGATACGATACAGCATCCATAGTGACAACACGCACCACATCACCCAGGCTACCGGCGCCAGCAAAATCGTGAAGAACAGGACCCAGCTCAGCGCGAACCAGAGGATCGACCACCAGAACGTGCGGATCTGCCAGGCGAAGTGCGAGGCATACAGCGTGCCGCGCGTATCGTCGCGCTTCACGTAGTTCACCACGATCGCGATCAGCGCCGTGATCCCGCCCGTCAGCCAAAAAATGGCGTAGAGCGCATACAGGATATGCGTGAGCTTGCGCAGGCTGCTCAGCCTGTCGTCCTCAGCCGTGGTCGTGACTTGCGTGGTGGTGTCAGTCGCCATCGTGCCCTCCAGCGTCCGTTGCGTGCATTGCGCGCGGCGCGGGACGATTCCCGCGCCCACATGCGCATTATGCTACGCCTTGCGGCTCGCCTTCTCGGCCAGGCCGGAAAGTCCCTCGCGCCGCGCCAGTTCGCCCACCACGTCCGCCGGGCTCAGCCCGAAGCGGGACAGCAGCACCATGGTGTGGAACCACAGGTCGGCCACCTMGTAGACCACCTTGCCGGTGGCCTCGGCGCTCAGGCCGGCGGCGCGCGCGTCCTTGGCGGCCATCACGGTCTCGGTCGCTTCCTCGCCAATCTTCTTCAGGATGGCGTCGTCGCCCTTCTGGAACAGCTTGGCCACGTAGGATTTGTCCGGATCGCCGCCGTTCTCGGGCTTGCGGGACTCGAGCGTGGCGGCCACGCGCGCCAGCACGTCGGCCAGATCTGCCGGGACGGCGGGGTTCGGGGTGTCGCTCATGGTTATTTGGCGTAGATGGTGGAGGGGTCCTTGAGCACCGGCTCCACGGTCTGCCAGTCGCCCGACTCCACATCGCCCTCGAATTTCTGGAAGAAGCACGAGTGACGGCCCGTGTGGCAGGCGATGCTGTCCACCTGCGTCACCTTCAGGAGCACCACGTCCTCGTCGCAATCCAGACGCATCTCATGGACCTTCTGCACGTGGCCCGATTCCTCGCCCTTGTGCCAGAGCCGCTTGCGCGAGCGCGACCAGAACACGGCCTCGCCCAGCTCCACGGTGCGCTGGAGCGCCTCGCGGTTCATGAACGCGAACATCAGCACATMGTTCGAGCCGACTTCCTGGACGATCACCGGCACCAGGCCGTTGTCGTCCCACTTCACCTTGTTCAGCCACTTCTTCGCCATGATCACATCCGGACGGGAATGCCCTCGCGGGCCATGAATGCCTTGGCCTCACCTACCGTGTGCTGGCCATAGTGGAAGATGCTGGCCGCCAGCACGGCGTCGGCGTGGCCCAGGCGGATGCCGTCGGCCAGGTCCTGCAGGCCGCCCACGCCGCCCGAGGCGATCACCGGCACCGGCACCGCGTCGCTGACCGCGCGGGTCAGTTCGAGGTCGAAACCGCTCTTGGTGCCGTCGCGATCCATGCTGGTCAGCAGGATCTCGCCGGCACCGCGCGTGGCCATTTCCTTCGCCCATGCCACGGCGTCCAGGCCGGTGGCCTTGCGGCCGCCGTGCGTGAAGACTTCCCAGCGCGGCGGCTCGCCCGGCGCGGAACTGCGCTTGGCGTCGATGGCCACCACGATGCACTGCGAGCCGTACTTGCCCGTGGCATCGGATACCAGTTGCGGATTGGCGATGGCCGAGGAATTCACGCTGATCTTGTCCGCCCCGGCATTGAGCAGCCGGCGCACGTCTTCCACGGCGCGCACGCCGCCACCCACGGTCAGCGGAATGAACACCTGCGAAGCCACAGCCTCGATGATGTGGAGGATCAGGTCGCGGCCGTCGCTGGTCGCGGTGATGTCGAGAAAAGTGATTTCATCGGCACCTTGCTCGTCGTATCGGCGCGCGATCTCGACCGGGTCGCCCGCGTCGCGGAGTTCGACGAAGTTKACCCCCTTGACCACCCGCCCGTTGGTCACGTCCAGGCAGGGGATGATACGTTTGGCTAACATGGGTTTCCTTGCCGCCCGCCCCTTGCCGGGTGGCGGCGTGTTGCCCGGCGCACCCGCGCCGGGGCGGCTTACTCTTCGCCCAGCTTGTCCGCGCGCGCCTGCGCCTCGGTGAAGTTGAGGTCGCCCGAGTAGATGGCACGGCCGCAGATCACGCCTTCCACGCCTTCGCGCTCCACCGCGCACAGTTGCTCGATGTCGGTCAGGTTGGACAGCCCGCCGCTGGCGATCACCGGGATCGACATGGACTGGGCCAGCTTCACCGTGGCGTCGATATTGATGCCCTGCAGCATGCCGTCGCGGCCGATATCGGTGTAGATGATGGCTTCGACGCCGTAGTCCTCGTACTTGCGTGCCAGATCCGCCACTTCGTGGCCGGTCAGCTTGCTCCAGCCGTCGGTGGCGACCTTGCCGTCCTTGGCATCGAGGCCGACGATGATGTGGCCGCCGAAGGCCGAGCAGGCGTCCTTCAGGAAGCCGGGGTTCTTKACCGCCGCGGTGCCGATGATGACGTACGACAGCCCGTCATCGAGCCAGCGCTCGATGGTGTTGAGGTCGCGGATGCCGCCGCCCAACTGGACGGGGATCTCGTCGCCCACCTCGGCGATGATGGCCTTGATGGCGGCCTCGTTGCGGGGCTTGCCGACAAATGCGCCGTTGAGGTCGACCAGATGCAGGCGACGCGCGCCCTGGTTGACCCAGTGACGTGCCATGGCGGCGGGATCTTCGGAAAAGACGGTGGCCTGGTCCATGTCGCCTTGTTTGAGGCGTACACACTGACCGTCCTTCAGGTCGATGGCCGGAATGAGCAACATAAGCGTGACGAGCGTGGTGGTTGTGTAAAAGGAAAAAGGCAGCGATGCCGGCGCGAGCGCCGGTGGGCTCAGGTCATGTCAGTTTGGCAGTTGGATGCGCAGTCTGGTCGGTGGCTCTGAACGATCGCTGGTCAGTATCGGGGCGCTTCGGTTCTCGGGTGCTTCTCACGCGCTTCTCGGCGCGTTACGGATTCCAGTGCACGAAATTCCGGTAAAGCTGCAAACCCATCGCGGCGCTCTTCTCCGGGTGGAACTGCGTGGCGAAAATATTATCGCGTGCCACCGCGCTGGTAAACACGCCGCCGTAGTCGGTTTCGCCCGCGATGTGCGACGCATCCTGCGCGCGCACATAGTAACTGTGGACGAAATAGAACCAGCTATCGTCCGGAATGCCCTGCCAGAGCGGGTGCGCGCGCGACTGCCGCACGCGGTTCCAGCCCATTTGCGGCACCTTGAAGCGCGAGCCGTCGGGCTGCGTCAGCCCTTCCAGCTCGAAACGGACCACTTCGCCCGGCATCAGTGCCAGGCACGGCGTGGCCGCGTTGCCAGTGCGACTTTCGGTGCTACGGTCGAACAGCATCTGTTCGCCAACGCACACGCCGAGCATCGGCTTGCTCGCGGCCGCCTCCAGCACGGCCTCCTGCAACCCGGATGCGCCCAGCGCGCCCATGCAGTCGGGCATGGCGCCCTGCCCCGGCAGCACCACGCGGTCCGCCGCGCGGATGGCCTCGGGCCGATCCACCACCTGGACATCCGCTTCCGGTGCCGCGGCGCGCAACGCCTGCGCCACCGAGCGCAGGTTGCCCATGCCGTAATCCACAATTGCTATGGTAGTCATGATTTCAAAACAGGCAACAATGTCTTCAGCCCGTCCACAATGAACTCGACGGCCAGCGCCGACAGGATCAAACCCATCAGACGCGTGCCAATATTGATCCCGGTGCGCCCCATMACCCGTGCGATGGGGTCCGCCGCGCGGAACGTCAGGTACACCACGGCCCCCAGCAACACGCCAATCCCCACCAGCACCAGCGACTGCCACCAGTGCGCGGACTTGCCGGCATAGACAATCACCGTGCTGATGGACCCTGGCCCGGTCAGCAGCGGAATCGCCAGCGGCACCACCGCGATGCTTGCCTTGGCGTCAGCCTCGTCCTCTTCCTCGGGCGTGGCCTTGGTGCGGCTGGTCTGCGCGTTCAGCATGTTCATGGCCATCATGATCATGATCAGCCCGCCACCCACCTGCAACGACGCCACCGAGATATTGAAGAACTCGATGATCTGCTGCCCCAGCAGCGCCGAAACCGCCACCACGATCGCCACCGACATCGACGCCGTCTTGATGGTACGCAGCTTTTCCGCTTCCGTCTGCTGACTGGTCAGGCTGATGAAGAACGGGATCGCCCCGATCGGATTGATCAGCGCCAGCAGCGAGATAAAGGACTTGAGCGTATCCATCGGTTGCGGGGTCGGGTGAGCGTCAGCGGGCGCCGCAACCGGCCGGCACGCCTGCAGGTTCGGGTCGGGCCCGGCAGCGGGCCCCTCGCCTTATGCCTTAAAGCGTCCCTTTTGTCGATGGAATCGTGTTGCCCGCGCGCGGGTCAAGCTCCACCGCCATGCGCAGGGCCCGCCCGAAGGCTTTGAACACCGTTTCGCATTGATGGTGGGCATTGATGCCGCGCAGGTTGTCGATATGGAGCGTCACGCCGGCGTGATTGACGAAACCTCGGAAAAATTCGATGGTCAGGTCCACGTCGAAGCTGCCCACGCGGGCACGGGTGAACGGCACGTGGAATTCCAGGCCCGGGCGGCCCGAGAAGTCGATCACCACGCGCGACAGGCACTCATCCAGCGGCACATAGCTGTGGCCGTAGCGGGTGATGCCCTTCTTGTCGCCGATCGCCTTGGCCACGGCCTGGCCGAGCGTGATGCCGACGTCTTCCACCGTATGGTGGTCGTCGATATGCAGGTCGCCACGGGCCTCGACCTCGAGGTCGACCATGCCATGGCGGGCGATCTGGTCCAGCATGTGGTCGAGGAACGGCACGCCGGTGGCCAGCTTCTGGCGACCGGTGCCATCAAGATTCAGCGAAACGCGGATCTGCGTTTCCGAGGTATCGCGGGTGACCTCTGCTACACGCATGGTGGGGTTAATCCTGCAATGAAGCAGCAAATGCTTCAAGAAACTGCGCGTTTTCTTCGGGTGTGCTGACCGTCACGCGCAGACAGTTGGCCAGCAATGCGTGCATTTTACTCACGTTCTTGATCAATACCTTCCGCGCGAGCAGTCGGTCGAACGTCTGTGCTGCATCCGTCACGCGGATCAACAGGAAGTTGGCGGCGCTCGGGAACACCGTCACGCCCGGCTGGGCGGCCATGGCCTCGGCCAGCCGGCCGCGCTCGGCACGCAGCTGGGCCGCCTGCTCGTCGAGCACATCCACATGTTCGAGCGCGAACAGCGCGGTGGCCTCGGTCAGCACGTTGACGTTGTACGGCGGGCGCACCTTGTCCAGCTGCGCCAGCCACTCGGGCGCGCCGGCCACGTAGCCGAGGCGGATCCCGGCCAGGCCAAGTTTCGACACCGTGCGCATGACCAGCAGGTTGCCGAATTCGGTCAGGCGCGGCATCCAGCTTTCCTGGGCGAACGGCTGGTAGGCCTCGTCCACCACCACCAGGCTGTGGCAGACCTCGCCCTGGGCGGCACGGACGATGGCCTCCATGTCGGCCGCATCGAACAGGTTGCCGGTGGGGTTGTTCGGGTAGGCGAGATAGATGATGGCCGGCTTGTGCTCGGCCATGGCGGCCAGCATCGCGGCGCGGTCCAGCGTGAAATCGGCGCGCAGCGGCACGCCGACGAACGCCAGCCCGGCGAACTGCGCCGACATCGCATACATGACGAAACCGGGCACCGGGGCCAGCACCTTGGCGCCGGGGCGCGCGGCGGCCAGCGACAGCATGCTGATGATCTCGTCCGAACCGTTGCCCAGCAGCACGTCCATGCCGGCCGGCACGTCCATGACGTCGCGCAGCCGGGCGCGCAGCGCCTCGCTGCTCGGCACCGGGTAGCGGTTCAGCGCCACCTCGCCTAGCCGCGCGGCCAGCTGGTCGCGCAGCACGGGCGGCAGGCGGTACGGATTCTCCATGGCGTCCAGCTTCACCAGACCGTGCGAGTCCGCCACGTGGTAGGCGCCCATGGCGCGTACGTCGTCACGGATGATGCGTTCGATCAGGGAAGGGTCTACGGCCGACATGAAAAGTCCTTTTGGTTCAAAGCGTTGCGCGCACTGACATCAGCCGCGCTTGAAACGGTATTCCGCACTGCGGGCGTGGGCCTGGAGGCCCTCGCCATAGGCAAGTTCGGCGGCGATCTGGCCCAGCATCTGGGCGCCGGCTTCGCTGACCTCGATCAGGCTCGAGCGCTTCTGGAAGTCGTACACGCCCAGCGGCGACGAGAAGCGCGCCGTGCGCGAGGTCGGCAGCACGTGGTTCGGGCCCGCGCAGTAGTCGCCCAGCGACTCGCTGGTATAGCGGCCCAGGAAGATGGCGCCGGCGTGGCGGATCTTCTCGCTCCACTGGCGCGGATTCTCGGCGGAGATCTCCAGGTGTTCCGGGGCGATGGCGTTGGCGATCTCGCACGCCTCTTCCATATCGCGCACCTTGATCAGCGCGCCMCGGCCCGTCAGGGAGGCATGGATCACCTCGCGGCGCGGCATGGTCGGCAGCTGGCGGCGGATGCTCGCCTCCACGCGGTTCAGGTAGTCGGCGTCCGGGCACAGCAGGATCGACTGTGCCAGCTCGTCGTGCTCGGCCTGCGAGAACAGGTCCATCGCCACCCAGTCCGGGTCGGTGGTGCCGTCGCAGATCACCAGGATCTCGGACGGCCCGGCGATCATGTCGATGCCGACCGTGCCGAACACGCGACGCTTGGCCGCCGCCACGTAGGCATTGCCCGGGCCGACGATCTTGTCCACCTGCGGCAGCGTAGCCGTGCCGTAGGCCAGCGCGCCCACGGCCTGGGCGCCGCCGATCGTGAACACGCGGTCCACGCCGGCGATCTGCGCGGCGGCCAGCACCAGTTCGTTGCGCACGCCGCCGGGCGTGGGCACGACCATGACCACTTCCTTCACGCCGGCCACGCGGGCCGGAATGGCGTTCATCAGCACCGACGACGGATACGCGGCCTTGCCGCCCGGCACGTA
The DNA here is from genome assembly GCF_056396345.1 of Cupriavidus sp. 05T42. NCBI lineage: Bacteria > Pseudomonadati > Pseudomonadota > Betaproteobacteria > Burkholderiales > Burkholderiaceae > Cupriavidus > Cupriavidus sp. 05T42. The sequence continues at coordinate 102,766 of NZ_JBFTLH010000013.1, forward strand.
CAGGCCCACGCGGTCCAGCGGGGTCACCTTCTGGCCCAGCATCGTGCCGTCGGCCTCGGTGTATTCCCAGCTATGGCTGCCGCATTCGATCTTCTGCTTCTCGTGGTAGGCCCGCACGCGCGCGGCGGCGGCCTCCAGGGCGGCGCGGCGCTTCGGCTCCAGATCTTCCAGCGCCGCTTCCAGTTCGGACTGCGACAGCTCCAGCGCGCCCATCGAGGCCGCCTCCAGGCGGTCGAAGCGGCGCGTGTATTCGAGCACGGCCTCGTCGCCGCGCTGGCGCACATCGGCCAGGATCTCGKCCGCGGCACGGTCGATGGCCTCGTCCTCGGACGCCTCGAACGCCAGCACCTGGCGCAGCGCGTGCGCGAAGCCCGGCTCCGCCGCGTCCAGCCGGCGTATCGACAGGTTATCCATTTCGCTTTCGGTCATGACTTCCTTCCTCACGGGTCCCCGGGTGCGGCAATGCCTCAGGCGAGTGCCGCCGAGGCCCGTTCAAATGCTTCGAGAATCGGCGTGAGCCGTTCCCGCTTGAGCTTGAGCGCGGCCTGGTTGACCACCAGCCGCGACGAAATCTGCACGATCTCTTCCACTTCGACGAGGTTGTTGGCGCGCAGCGTGCCGCCAGTGCTCACCAGGTCGACGATGGCATCGGACAGGCCCACCAGCGGGCCCAGCTCCATCGAGCCGTACAGCTTGATCAGGTCGACGTGCACGCCCTTCTTGGCGAAGTGCTCGCGCGCGGTCTGCACATACTTGGTGGCCACGGCCAGCCGCGCGCCCTGGCGCACCGCGTTGGCGTAGTCGAAGCCGGCCGGCACCGCCACCGACATGCGGCAGCGGGCGATATTCAGGTCAATCGGCGCGTACAGCCCGGTCATGCCGGTTTCCATCAGCACGTCCTTGCCCGCCACGCCGAAGTCCGCCGCGCCGTACTGCACGTAGGTCGGCACGTCCGAGGCGCGCACGATGATCACGCGCACCGCCGGGTCCGACGTCGGCAGGATCAGCTTGCGCGACGTCTCCGGGTMCTCGGTCACGTGGATGCCGGCGGCCGCCAGCAGCGGCAGCGTCTCGGAAAAGATGCGGCCCTTGGACAGCGCCAGCGTAAGCTGGTCGGGCGAGGCGTTGAAAGCTGGGCTCATCGTACGTTCTTCAATTCGTCGTGCAGTGTTTCAGGGGCCGTCTCAGGCAATGCGGCGGATCTTCGCGCCCACGGCCGACAGCTTGGCTTCCATGCGGTCGTAGCCGCGGTCCAGATGGTAGATGCGGTCGATGACGGTCTCGCCATCGGCCACCAGGCCACCAATCACCAGCCCGGCCGAGGCGCGCAGGTCGGTCGCCATCACGCTCGCGCCGGACAGGCGCGGCACGCCGGTCACCACGGCCGTGTTGCCTTCGGCGGTGATGTTGGCGCCCAGGCGATTCAGTTCCTGCACGTGCATGAAGCGGTTCTCGAAGATCGTCTCGGTGATCCGCGCGGTGCCTTCGGCCACGGCGTTGAGCGCCATGAACTGGGCCTGCATGTCGGTCGGGAAGGCCGGATATTCCGAGGTGCGGAAGCTCACGGCCTGCGCGCGGCGCGGCATGGCCAGGCGGATCCAGTCGTCGCCGGTCTCGATCGTGGCGCCGGCTTCGCGCAGCTTGATCAGCACGGCGTCCAGGATGGTCGGCGGGATGTCGCGCAACGTCACGTCGCCCAGCGTGGCCGCGGCCGCGCAGAGGAAGGTGCCGGCCTCGATGCGGTCGGCCACCACGGCGTGGCGCGCGCCGTGCAAGCGGTCCACGCCCTGCACCACCAGGCGGTCGGTGCCGATGCCGTCGATCTTGGCCCCCATCTTCACCAGCAGGTTGGCCAGATCGGTCACCTCGGGCTCGCGCGCGGCATTTTCGAGGACGGTCTCGCCCTCGGCCAGCGTGGCGGCCATCAGCAGGTTCTCGGTGCCGGTCACGGTGATCATGTCCGTCACCACGCGCGCGCCCTTCAGGCGGCTGGCGCGGGCGTGGATGAAGCCGTGCTCGATGGTGATGTCGGCGCCCATCGCCTGCAGGCCCTTGATGTGCTGGTCCACCGGCCGTGCACCGATGCCGCAGCCGCCCGGCAGGGAGACGCGGGCCTCGCCGAAGCGCGCCACCAGCGGCCCCAGCACGAGGATCGACGCGCGCATGGTCTTCACCAGCTCGTACGGTGCCTCGGGCGCGTTGATGTCGGCGGCGGCCAGCGTGGCCGTGGCGCCGTCAATGTCGGCCCGGGTGCCCATCTGGCGCAGCAGCTTGAGCATCGTGCGCGTGTCCTGCAGGTTCGGCACGTTGTCGATGGTGATGGCATCGGCGGTCAGCAGGCTGGCGCACAGGATCGGCAGCGCCGCATTCTTGGCGCCGGAAACCCGGATCTCGCCTTTGAGCGGGCCGTTGCCCTCGATCTGGAATTTGTCCATGTTGTGTCGGTATTCGTTATGCAGCGTTAGGCGGCGTGATGTGTCCCTGGACGGACATCAGGCGGCGCCCGACCCGGACTTCCATTCGGCCGGGGTCAGCGTCTTCATCGACAGCGCATGGATCTCGGCGCGCATACGGTCGCCCAGCGCCGCGTAGACGCGCTGGTGCCGCTGGATCAGGCGCTTGCCGTCGAACTCGGCGCTGACGATGGTGGCAAAGAAGTGCTGGCCGTCGCCTTCCACTTCCAGATGGTCGCAGGGCAACCCTTGGGCAATGTATTCCCTGACTTGTTCCGGTGTAGGCAGCATGTCTGTCTCTTGTGAATTTGTGTCGATCGCGTGAGGGGGTAGCGTCAGTGGCGCAGCTTGTAGCCGGTGCTGAGCATCCGCAGCGCCAGCCCGGCCAGCACCGCGAACGACACGGCCACCACGGCCAGGCTCTGCAGCGGCGGCACGTCCGATACGCCGAAGAAGCCGTAGCGGAACCCGTCGATCATGTAGAAGAACGGGTTGGCGTGCGACACCGCCCGCCAGAACGGCGGCAGCGAGTGAATCGAATAGAACACGCCGGACAGGAATGTCGCCGGCATGATCAGGAAATTCTGAAACGTGGCCAGCTGGTCGAACTTTTCGGCCCAGATACCCGCCACCAGCCCCAGCGTGCCGAGAATGCCGGCCCCGGCCAGCGCGAAGACCAGGATCCAGCCGACGTTGTACACATGCAGGTTCGCGAACCACGCCGTCACCAGCAGCACGCCCAGACCCACGCTCAGGCCACGGATGACCGACGCCGCCACGTAGGCGCCGTACATCTCCCAGTGGGAAAGCGGCGGCAGCATGATGAATACAAGGTTTCCGGTGATCTTGGACTGGATCAGCGACGACGAACTGTTCGCAAACGCATTCTGGAGAATGCTCATCATCACCAGCCCCGGCACCAGGAAAGCGGTATAGCTGATCTGGTCGTACACCCGCACGCGGTCTTCCAGCACATGGCCGAAGATCAGCAGGTACAGCACGGCGGTCAGCACCGGCGCGGCCACGGTCTGGAACGCCACCTTCCAGAAACGCAGCACTTCCTTATAGAGCAGCGTGCGGAAGCCGACGAAGCCGCCCACGGCCATGGTGTCGAGCCGGGCCTTCTCGGTCAGGTCGGACGCCTCCGAGGCGCGATTGTCCAGATGCTCGATGGGTTGGTTCATGCCGCGGCCTCCAGCGACGCATCAGGCACCGCGCCCGGCATGTGACCTTCTCGGCGCATGATCTGGACGAACACGTCTTCGAGGTCGGCCTTGCTGATTTCCATGTCTTCCACTTCGCAGCCAGCCTCGCGCAGCGCGGCCAGGATCGGTTCGACGGCTTCATAGCCGGACAGCCGCAGCCGGTGGGCGCGCTCCCCGGGGTTGGACGGGGTGCGCAGCGCCTCCAGCGCCGGCGGCAGCGTGCCGCGCGACAGCGTGAGCACCAGTTGCAGCCCCGCGAACTGGGTCAGCAGGCTGCTGGTGCGGTCCAGCGCCACCACCTCGCCGAACTTCAACATGGCGATGCGATCGCACAGCGCCTCGGCTTCCTCGAGGTAGTGCGTCGTCAGGATGATCGTGTGGCCTTCCTTGTTCAGGCGCGAGATGAACTTCCAGAGCGTCTGGCGCAGCTCCACGTCCACGCCGGCGGTCGGTTCATCGAGCACGATCACGGGCGGCCGGTGTACCAGCGCCTGCGCCACCAGCACGCGCCGCTTCATGCCGCCGGACAACTGGCGCATGTTGGCGTCCGCCTTGCTGGTGAGGTCCAGGTTGGCCATGATTTCGTCGATCCAGTCGTCGTTGCGCGTCAGGCCGAAATAGCCCGATTGCAGCCGCAACGTCTCCCGAACCGTGAAAAACGGATCGAAAACCAGTTCCTGGGGCACCACGCCGAGCATGCGGCGCGCCATGCGGTAGTCGTCCACCACATCGTGCCCGAGCACGCTCACGCGGCCCGAATCGGCGCGGTTCAGGCCCGCGAGGATCGAGATCAGCGTGGTCTTGCCGGCACCGTTGGGACCGAGCAGGCCGAAGAACTCGCCGCGCTCGACGGTGAAACTGACACCCTTGAGCGCCTGCAGGTTGCGGTAGCGCTTGCGGACATCGGTAATTTCGATGGCTTTCATGGCCGATGGTCTTGTGAGTGGCGCCTGGGCGGGCCGCCTCACTGGAGTTTGGGGGGACGTCCTTGAGGTTAGCCGCGCAGCACCTGGTGGAGCCGTATCAGGACACTTGGGGGCGACTTGGGGACGAACAACCCGGAATTATAGGGGATGCGGGGGGTGTCTCGCTTTGGCCCGACTGGCCCGCTACCGTTCCGACGCGGCGCCGGCCGCAGCCTGACGCCGGGGCATCGCATCGGCCGCGCCAATCACGCGCAGCCATGGATGCCGGTTCAATGTCGGTGGTGGTGGTGTTCCGGGTGGGAGATCGGCGCGGGCGGCAGGCCCAGCAGGCTGTCCACCCCGTAGAGCGTGGCCAGCGAGGCCAGCTGTGGCGGCACGCCATGCAGCGCCAGCGTCTGACCCTGTGCGGCGGCGGCGCGTTGCCACGCCAGCAGCACGGCCACGGCAGCCGAATCGACCTGCGCCAGTGCGCTGCAATCGATGGCCACGTCGCCCTGGGACACGCGCGACAGCCCCTCACGCAGCACGGCGGCGGCGTTGCGGTTAGTCAGCGAAGTGCCGAGCGCAGGCATCAGATCGATCGAAGAAGGGAAAACAGAGGTTTGGAGACCCGGCGCCCACGCATATTTCTACGAGAAACAGGTCGGCGCCGAGCGGCCATTGTAGACCGGAATGGCTGCGGCGTGCTGCGCCGCAACCAGATTCCGCATCAGCTCTTGGCGTTGGCCAGCTGGCGATTGCGGTCCTGCAGGGTCTTGATGACACCGTCCACGCCCTGCTGCGTCACGATCGTGTTGAAGCTGCCCTTGTAGGCTTCGGTCAGCCACGCGCCGAGCACATTGATGTCGTAAACCTTCCAGCCCTGCGGCGTCTTCTCAAGGCGGTAATCCATCTGGATCGGCTCACCCTTGTTGATGACCTGCGTGCGGATCGTGGCGTCGGTGTCCTCGGCCGTGCCGCGGTACGGGCGGAACTGCACCTGCTGGTCGCGGATCTGGGCGATGGCGCCGGCATACGTACGGATCAGCAGCGTCTTGAACTCATCGGTAATGATCTTCTGCTGTTCCGGCGTGGCCTTCGACCAGTTGCGGCCCATGGCGATCTGCGTGGTTTTGCCGAAGTTGGCGTTCGGCAGGATCTTCTGCTCGACCAGCGCCGTGATMTTGCCGAGGTTGCCGGCCTGCATGTCCTTGTCTGACCGCACGGTGGCCATGACCTCGTTCACCACGGTCTTGACCAGCGCGTCCGGCGAGGACGTGTCCGTGGCCTGCTGGGCCTGTGCGGTGCCGGTGAAAGCCAGCACGGTGAAGACAGAAACAAAGGGGACCAACAGTCGCTTCAGCATCGTAAATATCCTTATCTATCAAGGGCTTCGCGTCGGCCAACGCACAACGTCAGGTGCCCAGGTAACCAGCGCGGCAGGCGTGGAGCTGCCAGACCGCGCATTCATTGAAACATAGGCGCTCTGGAAACGTTTAGCATCCGAGCGTCTATTGCGCCGCTTTAAAACACTTTGTTGCAGGGCTCACAGCGCTGGCACAGTCGCCGCGAACCCTTGCCAGCACTGGGCTGGCTAATCAATTACCGGCCGAAGCGCAATGCACCGCCCGGCCCGATCAGGTTCGGGGCCGGCAGCGGCATCGGCTGGGCCGGCTGGGTGCCCTGGTCGGCCGGGGCTTCGCTGGCGGGCTTGTCCTGGGCCGGCGCCGCGTCGGACGGGGCGGTCGGGCTCACCGGGCTGGCCGGTGAAGCGCCCTCCTGGTCCGGGTCATCCTGGGACGGCGGGTTGCCGTCGTAGATCAGGTACTGGCGGCGCTGCATATAGGAATCGCGCAGGAAGGCATAGCGGTCCAGCGCGGCCGCCTCGATCAGGTTCGAGGCGCCCATCAACTGCGAGCGGCCATCGACGATACGCACGCCGGCGGCCGTATTGCGCGCCCACACCGGATAGATATAGGCGGACGGGTCCATCAGGCGGTCCACCAGCATCCCGCCGGTGTCGCGCACGGTGCTCGGGCCGAACAGCKGCAGCACCAGGTACGGGCCGGCCGGCACGCCCCACACGCCKAGCGTCTGGCCGAAGTCTTCCTTGTACTTGGGCAGCCCGGCCGGCGTGGCGATGTCGATCAACCCGCCAATGCCGAGCACGCTGTTGATGGCCACCCGCATGGTGTCTTCCGCCGCGCGCGATGGCTTGCCCTGCAGCAGGTTGTTCGCCGCCGAGTAGACATCGGACATATTCGAGAAGAAGTTGCCGACGGCGGTTCGGACCGGCGACGGCACGTAGTCCGCGTAGACCGTGGCAACCGGCTTCAGCGCGTATTTGTCGACTTGTTCGTTGACCGTCTGCACGCCCCGGTTCAGGGGTTCGAGCGGGTCCTTCGGATTGGCGTCGGGGCCGGTGGCGCAGCCCGCCAGCAGCAGGGCGGCAAGGGCGGCGGCACACAGTTGTCCCGGCGCCCGCGGGCGCCGATGCCTGGCACGGCGGCTCATTTCGCGCCCTCCGTGCCCGGTGCGGCCGGCAGCGCGGCGGCGCCGGAAGACGGCGCGGCAGGCGCGGCCGTGGAGCCGGAACCCCCGCCGGAGCCGGCGTCGGCGGCCTTGTTGTACAGGAACTGACCGATCAGGTTTTCGAGCACAACAGCCGACTGGGTCATCGTGATCTTGCTGCCCTGGGCCAGCATGGCGGTGTCGCCGCCGGCCTCGAGGCCGATGTACTGCTCGCCCAGCAGGCCGGACGTCAGGATCTTGGCCGAGGTGTCCTTCGGAAACTGGTACGACTTGTCCAGGTTCAGCTCGACGGTGGCCAGGTAGGACTTGTCATCGAAGCGGATGGACGCCACGCGCCCCACCACCACGCCGGCGCTCTTGACCGGCGCGCGCGCCTTCAGCCCGCCGATGTTGTCGAACTGCGCCTGGACCGAGTAGGTCTCCTGGAACGAGAAGCTGCTCATGTTGCCGGCCTTGAGCGCCAGGAACAGCAGCGCGACAAACCCCACCACCACGAACAGCCCCACCCAGTAGTCGAGTGATTTTTTCTTCATGCGAGTCTCTTGTCGAATGCGTTTCGTTTGCCGCCGCGTCAGCTGAACATCAGCGCGGTCAGCAGGAAATCCAGGCCCAGCACGGCCAGCGAGGCCATCACCACGGTACGCGTGGTGGCGCGCGAGACGCCTTCCGGCGTCGGGCTGGCCTCGAAGCCCTGGTACAAGGCGATAAACGTCACCGCGATGCCAAAAATGAAGCTCTTGATCACGCCATTCAGCACGTCGGCGCGCACATCCACGCCGCCCTGCATCTGCGACCAGAACGCGCCGGCGTCCACCCCGATCAGCTGCACACCGACCAGATAGCCGCCCAGGATGCCCACGGCGCTGAAGATGGCCGCCAGGACTGGCATGGCAATCACGCCGGCCCAGAAGCGCGGCGCAATCACGCGCTGCAACGGGTTCACGGCCATCATTTCCATGGCGGTGAGCTGCTCGCCCGCCTTCATCAGGCCGATTTCGGCCGTCAGCGACGTCCCCGCACGCCCCGCGAACAGCAGCGCCGAGACCACCGGCCCCAGTTCACGCACCAGCGACAACGCCACCAGCAGCCCGAGCGCCTGCTCGGAGCCATAGCGGTTCAGCGTGTAATAGCCCTGCAGGCCCAGCACGAAGCCGACGAACAGCCCGGACACGGCGATGATCACCAGCGACAGGTTGCCGACGAAGAACACCTGGTCGCTGACCAGCCGGGGCCGGCGCAGCAGCGCCGGGGACAGCGACAGCAGCGCGAAGAATATGCGCGTGGCGTGGCCGACGCCGCCCACGAAATTGCGCACGGCGGCGCCGATGCTGATGAAGAAGGCGGTCAACGGCTACCTCCGGCGGCGAAGTCTTCGGCCAGCGAGGGGCCCGGGTAGTGGAACGGCACCGGGCCATCGGCCTCGGCATGGACGAACTGGCGCACGAACGGATCGGTCGAGGCACGCAGCGCGGCCGGCTCGCCCTCGGCCGCGATCCGGCCATTGGCGATGAAATAGACGTAGTCGGCGATCTGGAACGTCTCCTGCACATCATGGGAGACGATGATCGTGGTGGCGCCCAGCGCGTCGTTGAGGCTGCGGATCAGGTTGGCGGTGAGGCCGAGCGAGATCGGGTCGAGGCCGGCGAACGGCTCGTCATACATCAGCAGCGCCGGGTCCAGCGCAATGGCCCGCGCCAGCGCCACCCGCCGCGCCATGCCGCCGGAGATCTGCGCGGGCATCAGGTCCCGCGCGCCGCGCAGGCCCACCGCGTTGAGCTTCATCAGCACGAGGTCGCGGATCATCGAATCGGGCAGGTCCGTGTGCTCACGCAACGGAAACGCCACATTATCGAAGACCGACAGGTCGGTGAACAGCGCGCCAAACTGGAACAGCATGCCCATCTGGCGCCGCACGGCGTAGAGGCCGGACTGGTCCATGGCGTCGATGTCGGCGCCGTTGAAGGTCACCCGCCCGCTGGAGGGGCGCACCATGCCACCGATCAGCCGCATGACCGTGGTCTTGCCGCAGCCCGAGCCGCCCATTACGGCCACAACCTTGCCGCGCGGGAAGCGCATCGACAGGCCGGCAAGCACCGGTTTGTCGCCCGCCGCATAGGCGAAATCGACATCGGCGAGTTCGACGATGTCCGGGCTGATCAGGGACTGGGCAGGGAGGTTCGGTACGGTAGCGGTCACGTTGGCACCGGATTGGGCAGGGCGCCATTATAAGGGCTACCACCTAGACGCGCGGGTTGCTGTGTGGCGACCACTACATTCCAGTCCGGACAACAGTGTTCCCGAAATGGAACAAATCGCCGGATAGTGGCCGGTCAGGGCTCCCCGCCCTGCGTCGACTGGCGCACCAGCATCTGCCACTGGAGGGTGTCGGCGCGGATGGCCGTGGCGAACGCCTCCGGCGAATCGCGCACCGCCGTGAGCCCGGACGCCATCAGCCGCGCGCGCACTTCGCGCTCGTTGGTGACGTTGTCCAGCTCCGTGGCCAGGCGGGCGACGATGGCGCGCGGCGTCTTGGCCGGTGCCATCACGCCATACCAGGCGGTGGCGCCATAGCCATCCACACCCGCTTCCTGCAGCGTGGGCACCTGTGGCGCCAGCGGCGAGCGCTGGCCGCCGGTCACGCCGAGCAGGCGCAGCGCGCCGCTGCGCACGTGGTTCTGCACGGCTGTATACGAACAGAAGCAGGCACTGATCCGGCCGGCGAGCATTTCGAGGACCACGGCAGCCTCGCCCTTGGCCGTCACCAGCGGCACGCCGCTCGGGATGCCGCGCACGGCGTATTCGGCATAGAACTGGGACGGGCTGCCGGGCTGGCCGTAGCCATAGCTATAGGAGCCCGGGCTCGACCGCACCGCCGTGACCCATTGCTGCGGCGTCTGCATCGGCAGGCGCCCATCGATCACGAGGAACAGCGGCATCGTGGCCACGCGCGCCACGGGCGTGAAGTCGCGCACTACGTCGTAGGGCACCGGCTCCAGGCCGGGCTGGATCAGCATGTTGGCCTGATGGAACAGCAACGTATGGCCATCGGAACTGGACTTGGCGACGACATCGCCGGCCATCGTGCCCGCCGCGCCGGGGCGATTGTCCACCTCGACCGGCACGCCCAGGCGCACCGCGAGACGCTCGGCCAGCAATCGCGCCGTGGCATCGGCCACGCCGCCGGCCGGGAACGGCACGATCATGCGGATGGGCCGCGCCGGGAACGACACGGAACGGTTCAGCAACTCGGGGCGGCTGCCATTGGGAATGCTGGCGAATTGTGCGGTGGCCAGTCCGACGGGAGGCTGCGCGAATGCCACTGCCGCACCGAGGAAGGCGGGCAGCATCAGGACGGCCCGCCAGGAACGGCGCGGAGCCGCCGGGGAGGCAGCGAGTGTTGGCAACTTCGTTTTACCTCGCCAAAGCCGCGACCTTTTGCGCACTTCGGGCATCAATTTCCTCCGGACCACGACACAAAGGTCATGGCACCAAATCGGCTGAAAGGGATTTCGAGGCAGTCTCTAGTTATCGTTTTTTGGGCATTGTACGAACAATGCCCAGGACGGCACAGACCACGTAAACCATAGCCGGGTGGACCCCAATKGGTGATCGCAGGGCGCAATGGATGGGTCTTTTATAATCGCCCGATGTCTGAAATTGTCCTGCGGCGGATGCTGGCCGCCGACCTGCCCGCCGTGCTCGCCGTCCAGGCGCAGTGCTATGCCGCCACGCTGATCGAATCCACCGACGCCCTCGCCAGCCGCCTCGCGCTGTCGCCCGAAACCTGCTGGGTGGCCGCCCTGCCCGAAGGCCGGCTGGCCGCCTACCTGTTCACCCACGCCTGGCCGGAGGCCTCACTGCCCCCGCTCGACGGCGTGCTGGCGCGCGACTGGCCATCCGCCGCGCCCCTCACCTGGTTCATCCACGACATGGCCGTGGCCCCCGCCGGCCAAGGCTCCGGCCTGGCCGCCCGCCTCTACGCCGCCGCCGAACAACCGGCCCGCGCGCTGGGCCTGACGTCGTCACGCCTCATCGCTGTACAGTCCGCCGCCGCCTGGTGGCGCAGGATCGGGTACGCCCCGCTGACCGCACACGACGCCGCCCCGCATGCCCAAAAACTGGCCGCCTACGGCGCAGATGCAATCCTCATGGAGCGTAGGTTTGGCGGCTGACGGGAGGCTGACAGGGTGGGCGGTGGCAAGCGCGTCGCGCGTGTTTGACGTGCAGCAAGCCCGACCGGGAACTCGATGAAGTCCGATTTCTTCACCGGCGGTGTGGCGATACGGTTTCCAGCTCAACAGAGTTGGAGATCTACGTATGGGCAACACTTATCGCGATGGCATCCACGAAAACCTTTCGCCCGGAGAATTGTTCCTGCTGGTCACCATCGACGAAACCTGCAAGCAGCTTGGGATTGAAGATTTCGCTACTGTTGGAGCGATTCTGGCGGGCCAGAACTGGGTGCCCACGCGAGGTAAATTTCACGGGGCCACGCCGCGAACCTCCGTGGCTTCAAAACTCGCGCGAACCTACCTGAATTACGATCTGAAGCGAAGGATCTTGCCGACTGTCACGAATGCGAGCGTCAGACAACTCAAAGTGTTCATGACGCGAAACCTTGGCACTTTCGTCGGCCGCTCCGTTCCGGTTCTCGGCTGGGCACTCTTCGCTCGAGACGTAGCCATCATCACTGCTAACTCAGTGGGCCAGTACAACCGTTTGGTCAAAAGCGAAGACAGGGCCTTCTAATGACAGACGCCACGCTTGCGGCAGTTACTGCCTTTATCCGGCAAAGCACCGGCCTTCCGGAAGGCCAGCGCATTTCCCGCACCGACAGCCTTGAGCGCGATCTGGACCTGACCGGCGACGAAGCCTTTGATTTCATGGAGGAATTTCTCACGCACTTCGGCATCKAGCGTGGCGACTATGCGTTCCAGCGTTACTTCTGCGAAGAGGGCTTCAGCCTGCTCGAGATCCTCGCCATGCCGTTCTCACGGAAGCTTCGTCTGAAGTACGAAAAGATGCCGCTGACCGTCGGCATGCTGGAACGGGCGATCGAGTCGGGCGCCTGGGAAACGCCATGAKATCCGCGATCCGCTGGCTTGCCCAAGCTTCTTGCATCTGGGGAGTGCTTCTCCTTGCGGCTCTAGCGGGCAACTCGTATAGCTGGATGTACGAGATGGCCCCCTCGATTCCGCGTGGCGCAATCGAGGACGCCTCAGGCAACGAGGCGGTCCTGGCAACCATGGTCTTCCTGGCGATAGCGGCATGGCATGCCGGGCGAGACGCGCATCGGCGAGATGGATGGCGGTGCTGACGATCGCCGCCGCCGCTGTACCGTGGACCATGACGCTCTAGTCCACCCCGTCCACAAAACAAAAAGCCCGCCCGAGAAACCCCGGGCGGGCTCTTTACCTGGAACGCCTGCAATCAGCGCGGCAGTACCGTGTGGCCCATCAGGAAGGCGTCGACGGAGCGGGCGGCCTGGCGGMCTTCGCGGATGGCCCAGACCACGAGGGACTGGCCGCGGCGCACGTCGCCGGCGGCGAAGACCTTCGGCACGTTGGTGTAGTACGCGCGGTCGCCTTCGGTGGAGGCCTTGGCGTTCTTGCGAGCGTCCGTGTCCACGCCGAAGGCTTCCAGCATCGAGCCCACCGGGTTGGTGAAGCCCATGGCCAGCAGCACCAGGTCTGCCGGCAGCACGAACTCGCTGTCCGGCACTTCCTGCATGCGGCCGTCCTTCCACTCCACGCGGCAGGCCTTCAGGGCCTTGATCTTGCCGTTCTCGCCGATGAATTCCTTGGTGGCCACGGACCAGTCGCGCGAGCAGCCTTCGTCGTGGGAGGACGACGTGCGCAGCTTGATCGGCCAGTACGGCCACACCAGCGGCTTGTTTTCCTCGTCCGGCGGCTGCGGCAGCAGTTCGAACTGGGTCACCGACACCGCACCATGACGATTCGACGTGCCGACGCAGTCGGAACCCGTATCGCCACCGCCGATCACGATCACGTGCTTGCCGTCCGCGCGGATGTCGTTCAGGGCGTCGCCGGCCACTTCCTTGTTCTGCGGGATCAGGAATTCCAGCGCGTAGTGCACGCCGGCCAGCTCACGGCCCGGCACCGGCAGGTCGCGCGGCACTTCCGAGCCACCGGCCAGCACCACGGCGTCGAACTGCTCCATCAGCGACTGTGCCGAGATGGTCTCGCGGGCGTAGTTCACGATGCCGGCGGGCAGTTCGCCTTCGGTCACCATCACGCCAGCCCGGAACGTGACGCCTTCGGCCTGCATCTGCTCGATGCGGCGGTCGATCAGCGTCTTCTCCATCTTGAAGTCGGGGATGCCGTAGCGCAGCAGACCGCCGATGCGGTCGTTCTTCTCGAACACCGTCACGTCATGGCCGGCGCGCGCCAGTTGCTGCGCGGCAGCCATGCCAGCCGGGCCCGAGCCAACCACGGCCACGGTCTTGCCGGTCTTGTGCGCGGGCACCTGCGGCGCCACCCAGCCCTCTTCCCAGGCCTTGTCGATGATGGCGTGCTCGATCGACTTGATACCCACTGGCAGCTCGTTGATGCCGAGCGTGCAGGCCGCCTCGCACGGTGCCGGGCAGATCCGGCCCGTGAACTCGGGGAAGTTGTTGGTCTGGTGCAGGACCTCGATGGCCGTCTTCCAGTCCTGGCGGTACACCAGGTCGTTGAAGTCCGGAATGATGTTGTTGACCGGGCAGCCGTTGTTGCAGAACGGGATGCCGCAGTCCATGCAGCGCGCACCCTGGATCTTCGCCTCGCTGTCGGACAGCGCGAAGACGAACTCCTTGTAGTGCTTCACACGCTTGACTACCGGCTCATAGCCTTCGTTCTGGCGGGGAAATTCGAGAAAGCCAGTCGCCTTACCCATGTTGCGTCCTTGGTCTAGCTGGCGCGAGGCGGCGGGGCCGGCCTCGCGTGGGGTCAGTATCTTGTTGGCGCCGCGGGCATGCCGCGCGGCGCCGTCTCGTGGGGATGGCCGATGCGCGCCGTCAGGCGGCAATCGCCTCGCGGTCGTTGTMGCGGGCGGCCTGCTCCTTGGCGTACATCTCGCCCAGGGCGCGCTTGTACTCGGTCGGGAAGACCTTGACGAACTTGCGGCGCGCCGTGGTCCAGTCCGCCAGCAGCGCCTTGGCGCGCTCCGAACCGGTGTAGCGGAAATGCTGCTCGATCAGGTTGCGCAGGATCACCTCGTCCAGCTCGCGCTTGCCGCCCTGCTTGTGCCACTGCGACTTGGGCTGGCCCTTCTCCTGGTCGGCCGAGGCGAGCACCGCCTCCAGCGCCACCATCGACGTGTTGCAGCGCTTGTCGAACAGGCCATCCTCGTCATAGACGTAGGCCACGCCGCCGGACATGCCCGCCGCGAAGTTGCGGCCCGTGCCGCCCAGCACGACCACCGTGCCGCCGGTCATGTACTCGCAACCGTGGTCGCCCGTGCCCTCGATCACCGCCACGGCGCCCGAGTTGCGCACCGCGAAGCGTTCGCCGGCCACGCCGTTGAAGAACGCCTCGCCGGCGATGGCGCCGTACAGCACCGTGTTGCCGACGATGATGTTGCGCGTCGGGTCGCCGCGGAACTCGTGCGGCGTGCGCACGATCACGCGGCCGCCGGAGAGGCCCTTGCCGACGTAGTCGTTGCCGTCGCCCACCAGATCCAGCGTGATGCCGTGCGCCAGGAACGCGCCGAACGACTGGCCGGCCGTGCCCTGCAGCTGGATGTGGATGGTGTCGTCGGGCAGGCCCTCGTGGCCATACTGCTTGGCGATCACGCCGGACAGCATCGCGCCCACCGTGCGGTTCACGTTCTTCACCGGCTGGATGAACGACACGCGCTCACCCTTGTCGATGGCCTGACGCGCCTTGGCGATCAGCACATGGTCCAGCGCCTTGCCGGCTTCCACCGACAGACCGTGGTCCTGCACGTCCGTATGGAAGCGCGGCACGTCGGCGGCGAACGCCGGCTGATAGAAGATGCGGCCGAAGTCCAGGCCACGCGCCTTCCAGTGCTCGATGCCGTTGCGCATGTCGAGCAGGTCGGMGCGGCCGATCAGCTCATCGAACGTGCGGATGCCCAGCTGGGCCATGATCTCGCGCGCTTCCTCGGCAACGAAGAAGAAGAAGTTCACCACATGCTCGGGCTTGCCCTGGAACTTCTTGCGCAGCGCCGGATCCTGCGTGGCCACGCCCACCGGGCAGGTGTTCAGGTGGCACTTGCGCATCATGATGCAGCCCTCGGCCACCAGCGGTGCCGTGGCGAAGCCGAACTCGTCAGCGCCCAGCAGCGCGCCGATCACCACGTCGCGGCCGGTCTTCATCTGGCCGTCAGCCTGCACGCGGATGCGGTTGCGCAGGCCGTTGAGCATCAGCGTCTGCTGCGTCTCGGCCAGGCCCAGCTCCCACGGCGTGCCGGCGTGCTTGATCGACGACCACGGCGAAGCGCCGGTGCCGCCGTCATGGCCGGCGATCACCACGTGGTCGGCCTTGGCCTTCGCCACGCCGGCCGCCACGGTGCCCACGCCCACTTCGGACACCAGCTTGACCGAGATGTCCGACACCGGGTTCACGTTCTTCAGGTCGTGGATCAGCTGTGCCAGATCCTCGATCGAGTAGATGTCATGGTGCGGCGGCGGCGAGATCAGGCCCACGCCCGGCACCGAGTAACGCAGCTTGCCGATGTAGTCCGACACCTTGTGGCCGGGCAGCTGGCCGCCCTCGCCAGGCTTGGCGCCCTGGGCCATCTTGATCTGGATCTGGTCGGCCGACGCCAGGTACTCGGCGGTCACGCCAAAGCGGCCCGATGCCACCTGCTTGATCTTGCTGCGCAGCGAGTCGCCTGCCTGCAGCGGCAGGTCACGCTCGATCACGTGGTCGCCCAGCAGGCCCTTGAGGGTATCGCCCTGCTTGATGGGGATGCCGCGCAGTTCGTTCCGGTAGCGCTTCTCGTCCTCGCCGCCTTCGCCGGTGTTCGACTTGCCGCCGATGCGGTTCATCGCCACGGCCAGCGTGGTGTGGGCTTCGGTCGAGATCGAGCCGAGCGACATGGCACCCGTGGCGAAACGCTGCACGATGTCCTTGGCCGACTCCACTTCCTCGAGCGGAATGGCGCGCGACGGATCGACCTTGAACTCGAACAGGCCACGCAGCGTCATGTGACGGCGGCTCTGGTCGTTGATGATGTTCGCGTATTCCTTGTACGTCTGGTAGGCACCCTTGCCGTCATCGGCGCGCACCGAGTGCTGGAGCTTGGCCACCGAATCCGGCGTCCACATATGCTCCTCGCCCCGCACGCGGTAGGCGTACTCACCGCCGGCTTCGAGCATGGACTCGAGCACGGGGTTGTTGCCAAACGCGTCGCGGTGCAGGCGGATGGCTTCCTCGGCAACCTCGAAGATGCCGATGCCTTCCACGTTGGACGGCGTGCCGTGGAAATACTTCTGCACCAGTTCGCGCGACAGGCCGATGGCCTCGAAGATCTGCGCGCCGGTGTAGGACATGTACGTGGAGATGCCCATCTTGGACATCACCTTGAACAGGCCCTTGCCGATGGCCTTGACGAAGTTCTTGACCGCCTTCTCCGGCGACAGGTCGCCCGACAGGCCGGTGGCCATGTCGGCCAGCGTTTCCATGGCCAGGTACGGGTGGACGGCTTCGGCGCCGTAGCCAGCCAGCAGCGCGAAGTGGTGCACTTCACGCGCGGAGCCGGTTTCCACCACCAGGCCGGCGGACGTGCGCAGGCCCTTCTCCACCAGGTGATGGTGGATGGCCGACGTCGCCAGCAGTGCCGGAATCGCCACATGATCGGCATCGACGCGGCGGTCGGACACGATCAGGATGTTGTAGCCCGAGCGCACGGCATCAACGGCCTCGGCGCACAGCGACGCCAGGCGCGCCTCGATGCCTTCCTTGCCCCATGCCGTCGGATAGCAGATGTTCAGCTCATAAGCGCGGAACTTGCCACCGGTGTAGTGCTCGATGTTGCGGATTTTGGCGATGTCCTTGAAGTCCAGCACGGGCTGGGACACTTCGAGGCGCATCGGCGGGTTGATGTTGTTCAGTTCGAGCAGGTTCGGCTTCGGGCCGATGAACGACACCAGCGACATAACCATGTTCTCGCGGATCGGGTCGATCGGCGGGTTGGTCACCTGGGCGAACAGCTGCTTGAAGTAGTGGTACAGCGTCTTGTTCTTGGACGACAGCACGGCCAGCGGCGAGTCATTGCCCATCGAGCCGGTGGCTTCCTCGCCGGCCAGCGCCATCGGCGCCATCAGGAACTTGACGTCCTCCTGCGTGTAGCCGAAGGCCTGCTGGCGGTCCAGCAGCGGCGCCACGGGCTTCTTCTCGGCGGCCACGTCCTCGGGCTTGGCTTCGAGTTCGTCCATCTTGATGCGCACGGCATCGATCCAGCTCTTGTACGGCTTGGCATTGGCCAGGTTGTCCTTGAGCTCCTTGTCGTCGATGATGCGGCCCTGTTCCATGTCGATCAGGAACATCTTGCCGGGCTGCAGGCGCCACTTCTGCACCACGCGCGACTCGGGGAACGGCAGCACGCCGGCTTCCGAGGCCAGCACGACCACGTCGTCTTCCGTCACATAGAAACGGGCCGGACGCAGGCCGTTACGGTCCAGCGTGGCGCCGATCTGGCGGCCATCGGTGAAGCAGATGGCGGCGGGGCCGTCCCACGGCTCCATCATGGCGGCGTGGTACTCGTAGAACGCGCGGCGGTTGTCGTCCATCAGCGTGTGCTGTTCCCAGGCTTCCGGGATCATCATCATCATCGCGTGGACGAGCGGGTAGCCGGCCATCGTCAGCAGTTCGAGGCAGTTGTCGAACGATGCGGTATCCGACTGGCCCGGGTAGATCAGCGGCCACAGCTTGGGCAGGTCGTCGCCGAGCACCGGCGACGAGATGGCGCCCGTGCGCGCGTTGACCCAGTTGACGTTGCCCTTGACCGTGTTKATTTCGCCGTTGTGGGCGACCATGCGGTACGGGTGGGCAAGCTCCCAGGCCGGGAAGGTGTTGGTGGAGAAGCGCTGGTGCACCAGGGCCAGGGCCGAGACGGCGCGCGGGTCCTGCAGGTCGAGGTAGTACTCGCCCACCTGGGTGGCCAGCAGCAGGCCCTTGTACACCACGGTACGGGCCGACATCGACGGCACGAAGTATTCCTTGCCGTGCTTGAGCTTGAGCGCCTGGATGGCGTGGCTGGCGGTCTTGCGGATGACGTAGAGCTTACGTTCCAGCGCGTCCGTGGTCATGATGTCGCGGCCACGGCCAATGAAGATCTGGCGGATTACCGGCTCGGTGGTGCGCACCGTGGGGGACATCGGCATGTTGCAGTCCACCGGCACGTCACGCCAGCCCAGCACGACCTGGCCTTCCAGGCGCACCGTGCGCTCGAGCTCCTGCTCGCAGGCCAGGCGCGAGGCGTGTTCCTTCGGCAGGAAGATCATGCCCACGCCGTACTCGCCGTTCGGCGGCAGGGTCACGCCCTGCTTGGCCATTTCCTCGCGGTAGAACTGGTCCGGGATCTGGATCAGGATGCCGGCGCCGTCGCCCATCAGCTTGTCGGCACCCACGGCGCCGCGATGGTCGAGGTTCTCGAGGATCTTCAGGCCCTGCGAGATGATCTCGTGCGACTTGCGGCCCTTGATGTGCGCAACCATGCCGACGCCGCAGGCGTCATGCTCGTTGGCCGGGTCATAGAGGCCCTGCGCTTGCGGGCGGGCGGCGGTATCGATGGGATCGGCGGGGTGTTGCGAGTGGTCCACGGGCTGAATTCCGGTGAAGGCAGCGCGCGCGGCAAGGCAGACCGAACGGGGGTGGCTGGATGCAGGCGCCTCTTTGACGGGCGGATGGCAGGCAGCGGGACCGCAGCGGCGTACACGAGCGTGACGCGCCGCACAATGACTGTGGGTGGAGCAACTATATGAGAATCGGGAATGTATCGCAAAAATTTTAAATGGGGTCAGAACACATTAAAAATCGCCCCGGTTCAGGGCGCATTTTTAATGGGGACACATTAACTTTTGCGCACTTGTTCTTCAGGCTGGTGCATCGGTGGCCGGAGCCTCGTCGAGATCTTCCTCGCTGGCGCGGCGCGGCCGGCCCTTCGGCAACGGCTGCACGCGCCGCGTGGCGTGACGCTCCAGATGCGCCAGGAAGGCTTCGTTGCCGAGCGGCCACCCGCTATGGGCATGTTTGCGCAGTGTGGCGAGCGTCTTGCCGGACAGCCCTTCGGCAGTGAGCGCGCGATAGTTCGACTGGCGCTCGAAAGGCGTGTTGCCAAGCTCCCAGTAGGCAGAGTGATCGCTCACAAGCGGGCTGGACTCGATGCCGGCGTGATGGCGGTAGCTGCTCCAGCGGTCGGCTTCGGCCGTCATCACCTCGCCGGCACGCAGCGCGTTGCCTTCGGCATAGAGCATGGCCGGCAGCAGCCAGGCATTGGGTTCGATCACGGCCGAGCGGAAGCGCCCTTCCCAGAGCGTGCCGGTGCGATTGGCCACCCGGTTGAAGTGCCGCGCGTAGCGGCGGCCGACGGCCTGCATCGCCAGGCTCAGGGAATCGGGCCCCTTGGGCGTGGCCACCAGATGGATATGGTTTGGGCGCAGCGCGTAGGCATGGACGGCCAGTTCATGCTCGCGCGCGGCCATGCGCAGGCAATCGAGGTAATGGAGGTAGTCGTCCGGGCCCAGGAACACGGGCTGACGATTGTTGCCGCGTTGCAACACGAGCGCCGGAAAGCCGGCTGGGGAGAATCGGGAAAGGCGCGCCATCGGGGGATTCGAGGAACGTGAATCAGCAATCCCCGCATGATAGCCTGATCCGTCCCCATTTAATTCGGGGACGTGGCGGGATCAGTCGCTCTCGCTGACGGCGAAGATCCGGCGGTGCTCGCGAATCGCGTAGCGGTCCGTCATCCCGGCGATGTAATGGGCAATCAGGCGCGGCTGGTCGCCGCCATGGCTGGCCTGGTACTGCGGCGGCAACAGGCGGGAGTCCTGCATGAAGGCCCCGAAGAGGTCCGAAATGATCCGCTGGGCCTTGGCGGACATCCGCATCACCAGATAGTGCCTATATAGATGACGGAACAGGAAGCGCTTGAGCGCCGCGGCCTCCTCGTGGACCTTGGGGCTGAAGGCGACAAGCGGCCCGGCGGCGCGCACCGCATCGATATTCTTGGGGTTGGCTGCGGCGATATTGCGCCCGGTGGTCTCGATCAGGTCGACGATCAGCGTGTTGATCATGCGGCGAACCGTCTCATTGATGGCGCGCCGGCCATTGATGCCCGGGAATGCGGCCGTGACCTCCGCCCGGTGGCGGCCCCACATCGGCACTTCGTCGAGCTGTTCCAGCGTCAGCAGCCCCGAGCGCAGGCCATCGTCGATATCGTGGTTGTTGTACGCGATCTCATCGGCCAGATTGGCCAGCTGGGCCTCCAGCGACGGCTGCGCGCCCTCCAAGAAGCGCCGCCCCAGCTCCCCGAGCGCCGCCGCGTTGACCCGCGAGCAATGCTTGAGAATGCCCTCACGCGTTTCGAACGTCAGGTTCAGGCCGTTGAAGCCGCCGTAGCGCTCCTCCAGCTCGTCCACCACCAGCAGGCTCTGCAGGTTGTGCTCGAAACCGCCGTGGTTCTTCATGCAGAGGTTCAGCGCGTCCTGCCCGGCATGGCCGAACGGCGTGTGTCCAAGGTCGTGCGCCAGTGAGATCGCCTCGACCAGATCCTCGTTGACGCGCAGGTTGCGGGCGATGGACCGGGCGATCTGCGCCACCTCCAGGCTGTGCGTGAGCCGGGTGCGGAACAGGTCGCCCTCATGGTTCACAAACACCTGGGTCTTGTACTCCAGGCGCCGGAACGCGGTGCTGTGGATCACGCGGTCGCGGTCACGCTGGAATTCGCTGCGCGACGACGACGCCGGTTCGGCATGCACCMGCCCCCGCGACTGCGACGAGTGGGCGGCGTACGGGGCGAGGTGGGATTCGAGGTCGGTCATGCGGCAATCCGGTGGCGGGGCTTGGGGTTGCAAGGCATGGCCGATCGCGGGTTCAGGCGACCGGTGCCTCGGTTGGGGGTTTCAACGTCGCGTGGCGCAGCGTCTCGCGCAGGTCCGCGTCGGGCACGGTGGTGATGAAAGCATCGCCAAGCTTCTTCAGCAGGATGAACTTGATGCTGCCCGCCTCGGTCTTCTTGTCCACTTTCATCAGTTCGATATAGCGGTCGATGCCGAGTTCCGGCGCCACCACGGGCAGCATGGCCGCCCGGGTCAGCTCGCGGATGCGCGCGCGCGTCTCGGTATCGATGAAGCCCAGCCGGTGCGACAGGTCGGCAGCCATGACCATGCCGCAGCCCACCGCCTCGCCGTGCAGCCACTCGCCGTAGCCCATGCCCGCCTCGATGGCATGGCCGAAGGTATGGCCGAAGTTCAGGATCGCCCGCAGGCCGCCCTCGCGCTCGTCCTGGGCCACCACGGCGGCCTTGATCTCGCAGGAGCGGCGCACGGCGTCGGCCATCAGGCTGGTATCGCAGGCGTTCAGGCCGGCGATATGGGTCTCGATCCAGTCGAAGTAGGCCGTATCGGCAATCGCGCCATGCTTGATGACCTCGGCCAGACCGGCCGCCAGCTCGCGGGCCGGGAGGGTGCGCAGGGTGTCGATGTCGGCGATCACCGCGTTCGGCTGGTGGAACGCGCCGATCATGTTCTTGCCGAGCGGGTGGTTGATGCCGGTCTTGCCACCCACCGAGGAATCCACCTGCGCCAGCAGCGTGGTCGGCATCTGCACGAACGGCACGCCGCGCATGTAGCAGGCGGCGGCAAACCCGGTCATGTCGCCCACCACGCCGCCGCCGAGTGCGATCAGCGTGGTCTTGCGGTCGGCGCCGGCGCTCAGCAGCGCATCGAAGATCAGGTTCAGGGTTTCCCAATGCTTGAAACGCTCGCCGTCCGGCAGCGTGACCACGCGCACGGTCTTGCCGAGCGCGGCCAGCGTGGCTTCCACCCGGGCGGCGTACAGCGGGCCGACCGTCTCGTTGGTGACGATGACGGCGTGCTGGCCGCGCACGTGCGGCGCCAGCAATTCGGCGCGGTCGAGCAGACCGCCACCGATATGGATCKGGTAGCTGCGCGTCCCGAGGTCGACTTCAAGCGTAATCATGAATGGGTGTCCTGCGCCGGCTGGTCCGGCGCCGCGGGCGTGGCCGCATCGCCGTCCGGGATGGCTTCCGCGGGCGGAAACACAAAGCCGGCCATCTCAAGTTGCATCAGAACCATATTAGCAAGCTGTGCCACGGACGGCTTGCCGGTTTCGATGATGAAATCCGCCACTTCGCGGTAGAGCGGGTCGCGCTCGGCGTACAGCGCCTCGAGCCGGCCCTTGGGGTCCTGGGTCTGGAGCAGCGGGCGATTGCGGTCGTGGCGGGTGCGCAGCCACAGGTCGTGCGGGCTCGCGCGCAGGTAGACCACGGTGCCATTGGCGCGCAGCACCTCGCGGTTCTCCGGGCGCAGCACGGCGCCGCCGCCCGTGGCCAGCACGATGCCCTGGCGCGAAGCCAGCTCGGCAATGATGTGCGCCTCGCGGTCGCGGAAGCCCGCCTCGCCCTCGTGCTCGAAAATAATCGGAATCCGCACGCCGCAACGCGCCTCGAGCTCATGGTCGGAGTCGAAGAACGGGTAGTTGAGACGCCGGGCCACGGTGCGGCCGACGGTAGTCTTGCCGGCGCCCATAAGGCCAACGAAGAAGAGATTCGGGCGAGTGGCTTGCGCGGTCACTGGGGTATCGAGGTCAAGCAGGCGTGGTGCCTGGCGGCTTCGCATTATCGCCCCGGCCGGGACTTTCGCAAAACAGGTGATGACAATACATCACGCGGCATCGCGCGCTTCCGGCCTGGCTGCCTGACGACGCCGCCAATGAAAAAAGGCCGCGTCGGCAAGCGACGCGGCCTCTCAGTCTACTGCATCCGGGCCCGGTACTGCACCCGGCGCGGTTATTTCAGCGACACGTTGTCGTTCAGGATACGCGGCGTCAGGAACACCAGCAGCTCGGTGCGGTTGTTGACCTTGGCGTTGTTCTTGAACAGGTAGCCGATCACCGGGATATCGCCCAGGAACGGCACCTTGTTGTAGTTGTTGCTCTCTTCCTGGCTGTAGATACCGCCAATCACCACGGTGCCGCCGTTCTCCACCAGCACCTGCGTCTGCACGTGCTTGGTGTCGATGGCGAAGCCGTTGGTGGTCTGGATACCCACGCTGTCCTTGTTCACGTCCACATCCAGCAGCACGTTGCCTTCCGGCGTGATCTGCGGCGTGACCTCGAGCTTCAGGTTGGCCTTGCGGAACTGCACCGAGGTGGCACCGCTCGACGTGGCGGATTGGTACGGCAACTCCGTGCCCTGCTCGATCAGCGCCTTGATGTTGTTGGCAGTGACCACGCGCGGGCTGGAGATGATCTTGCCCTTGCCGTCGGCTTCCAGCGCCGACAGTTCGAGCGCCAGGAAGCGGCCCGCACCGGCGTTGAAGATGCTGAACGCCACCGATGCCGGGTTCGTGCCGTTGATCGCGGCGGCCGGCAGGCTCAGGGCCGGGCCGTTATCCCACGTGGCGTCCTGCGTGATCGGGCTCACCACGTTGGTGTACGAGTTGCCGTAGCCAGCGCCCGACCGCTGCGAGGCAAAGCCCAGCTTCACGCCGAGGTTCCGGCTGAAGGTGTCGCTGGCCTCGACGATACGTGCCTCAATGATCACCTGACGCACCGGGATGTCGATCTTCGTCAGGAAGTTCTGCACTTCCTCGAGCTTGCTCGCCACGTCCGACACGAACAGCTGGTTGGTACGCGGGTCAGCCGTCAGCGAGCCGCGCTTGGACAGCATGCGCGTCGCGCCCATCGTGCCGGCCGCGCCGCCCGCGGCCACGCCGCCCGAGCTGGCACCCGAACCGCCGGTGCTCTGGCCCAGCAGCATGCGGCGCACATCGTCCGCCCGCTGGTAGTTGAGCTGGTAGACCTGGCTGCGGATCGGCTCGAGCTCGGTGATCTGCTGCGCCGCCTCGAGTTCCAGCTTCTCCTTGGTCGCCAGTTCCGCCTTGGGTGCCACCCACAGCACGTTGCCGTTGCGGCGGGAGGCCAGACCCTTCGAATCCATCACGATCTGGAGCGCCTGGTCCCACGGCACATCCTTGAGACGCAGCGTCAGGTTGCCCTGCACCGTGTCGCTCGTGATGATGTTCAGGTTCGTGAAGTCGGCGAACACCTGGAGCAGCGAGCGGATGTCGATGTTCTGGAAGTTCAGCGACAGGCGCTCGCCCCGGTAACCCTGGCCGGCGATCAGCTTGTTCGGATCATCCTTGACCGGACGCACTTCCACCACGAACTGGTTGTCGGTCTGGTACGAGCTGTACTCCCAGTTACCGCGCGGCTCGATGGTCAGACGGGCGTTGCCGTTGGCGTCGCTGGCGCGCATGCCCTGTACCGGAGTGCCGAAGTCCGTCACGTCGAAGCGGCGGCGCAGGTCCTGCGGCAGCGCGGTGCCCATGAAGTCCACCACCAGGTTCTGGCCCTGTTGCTGGATATTGATGCCCGAGTCGCGCGAGGACAGGTCCACGACCACCCGCCCTGCACCGTCGGTGCCGCGCCGGAAGTCGATATTGCGCAGCGCCGGGCGGTTGGCCGCCTGTGCCGGCGCCGGGCTGGCCGCGAACGTCGGTGCCGACGTCGTGCTGGTCTGCGCCACGTTGTCCAGCAACACCACGAACTGGTTGCCGCGCACTTCCGTGCGATACGTGGCCGAGCGGCTCAGGTTCAGCACCACGCGGGTGCGGTCGCCGATCTGCATCACATTGGCGCTCTTGAGCACCTTGCCGGCGTACTCGTACTGCGCACGGCCGGCAGGGAAGCCCGTGTCGAAGAAGTCGATCGCGATCTTCGCCGGATTCTGCGTGGTGAAGTCCGCAGGCTTCTGCGTGAGCGGCCCTTGCAGGTCGACCGTGAACACGGTCTGCTCGCCAACGACGTTGGCTTCCACCTGCTTGAGCTGGTTAGTCTGAGCGTGTGCGGCCGGAGAGGCCAGCACCAATGCCATCGCTGCTGCGCCCGCAAGCGCCCGGTACCATCGTGCCGTGATCATGCGGATGCCTCCAGCTTCAGGCTGGTCATTTTCTCTTTCCAATCTGAGACCCCTTCCCGAACCAATTCGCGCAACACGATCTCTTGATCGTTGATGCGGACCACCCGGCCATAACTCTGGCCGAGATACTGACCCACTTTGACGTGGTGGATCTTGTTATCTACGCGTACGACACCGTAGGTCTCGCCGTTTTTTTTCAGCATGCCGAGCATCTTGAAGTTTTCCAGCGGGAATTCCTCAAGCGGCTCGCGTCGCCGTCCGGCCTCCGGCGACTCAGACATCGTCTTGTTCAGCTCACCAATCTTGGTCTGCGCGAACGGTTCCGGCGACGTGCGGCCGCCGTATTCGCGCGGCACGTACGGCTTGACCTCGGGCAGCGGCTCCGGCGGCGGCGCCTTGGCGGCGCGCGTCTGGCTCATCCACTGCTGCAGCCCTTCGTCCTCGCTGGCGCCGCAGGCGGTCAGCGTGGTGGCGGCCAGCATCGCAACAGCGGCGGCTGCCAGCCGGCGCGGCGTGCGGGACGTGCGTGACATCATGGCAATGCGATGCGGGGGGCGATGTGTCAACCGGCTCACTTGGCACCTCCCTTGGCCTTCTTGGCGGCAGCGTCCGCGGCGGCGCGGCGTTGGGCCGCCTGCTCGTCCGGATCCAGGGCGCGGTAGGCCATGGCCTGCGCTTCCATCGACAACGTGCCGTCCTTGGCCACCGCCATGTTCAGGTTGCGCATCGAAACGATCCGGGAGAGCGCCGCCACGTCCGCGTTGAACAGCGCGACGTCGTGGTAGCGGCCGGTGACCTTCAGGTTCACCGGAATTTCGGCGAAATACGACTTGACCACGGCGGCCTGCGGCTTGAACAGCTCGAACTGGAGGCCGCGCGCCACGCCGGCGTGGTTCACGTCGGCCAGCAGCGCATCCATCTCGGTGCTGTTCGGCAACTGGCGCTCGGCCAGCGCCACGCGCTTTTCCACCTCCGTCTTCTGGGCGCGCAGCGCGTCCAGATTGGCCACCTGCGCCACCTTGGTCTTGAACGACTGCTTCAGCGTCTCGTGCTCCGCATGCTTGCGTTCGAGTTCGGTGTTCTTGTCGCTCCAGTAGAACTGCCAGCCGACCACCAGCACGATCACGGCGGCCAGCGCCGAGAACAGCAGGCGCGGCGCGGCCGGCCAGGTCTCGGGCTCGTTCAGGTTCAGGCCGCGGAACTGCGCGGTCAGGTCATTGAGGGAAATATCCGAATTGAGTGCCATGATCAGACCTTCCCCGCTGCAGGTTTGGCCGCGGCATCGGAGGCGGCGCCCTTCTTCTTGTCGCCAGGCACTTCCGGCGCGCGATAGGAGAACCGCATCGAGAAATCAAACAGCCGGCGCTGCTCGCGCAGGTTGTTGGTCATCGTCACGGCCTTCGATTCCACCAGTTCGGCGCGGTCGAGCCACGTCACCTGGTCGATATTGCGCAGCAGTTCGGACACGCGTTCGTTGGACTGCGCCACGCCAGCCATGACAAAGCTGTCGCCGGTCTGCTTCAGGCTGGTCAGGTAGACGCCTTCCGGCACCTGGCGCACCAGCTCTTCGAGCAGCTGCACAGGCAGGTTGCGCTCCGCCTGCAGGCTCTCGATGGCGCGCTGGCGGTCCAGCAGGGCCTCGATATCCTTCTTGAGCGTGTTGACCTCGCGGATCTGGCCATCCATCTGCGTGTTGGCCTGCTGCAGCACGGCGTTGCGCGCCGTCACGGCCTCGATCTGCGAGTCGATATAGAACCCGCCGATCAGCACGATKACCGCCCCGGCGGCTGCCGCGCCGCCCAGGAGCGAATAGACCTTCTTGCGCCGCGCGGCCTTGCGGGCCTCGTGATACGGCAGCAGGTTGACCGACGGGATGGTGTTCGTCGTCGTGGACATGCTTCTCCCCCCGTGGGTTATTGCAGCCCGCGCAATGCCAGTCCCGCACTGACGATGTAGGCCGGCAAGTCGCGCTGGAGATAGCGCTCGTTGACGTTGCCTGCGGTCATCATGTTGGCGAAAGGATTGGCCAGCGTGGTAGTGATCTGCGTCTGCTGCTGGATGGCGGCCTGCACCCCCAGCAGCGAGGCATGTCCGCCCGAGAGCAGGATCTCGTCGACCCGGCCCAGGCTGGAACTGGCTACGAAGTTGCCGATGGCGCCCTGCACTTCCATCGCCAGGGCTTCCAGCGACGGCTTGAGCAATTGCGCGCGCCACGCTTCAGGCAGCGTGTTCTTGCGCTTCTTGATCTCGGCCTTGAGGGCATCCAGCGTGAACATGCGCGCGGCGCTCTGCGTGAGCTGGTCGCCGTAGCTGTTCAGTGGCTGTTCGTAGAGTTCCTTCCAGCCCTGGTAGAAGATCGCCTTGGAGCGACTGCCACCGAGGTGGATGACGGCGACCACGGGGAGATCCTTGGCATCGGTCTCGGTCAGGGAGGACGGCACGCCGAGCATCTGTACGACCGAGCGCTGCACGGCGTACTCCTCGACATCCATCACCTGCGGCTTCAGGCCAGCCATTTCGGCCGCCGTCACCCGCTCCTGCACGCGATCGCTGTTGGCGGCCGTCACGCGCACGCCAATCCCGCCTTCGGTCTCGTTGGGGCCAATCACCGCGAAGTCGAAATTCACCGCCTGGGAAGGCGGATAGAGGCGGTGCGCCTCCGATTCGACCTGCGAATAGAGTTCGTCCTCGGACAGGTTGTCCGGAAGACTGACAGTCTGAGATTCCGTCAGCATGGACGGCACGCCAAGGACAACGTCCTTGGTACGAATACCGGCCTTGCCAAGGGCTCGCTTCAGCGCGATGCCCACGGCCTCGATGTTGACGACGTTGCCATCGGCAACGGCGTTGCGGTCCAGCAGTTCGCTGGCGCATTTTTCCAGCCTGAAGTCGTGTTTGCCCGCCCCAACGGACAGCTCCACGACCTTGACGCTGGACGACCCGATATCTACGCCGACCGTAGTCCGGCGCAGAAGACCCGACAAGATGCCCCGTCGCAAGGTGACCCCCTGACATTTGAACTCGCCCACGGCATGACTGCTCTAATGGGGCGAGCCAGATTAGTTTCTTGGATGAAACGTTTGCTCTTTTATGTTCGTGGATTCTCACAAAAAGCAGAGGCGCGCGCAATGTGCCGATCTGACCACGCTTTCTTTTTCAGACGGGCCGCGCGAAAGCGTTGCCAAAATCCCACGGTCCACCTCAAGCCCGTTACAGAGCGTCGCGCCACCGCATCGGTCACCCTCGATCCGGTCTCCCGGCCAACACGCCTTCGCGACACCCGCCAACCCGCCCTGCGCCGAAGACCTGCGCGCCGTGACAACCTGATCTCAACAGGATTACATCTTGTAACAGGGCGATAGCGCCTTTTGCGGCACGGCGCACCTGGGACGCCCCATCCCCGACGATATAATCCGGGCACTCTGATTAGGTAAACCCTTATGGCCACAGCACAACAGAAGCCGTCCCTTCCCGTCCGCCGTCCGCTCTGGGCGCGGATCATGTTCGGGCTGATTGGACTGCTTGTCGCCGGGCTGGTCGCCGTGGCGCTGCTGGTGGGCTACGCGCTGGTCGTGGCCGCGCCCAACCTGCCATCGCTGGACACCATCACCGACTACCGGCCGAAGATCCCGCTGCGGATCTACACGGCGGACAACGTGCTGATCGGCGAGTTCGGCGAGGAGCGCCGCAACTTCGTGCCGATCACCGAGATCCCGGACGTCATGAAGAAGGCCGTGCTCGCGATCGAGGACGACCGTTTCTACGAGCACGGCGGCGTCGACTTCGTGGGCGTGCTGCGCGCCGGGCTGGCCAACCTGCGTGGCGGGCTGTCGCAGGGCGCCTCCACCATCACCATGCAGGTGGCGCGCAACTTCTTCCTCTCGAGCGAGAAGACCTACACGCGCAAGATCTACGAGATGCTGCTGGCGTACAAGATCGAGGCGAACCTGACCAAGGACCAGATCCTCGAGCTGTACATGAACCAGATCTACCTGGGGCAGCGCGCCTACGGCTTCGCCAGCGCCGCGCGGGTCTACTTCGGCAAGTCGATCAAGGACGTGACGCCGGCCGAGGCCGCCATGCTGGCTGGCCTGCCGAAGGCGCCGTCGGCCTACAACCCCGTGGTGAACCCGCGCCGCGCCAAGGTGCGCCAGGAATACATCCTCCAGCGCATGCGCGACCTCGGCTACATCACGCCGGCGCAGTACGACCAGGCCGTGCGCGAGGAGCTGAAGGTGCGCGGCGAGGGTAACGAGTTCTCCACCCATGCCGAATACGTCGCGGAAATCGTGCGCCAGCTCATGTACGCACAATATCGCGAGGAAACCTATACGCGCGGCCTCAACGTCTACACKACGCTGAACAAGGCCGACCAGGACGCCGCGTACGACGCGGTGCGCGGCGGCATCATGACCTACGAGCGCAAGCACGGCTATCGCGGCCCGGAGGCGTTCGTCGACCTGCCGTCGAATCCGTCCGAACGCGAGCAGGCCATCGACGACGCCCTGGTGGAGCACCCGGGCAGCGACGACCTGCGCTCGGCCGTGGTCACCAGCGTGACGCCGAAGCAGGTACGCGCCACGCTGCTCTCGGGCGAGGTGGCGACGATCGAAGGCACGGCGCTGCGGTTCATCGCACCGTCGCTGTCGGCCAATGCCCAGCCCAAGGTCAAGATCCGCCCCGGCGCGATCATCCGCGTCACGCAGGACGCCAAGGACAACACGTGGTCCGTCACCCAGCTGCCTGAGGTGGCGGCCGCCTTCGTCTCGTTGAATCCTGAAGATGGCGAGATCCGGGCGATGGTCGGCGGCTTCGACTTCAACCGCAACAAGTTCAACCACGTGACGCAGGCGTGGCGCCAGCCGGGCTCGAGCTTCAAGCCATTCATCTACACGGCCGCGCTGGAGAAGGGCTTCTCGCCCGCCACGGTGATCAACGATGCCCCGCTGACGATCGGCCCCGACACCGGCGGCCAGGTCTGGGAGCCGAAGAACTACGACGGCAAGTTCGAAGGCCCGATGACGATGCGCCGCGCGCTGGCCAAGTCGAAGAACCTCGTATCCGTACGAATTCTTCGCGCGATCGGCACGCAGTACGCGCAGGACTACATCACGCGGTTCGGCTTCGAGGCCGACAAGCACCCGGCCTACCTGCCGATGGCGCTGGGCTCCGGCGCGGTGACGCCGCTCCAGATGGCCGGCGCCTACTCGGTGTTCGCCAACGGCGGCTATCGCGTCAATCCGTACCTGATCCAGCGCGTGGTGGATTCGCGCGGCAACGTGATCTCCGAGACCCGTCCGCAGAAGGCTGGCCAGGACGCCGTGCGCGTGCTGGATGCGCGTACCGCGTTCATCGCCGACAGCATGCTGCGCGAGGTGGTACGTAGCGGCACGGCCAACCCGGCCAAGCAGCGCCTGGGCCGCAACGACCTGGCCGGCAAGACCGGTACCACGAACGATGCCGTGGATGCCTGGTTCGCCGGCTACACGCCGAAGCTCGTGGCGATTGCGTGGATGGGCTACGACCAGCCCAAGAGCCTGGGCGTGCGCGAAACCGGTGGCGGCCTGGCGCTGCCGATCTGGGTCAGCTATATGAGCAAGGCGCTCAAGGGCGTGCCCGAGAGCCCCGACCGGCAGGCGCCGGAAGGCGTGGTGATGGTGGCCGGCGACTGGACGCTCGAGGAGAACGCGGCGGGTGCCGGCGTGGCATCGGTGGGACTGGGCGATCCGTGGCCCGGCAAACCCGACGAGAGCGCGCGTCCGGCGCAGGATACGGAAGCCGAGAAGCGCAAGATCCTGGAGATGTTCGGCGGCGCTTGAACGCCTGATCGGCATCCGGACGGTAATTTTCGCCCCAACAAAAAACCGGCCCACTCGGCCGGTTTTTTGTTGGCTGGGGCCGGCGCTGCCTTAGCCGAGCGTCAGCGTGACGCCCGCTTGCTGGCTCATATAGGTGGAGAGCGCCGCGTACAGTTCGGCGCCGCTGCGCGTATCCATCCACTTGGCGCCGTCGTGGCGGAAGTGGAAACCGCCGGCCTTCGCTGCCACCCACAGCTCCTGCATCGGCGCCTGGCTATTGACGATGATCTTCGAGCCATCCTCGAATTCCAGCTCCATGACATTGCCGGTGCGGTTGATCTCGACATCGGCGTCGGCCGCGTCGGCGGCGGTTTCGATGTCGGCTTCCAGCCGGTCCAGGGCCTTGCCGGCCAGTACCAGGAACTCGCTTTCGGTGAGGGGGGGCATGCTACACTCCAAGGCCGCCGGCAGCGCGCCCGGACAGACGTCCCGGGTCGCGATCCGGCTGGCGGAAAAATGGAAAATTGTCGGGACTTGCCGCGGATTCCTGCGGATTCCGGGCCGTTTCGCCAGCCATCCAGAAAGTCACCCCAAGCCATCCAAGGCATTCAGACAATGAAGGACTCCCCGAAGCTGCGTCGTGGTGCGATTGTATCGGCGTTTGCCGCCGTACTCGCGATGACCCTGACCGGATGCGGCGTTCGCGGCCCGCTGACCATGCCCCGGGTACCGCCCGCCCCGACCCCGCCCACGGTGCCCGATCCGGGCCTGGGCCAGGCGGGCGCGGTGGCACCGGCACGGCCGATGGGCGAACCCGCCACCAGCGCGCCGGTTCCTGCCGAGCCGGCCACGAACACGAATTCGACGAAGTAACCTGGGCGCCTCGCCCCTCCGCACGCAGAACATGACTGATTTCTTTACCCGCCGCGACGGCGCCCTGGCCGTCGAACAAGTGCCGCTGGCCCGTATCGCGGCCGAGTTCGGCACGCCGACCTACGTCTACTCGCGCGCCGCGCTGACCACGGCCTACCAGGCCTACGCCGCCGCCTGCAAGGGCCGCAACGCGCATGTGCAGTTCGCCGTGAAGGCGAATTCGAACCTGGCCGTGCTGCAGGTGTTCGCCCAGCTGGGCGCCGGTTTCGACATTGTGTCCGGTGGCGAACTGCTCCGCGTGCTGGCCGCCGGCGGCGATCCGCGCAAGGTGGTGTTCTCGGGCGTGGCCAAGAGCGAGGCCGACATGGCGCTGGCGCTGGAGCACGACGTACGCGGCTTCAACGTCGAATCGATCCCCGAACTGGACCGGCTGAACGCCGTGGCCGGCCGGCTGGGCAAGCGCGCGCGCGTGTCGCTGCGGATCAATCCGGACGTGGATGCCAAGACGCATCCCTATATCTCAACCGGTCTCAAGGGCAACAAGTTCGGCGTGGCGTTCGAGGACGTACTGCCGACCTACCGTGCCGCCGCCGCGCTGCCGCACCTCGAAGTGGTCGGCATCGACTGCCATATCGGCTCGCAGATCACGGAAGTGGCGCCCTATCTGGAGGCGCTCGACAAGGTGCTCGACGTGGTGGAAGCGCTTGAGCGCGAAGGTATCCGTCTGGACCACATCGACGTGGGCGGCGGCCTGGGCATCACCTATGCCGATGAAACCCCGCCCGACATCACCGGCTTCGCCACCACCCTGCTGGACCGCGTAGCAGCACGTGGCCATGGCCACCGCGAGGTGCTGTTCGAGCCGGGCCGCTCGCTGGTAGGCAACGCCGGCGCGCTGCTGACGCAGGTGGAATTCCTGAAGCCCGGCGCGGCCAAGAACTTCTGCATCGTCGATGCGGCGATGAACGATCTGGCGCGCCCGGCGATGTACGAGGCCTACCACCGGATCGAGCCCGTGGCGCCGCGCGCCGACGCGCCCGTGACCTATGACGTAGTGGGCCCGGTGTGCGAATCGGGCGACTGGCTCGGCCGCGACCGCGCGCTGGCCGTGCAGCCGGGCGACCTGCTGGCGGTGATGTCCGCCGGCGCTTATGGTTTCGTGATGAGTTCCAACTACAACACCCGCGGCCGCGCCGCCGAGGTGATGGTCGATGGCGACACCGTGCACCTGGTGCGCGAGCGCGAACTGCCGGCCGACCTGTTCAAGGGCGAGCACCTGCTMAAGGGCTGACCCAGCGGCGCCCCTCTCCGCACGGCGGGGGGCGCGCCATCCTCGCTACGCGGCGCGCTTGCGCGCCCACCACCACATCCGCAGGCCCAGCAGCACGAACACCACGGCGGCGTAGATCGACACTTCGCTGAAGTCGTTCTTGCCCGCCTTGTGCCACCAGAAATGCAGGATGCCGAGCACGGCGATCGCATAGATCGCTTTGTGCAGCGCCTGCCACCGCTTGCCGCCCAGCCGCTTGACCATGCCATTGGTCGACGTAGCCGCCAACGGCACCAACAGCACGAACGCAGCAAACCCCACCGTGATAAATGGACGTTTTGCGATGTCCTTGATCATGTACGCGACGTCGAACCCGCGGTCCACGCCCAGCCACAACAGGAAGTGCTGCACGGCGTAGAAGAACGCAAACAACCCGAGCATGCGCCGCAGCTTGATCAGCCAGTTCCACCCCGTGAAGCGGCGCAGCGGCGTGATGGCCAGCGTGACGCAGAGCATGACCAGCGTCCAGGTTCCGGTGGATCGCGTGACGAATTCAAGCGGATTGGCGCCGAACTGCGCCGTGGCGCCGAGATAGAGCAATCGGGCGAACGGCAGCAGCGCCAGGATCCACACCAGTACCTTGACGGCGCGCACGCCCGACGGCGACAGCGTCGCCAGCCCGCCGGCGCGCGGGGCGGGCGCAGCGGCGGCCGACGCACGCGGCGCCGTGGCTTGATTCKCGATCATGTCCGGCTCCGCCATCAGAAGTTCTTCTTCAGATCCATGCCCTGATACAGCGACGCCACCTGCGCGCCGTAGCCGTTGAACGGCAGCGTCTTGCGCTTGGGCGCGAACAGCGCGGAGAAACCGCCGCCGCCCTTCTCTTCGCCGATGCGCCGCTCGGTAGCCTGGCTCCAGCGCGGGTGATCGACGTCTGGATTCACATTCGAATAAAAGCCATATTCATTCGAAGCGGCCAGGTTCCAGCTGGTCGGCGGCTGCTTGTCCAGGAAGCGGATCTTGACGATCGACTTGGCGCTCTTGAACCCGTACTTCCACGGCAGCACCATGCGCACCGGCGCGCCGTTCTGGTTCGGCAGCACCTCGCCGTACAGGCCGAAGGTGAGCAACGCCAGCGGGTGCATCGCCTCATCCATGCGCAGCCCTTCGCTATACGGCCAGTCGAGCACGGAACTGCTGATGCCAGGCATCTGCTTCTTGTCGGCCAGCGAGATGAACTGGACGAACTTCGCGCCGGGGAGCGGTTCCACGCGGCGGATCAGCTCGGCGAGCGGGTAGCCGATCCACGGAATCACCATCGACCAGCCCTCCACGCAGCGCAACCTGTAGACGCGCTCCTCCTGCGGGGCGAGCTTCACGAGTTCGTCGATGTCGTAGACCTTCGGCTGCTTGACCAGTCCTTCCACCGACACCTGCCACGGCCGGGGCCGCAGCGTGCCGGCGTTGCGGGCCGGGTCCGACTTGTCCGTGCCGAACTCGTAGAAATTGTTATACGTGGTCACGTCCTCGTAAGGCGTGCGCTTCTCGGTGATCACGTAGGTGTTGTTCGGCGTGGCCGCCAGGCGCTGGCCCTTGCCCGGGTTGCCCTGTGCAAACGCCTCACGGGCGAACCACGGCGTCAGCACACTGCCCGCGGCGCCGGCGGCGGCCATCGCGAGCAGGCGGCGGCGCGACTCGAAAATATGGCGCGGGGTGATTTCGGACGTGGCGATATCGTCACCACGAAGCCATTTGGGGGAAGGGATCAACATGATGGGAGCGTTCCTGATGGCCGCATGTTCTGTTGGACATGGGGCTTGGTMGGATGGTGCGGGGAAACCTGACAACTATTTCCCCGCCGTTTGCCGTCCGACATCTCCCCGGACGTGGCCCGGGGAGCAATGCGCAGACGGTCAGGGCTTGGCGACGTGCCAGACGTTATTGAGGTTGTCGCCGGCGCGGTCGCCAGCCTTGGCATCCTTGGCGAAGCGATACAGCGGCATACCCTTGTAGGCCCACTGGCGGGTGCCGTCGTCACGCGTGATGATGGTGTAGCTGCCCGTGCCGCTGGTGCCCGGTTCCGCCAGCAGTGGCGGCCAGTTGGTCGCGCAAGTGGCGTTACAGACACTCTTGCCGCCATTCGCCGGGTCGCGGTCGAACGTGTACAGCGTCAGGCCCTGCGGATCGGTCAGCGCGCCGTTCGTCACCTTGACGGTCGGAGGCATGTTGCCGCCGCCCATGCCCATGCTGGAACACGCGCCCAGCAGCACGACGGACGCGGAAGCCACGGCCAGCAGGGCGGGACGCAGCAGCGATGCAGCGGTGTGACGATGAGTGGTCATCATTGGGTCTCCTTTTCTCCAGGGCGGCGCCGCCAGTCGACGCCGTACTTCCTCAGTAAACACCTGATGTGATCCGTTTATTCCCGAAAAGTTAAAAAAATGTGGTGCAGGCGTCAATAAAAGCCCAATGCAGCACTTTCTACCGGGTAGCCACAAAGAAAAAGGCCCGCTTGAGCAAAGCGGGCCTTCGTCGATCAAGCGGGAGACCTCAGCGTCAGAGTTCGCCGTAGCTATGCAGCCCCGACAGGAACATGTTGACACCCAGGAACGCGAACGTCGTGACCAGCAGGCCGACCAGCGCCCACCACGCCGCCATCGTGCCGCGCAGGCCCTTCATCAGACGCATGTGCAGCCACGCTGCGTAGTTGAGCCAGACGATCAGCGCCCAGGTTTCCTTCGGATCCCAGCTCCAATACCCGCCCCAGGCCTCTGCGGCCCAGAGCGCGCCCAGGATGGTGGCGATGGTGAAGAACGCGAAGCCGACCGCGATGGCCTTGTACATGACGTCGTCGAGCAGCTCCAGCGACGGCAGCCGTTCAGCCAGGATCCCGCGCTCCTTGAGCAGGTACGCCACCGACACCATCGCCGCCAGCGCGAACGTGCCGTAGCCGATGAAGTTCGCCGGTACGTGGATCTTCATCCACCAGCTTTGCAGCGCCGGCACCAGCGGCTGGATCTCCTGCGCGTTGCGGGTGACCGTGTACCAGAGCAGGAAACCCACCGCCGCCGACACCACCAGCAGCACGAACGGCCCCATCGCGCGCGTGGCGTAGCGGCGTTCGTAATAGAGGTAGAACAGCGAGGTGATCAGCGTGAACAGGACGAAGACTTCATACAGGTTMGAGATGGGAATATGGCCGATGTCCGCGCCGATCAGGTACGACTCGTACCAGCGCACCAGCAGGCCCGTGAAGCCGAGCACCACGGCCGCCCACAGCAGCTTGCTGCCAATACTCGAGCCGGTATCGGACCGCGCGAGGAAACCAACCCAGTAGAACAGCGTGGACAGGTAGACCAGCGCGCTCATCCACAGGATGGCCGACTGGCTCGACAGGAAGTACTTGAGGAAGAAGGCCTGCTCAGCGCGAGCGAGGTCGCCCTGGTAGAGCTGGATCGCGAACAGCGCCAGCACGGCCATGCCGACCATCAGCGGCCGCACCGCCTTCCAGTGCCAGCCCAGCAGCGCGAAGGTGGGCACGGCGGCCACCAGCACGGCCTTGTCGTAGACATTCATCCAGGCGCCGTAGCGCGTGAGCGCAAACCCGGCGCCCACCACCAGCAACAGCGCGAAGGCCCAGTCGAGCCAGCCCAGCCGGCGCAGGAACGAGGGTTCGAGGTAGGCCTCCGATGCATCCGCCATCGAGGCGTTGGCGGCATTGGAAGCGTTGGCGCGCGACGGGTTCAGGCCCGGGTTGGCGTGGTTGACATTGGACGACATGACATTCCTGCTCTATTTCCTGCGCTTTTGGGAGTTATGCATATGTACTATATCGATCGCACCCGCATATCACCGGGCATTGATGCCGTGAATCCCGGTGATCGGTGCGCATCAATGTGCCGACGAATCGGCTGAGGGGTGCGACGGGTGCGTCCCCGGCGATGGCCCCGCGCCGGCTGCGCGTCCGATATCGTCGCGCAGTGCCGTGAACTCCTTCTCGAAATCCATCGTCCGGCGCTGCGTCGACATGGCCATCAGCACATGGCTGCCGGCCTGCTGCGCCGCATTGTCCGGCCCCTGCGCGGCACTGTCCTTGATCCAGATCCACACGCGCCGCTCGCGGATGTAGAACATCKAAAAAACGCCAAGAACGAGCAGCAAACAGCCAAGATACACGATGTTTTTGCCCGGCGCACGCGTCATCTGGAACACGCTGGCCTTGATCTGCTGGAAGTCATCGAGCTGCAGGAAAACCGGCGCGCCGTAGAAGAAACTGTMCGACAGCGTGTTGATGGCCTGCTGCAGGAAAGCGCCGCTTTTCGCGTCGTTCGCGATGGCCGGCAGGTCGTCGCGCTCACGCGACAGTTGCCACAATTCCCACATCGAGCCATTGAGAATCCTCAGCAGCACATCGGCCGCCTTCTGTTGCTCGGCGGGCGGCACGGACTTTTCGAGGAACGCGGCGATGGCGGTGAAGCCGCCCGGCGGCGCATCGGGCGCGCTGCGCGTGGCGCCGGCGAACAGGTCCATCGCGCGCTGGGCGCTCTCGGCGAGTTGCTTGCGCAGCGTGTCCTTATCGGCGCCAGGCATCGAGATGGCCGCAAAGCGGCGCGCGGCTTCGCCACGCATCGCGCTGTCCTGCAGCGCCGCGCGCAGGCGCATCCAGTCGCCCACGCCGTTCTGGTCGTCGGCCGGAATGCGCAGGTAGCGGAACGCCTCGCTCGGCGACTCCCGCATGCCGGCCAGGAACACCGACTGGCCCTCCAGCTGCACCGGCACCATGTAGTTGTTGTATTCGCGCGCCTGGCCGGTGCGGTCGCGCAGCTTGTATTGCACCGACGGGCCGACGTTGCGCAGCGTCTTCTCCTTGTCCGTGCTGGCCGCCGCGCCCAGGTGCTGCTCGAGCGTCTGGTTCAGCGACTTGCGCGCCACGCCCCGAGCGTCGGGCTTGCCCGAGGCATCGGTGACGTTCTCGATATTCATCAGTCGAAAATCACTGAATTCGACGGTCAGATCCTCCTGATCCGCCCCGGTACCGGTGCCAGCCAGCTTGGCGTTGCCGCCGACCGTGCCAGCCAGCGCGAAGGTGCGGTGCGCCGCGCCCGACATCGGATAGCCCACGAACTTGAGCTTGGAGCCGCCATCCTCGAAGCTCGACTGGTAAATTGCCACGCCATCGACGATCAGCGGCTCATTGACMTTGATCGTTGCCTCGGTCTGCTTGCCCGTGGCGCGGTCCGTCACCACCACATCCGAGGCGAACAGCTTCGGCATGCCCGTGGTGTAGTAATCCACCGAAAATTTCTTGAGCGTGATCGTGAACGGCAAGTCCTGGACCAGCGCGCCATCGGCAATGTTCAGGATGGCCGTGGACACCGTGGCGCCCTCGGGCACGAAGGCATTACCCCGGAACCCGGGGTTGCTGGCCGACAGGCGGTGCTTGGCCGGAATCTCGCTGATGATGGCGTTGCCGTCGATTGGGCTCTTGCCGCCGAACCACATCTGGGCGCGGATCAGCATGTCGCCATCGAGCAGGCCGCCGATGCAGATCACCACGATGGACGTGTGCGCCAGGATATAGCCGAGCTTGTTCGCTGCCCCGGCCTTGGCCGCCAGCAGCGTGGCCCCCTCGTGTGCCACCGGCTTCACGCGGTAGCCACGGTTGCGCAGCAGCGCGGTCAGCCTGCCCACCGCCTCCTCGCGGCCGCGCGGGGCCTCGTACTCGGCACGATGGTGGAACGCGCGCAGGCTGCGTTCGCGCACATGGTCTTTCCACGAGCGCATGTCGGCAATCATCCGCGGACCGTTGCGGGTGATGCACAGGGACGTGGAAATCACGAGGAACGCCAGGATCAGCAGGAACCACCAGGAACTGTAGACCTTCTGGAGCGACAGCGCGTGGAACAGGTCCGCCCAGAACGGCCCGAACTGGTTGACGTAGTTTGGATACGGCTCGTTCTGCTTGAGCACCGTACCGATGATGCTGGCGATGGCGATCACCGTCAGCAGCGTGATGGCGAAGCGCATCGAGGACAGCAGTTCCACGCCGTCGCGCAGCACACGGTGGGGGGTCTTCAGGTGCAGCCCTGAAGTGGATGGGGTGGACATGGGCGGTGACAGGTTTCTGGGTAATGCCGGTGCAGCATGCGGCTGACGTCGCAAAAACATGAAAAAAGGGTGGTCCCGCTTGCAGGCAGGGCCACCCTCTTCGATTGTTGCCCGCGCGTCCGGTTCACCGCTGGAGGTGCCGTGGCGCGTGGGCCGGTACGACTTTAACGGACGCCAGCGACGTAATCCGCCACGGCCTTGATCTCGGCATCCGACATCCTGGCTGTGATCGTGCTCATGACCGAATTATTCTTACGGGTGCCCTGGCGGAACGCCACCAGCTGCGCTTCGGTGTATTCAGAATACTGGCCGCCGATGCGCGGGTACTGGGCCGGGATGCCGGCGCCGGTCGGGCCATGGCAGGCCGCGCACGCGGGCACGCCCTTGGCCGCGATACCGCCGCGGTAGATCTTCTGCCCGGCCTCGATCGTATCCTTGTTCTTCGCCGTGGCCGGCTTCAGCTGCTGCTTGGCCAGGTACGCACCGACGTCCTTCATTTCCTGATCGCTCAGGGCGGAGGCATACGGCGTCATGATGGCGTTAGTACGCGTCTTGGCGTTGAAATCGGAGAGTTGCTTGTGGGTGTACTCAGCCTGCTGGCCTGCCAGCTTGGGATTGGCGGCCGCGCCGCTATTGCCGGCGGCGCCGTGGCAGGAGAGACATGCGGGAACATTGCGATCGGGCGCGCCCTGGGTGTACAGCGTTTCGCCCTTGGCGGGATCAGCCTTGGCGGCGGCCTGCTCTGCGGCAGATGCCAGCCCTGTCATCGCGGCGGCCGGAACAGCCAGCGCCATGACTCCCAGAAGTTTCGCAATGCGGTTCATTCGCACACACCTTGTCAGAATTGTTATGAACACCGTAATGCATGCCGATCTGCCCCTGCTGGCGGTGAGGACGCGCCTTATTGCAAGGGCCTGAGCATCGTGCATCCGATCATGATGGAACGGGATACACGAAGGTGCCCCGGACCGGACAGGACACCCTGCACTACAACCCGCAAGGATGCCACACGTCACCCGCTCAGGAGACCGTAAACCGGGTTATTGTACAATAAATCGCTTTCCGGATTGACTTGGCTCAGGTCTTGGCCCTGCCCGTGTGGCACCGGCGCACCAGCCGTCCCGGCTCCCCTTCCCGCGGCGCGAGCATTCCGCCCGCGCGCCCCCGGCGCGCGCGCTCGTCCGCCTCAACGCCTCACCGTGCTTCAACGCACCACCCGCATGTCGCTCCTACACCAGGCTCGCTTCTTTATTACCGTCAACCACCTCCGCGACCTGCCCGCCACGGCCGTCCCCGAGGTGGCCTTCGCCGGCCGCTCCAACGCCGGCAAGTCGACGGCCATCAACATCCTGTGCAACCAGAAGCGGCTCGCGTTCTCCTCGCGCACTCCCGGGCGCACGCAGCACATCAACTATTTCTCGGTGGCGCCGGTGAAGGTACCGGACCCGCAGGCCTTCCTCGTCGACCTGCCCGGCTACGGCTACGCCGAGGTGTCCGGTTCGGCCAAGTTCCACTGGCAGGGCCTGCTGTCCGACTACGTCCAGACGCGCCAGCAACTGGCCGGCCTGGTGCTGATGATGGACGCGCGGCGCCCCTTCACGGATCTCGACTGCCAGATGGTGGAGTGGTTCCTGCCCACGCGGCGGCCGATCCATGTGCTGCTGACCAAGGCCGACAAGCTCACGAACAATGAAAACGCCAACGCCCTGCGCGAGACGCGTCGTATCCTGGCCGAGTACTCGACCCAGATGGACAATCCCCCGCCGATGAGCGCCCAGCTGTTCTCGAGCCTCAAGCGTCGCGGCATCGAGGAAGCCCAGCGCGTAGTGGCCGGATGGTTGTCCTTGCCCGAGGCCCAGCCGCCCGTGGCCCCGGAGGCGCCCGCCGCCTGAGCCGGCGGGCCGCCATCGAACCGGCAAAAAAAAGCCCCGTTGCAAGCAACGGGGACGAACTTTCCCACCGGTTCAGGGCGGGTACCCGCTCAGGGAGGAGTAGCGGGGGACACCCGCGCTGCGCGAAGCAACACAAGGTGTCCGCGAGTATGATAGCGGGCAGGCACAAAAGTTTAGTTTTTCTTTCGGCGCGCGATCGAGATGGCTGGCCGCGGGGTTTCGCGGTGACGCGCGCCCCGCATTCGTCCCGCTTCCGTTCAGAAATCTGCCTCGATCCCGACATGTCCACTTTCCCCGAGTACCGCCCCCGCCGCATGCGTCGCGACGACTTTTCGCGCCGTCTGATGCGTGAAAATCGTCTCTCGCCCGACAACCTGATCTACCCGGTTTTCATCCTGGAAGGCCAGAACCAGCGCCAGCAAGTGGCGTCGATGCCCGGCGTGGAGCGCGTGTCGGTGGACTTGCTGCTGCCTATCGCCGAAGACTGCGTGAAGCTCGGCATTCCGGTGATCGCGCTGTTCCCTGTGATCGATCCGTCGATCAAGACGCCTGATGGCATCGAGGCCACGCGCCTCGAAGGCCTGGTGCCGCGTGCGGTGCGCGCGCTGAAGGACCGCTTCCCCGAACTGGGCGTGCTGACCGACGTGGCGCTGGACCCGTACACCAGCCACGGCCAGGACGGCGTGCTCGATGACAACGGGTATGTGATCAACGACATTACGGTCGAGATCCTGGTCAAGCAGGCACTCGTGCAGGCTGAGGCCGGCGTGGATATCGTCGCGCCGTCCGACATGATGGATGGCCGCATCGGCGCCGTGCGCGCGGCGCTGGAAGACGCCGGGCACATCCACACGCGCATCATGGCGTACTCGGCCAAGTATGCGTCGGCGTTCTACGGCCCGTTCCGCGACGCGGTGGGCTCGGCGGCCAATCTGKGCAAKGGCAACAAGATGACCTACCAGATGGACCCCGCCAACACGGACGAGGCGCTGCGCGAAGTGGCCCAGGACATCCTGGAGGGCGCCGACATGGTCATGGTGAAGCCCGGCATGCCCTACCTGGACATCGTGCGGCGCGTGAAGGACGAGTTCCGCTTCCCGACTTACGTCTATCAGGTGAGCGGCGAGTACGCCATGCTCAAGGCGGCGGCGCAGAACGGCTGGCTGGACCACGACAAGGTCATGATGGAGTCGCTGCTGGCGTTCCGTCGGGCCGGCGCCGATGGCATCCTGACCTATTTCGCGCGCGACGCCGCGCGGCTGCTGGCCGCCTGACCCCCACGCATGCAACTGCTTGGCTTCTCGGCCAGCCAGGTCCATCCGCTGACCACGCTGGACGAGGCCCACGACTTCCTGGCCGGCAACGCCGCCGCGCGCTTTGTCTGGGCCGACTTTCTCTTCGACGAAGTCAGCCCGGCGCCGGCCGCGTGGCGCGATCGTCTGGCGGGCCTGACCGGCTCGCCGATCCACGACCTGCACCTGGTCGATGCCATCAATCCCACGCATCCGTCGTTCTTCGACACGACCAATGCGTACGACATGATGATCTTCCGCAAGCTCACGTTTGAAACGAGCAGGCTCTTCGCGGAAGCCGACGCTGCGCACGCTGGCGCCGGCGGGGTTGCATTGGGCGCAGCAGTGAGTACGCCCGGAGCCTCGGTTATGCCCGCGGCGGGGATGGCTGCCGTGGCGGGCTCGCCTGCGGCAACCGTGCCAGTGGCGCCTGCTGCGCCACCCGCCGCCGCGCCGCAGAAGCCCGCGCGCAAGTATCCGGCCGGCTTCCTGCCGGCGCTGGCCCGCATCGACACCCAGCCCGTGACCTTCTTCGTCTTCGACAGCGTGCTGGTGACGGTGCGCCCCGGGCCCTCCCGGACCGTCGACCAGGTCCGGCAGCGGCTGCTCGAACTATGCGGCGCCCCTCGCCCCGTCTCCGCGCGCGCCAATGGCCAGACGCCGCTCGTGCATGGCGTGCGGCCGCCCACGCGACCCGAGGACCTGATGCTGCGGCTGCTCAATGCGATGGTGGACCGCTACCTCGACCTGCGCGCGCCACTCACTCGCCAGCTGGACCGCTGGCAACGCGCCCTGCTCAGCACCCAGAAGAACTTCTCGAGCTGGGAAGGTCTGCTCGACGCCCGGATCCAATTGCGCCGGCTCGAGCACCTGAGCGAGGAGCAGCGCGACGCGCTCCAGGAATTCCGCGACAGCCTGCTCGACAATCGCTACAGCAGTAACGATCCTGCCGTCGGCGACGGCGGCGAAGGCACGGTGGTGGCGGGCCGCGATGAGGTCCTGCTGGTCCGCATCGCGGACCTGATGGAGCACATCCTGCGCGTACTGGCCCACGCCCGGCGACTGGAGGACTCGATCGAGTCGGCAGTGCAGATCCACTTCTCGGCAGTGGCCCATCGGACCAATCGCACCATGCGCACGCTGACCGTCATCACCGCGCTGTTCATGCMGCTGACCCTGATTACCGGCGTCTTCGGCATGAATTTCGATCGAATGCCGTGGCTGCGGGAGGCGAACGGGTTCTGGTGGTCGATCGGCCTGATGGGCGGCGTGGTGGCCACCATCGGCACGATCTGGGCGATTGGCCGCTGGCTGGACCGCTGACGCTGGTTCAGGTACGCGTCTTGGGGCCGAGCGCGCGCTCGAGGCTGTCCAGGAAGCGCGTGGCCGTCTGATAGCCGATCACGCGGACCGGGCGCTCGCGCCCATCAGGGCCGAACAGGATGATCCCAGGGGGCCCGAATAGCCCGAAACGCTTCAGCAGCGCGCGGTCGTCGGCATTGTTGGCGGTGACGTCCGCCTGCAACAGAACGACGTCGGTAAGCCTGGCGCGCACCTTCGCATCCGGAAAAGTCAGTTTCTCCATTTCCTTGCAACTCACGCACCAGTCGGCATAGAAGTCGAGCAACACCGGCCGACCACTGGCGGCTGCCTGCGCCACGCGGGCGTCAAGTTCTGCCACCGAACGGACGCGCTCGAATCGAATGTGATCCGCACTCGCCTGGKGCGCGGCGCCGGAAGTCACCACCCCGAGGTGG
Source organism: Cupriavidus sp. 05T42 (assembly GCF_056396345.1). Taxonomy (NCBI): domain Bacteria; kingdom Pseudomonadati; phylum Pseudomonadota; class Betaproteobacteria; order Burkholderiales; family Burkholderiaceae; genus Cupriavidus; species Cupriavidus sp. 05T42. The sequence continues at coordinate 146,983 of NZ_JBFTLH010000013.1, forward strand.
GACAGCGGCTGCAACGGATCCCGTCCGCCCGAGGCGAGCCCCACCAGCTGGATCGCACCCGCCAGCGCGGCCAGCAGGCCCAGGCCCTTGCCCAGCCGCATCAGTCCGCGCGGGTCGGGGCCAAGCGCATCGAAAGCTCCCAGATAGACCGCCGCCACGATTAGCAGCGCGGCCCAGGCAACCATCACGGCCCACACCGGCGCCACGGGCGTCACCATCCAGAGCGCGACGCCAAGTAGCAGAAATCCGAAAAAGCGCTTGGTAGCCTCCATCCACTTGCCCGCACGGGGCAGCAGGTTGCCAGCACCCACGCCCACCAGCACGAGGGGCACCCCCATGCCAATGGCCATTGCGAAGAGCGCCGCACCGCCGGTGAACGCATCGCCAGTCTGGGCGATATAGGCCAGCGCACCGGCCAGTGGCGCGGTCACGCACGGGCCGACGATCAGTGCCGAAATCGCCCCCATGGCCGCCGCGCCGAAAATCTGGCCGCTCTGGCGCTGGTTTGAGGATGCCGTGAGCCGTGTCTGCCAGCGCTGGGGCAGTTGCAGTTCATAGAGGCCGAACATCGACAGCGCGAGCGCCACCATCAGCGCGGCGAATGCGCCTAGCACCCACGGGTTCTGCAGCGCGGCGGAAAGCCCTTCGCCGGCGAGGCCGGCCGCCACGCCCACAGCGGTGTAGACCACCGCCATCCCCAGCACGTAGGCCAGAGAGACTAGCAGCGCCCGACCGCGCGTCACATGCTCGCCCACAACGATCGACGACAGGATAGGCACCATCGGCAACACGCACGGCGTGAAGGTCAGCAGGAGCCCCAGTCCGAAGAACAGCGCGGCGATGAGACCCAGATTGCGGCTTGCCAGCGCCCCGGCAATGCGATCGTTGTCATCCCGCAGTGCGATGGCCCCGGATGTGACCGGCGGCGCCTTAGCGGATGCAGCAGGCTGGTCAGGCGTTGCCGGCGCCTGCGTGGAAGGTGCGGGTGTCGTACGGTCGCCGAACAGGTTGCCGAGCACCGACCCGCCCACCTTGTAAATGCTCTCCATCGGCGGATAGCAGAGCCCCTTGTCCGCGCAGCCCTGCGAGGTCACGACCAGCGACCAGCTGCCATCGGCGGGGGCCTGGACCACAGGCACGCGCACCACCACGCTGCCGCGATAGGTCTCCATGTCCTTGCCGAAGGTCTCGTCGAAATGAACCTGGCCCTGCGGCAACACTGGCGGCCCGAGCTTGATCGTGGCCGGCTGGGTGGCGAACGCAAACCGCTCGCGGTACATGTAGTAGCCATCGGCCACATCGAAGCGGACTTCGATGGTCTGCGGGTCCACCTGCTTCGCCGCGAACCGGAATGCCTTCTCGGGCGGCAGGAAATCCTCCTCGGTCGCGGCATGGGCCACGCGCCCGAGCATCAGGCAGGCGCACAGCATCAGCAGCATTGCGACGATTTGCCGCACCCGCCGACCCTGCATTTGCCATTCCGCAACGGCGTTCCACCCCATGCCGATGCCCGTTCCCGTCGATCCCATGTCGCTTTTCCGATTCTTCAAAGTGTTAGCGCGGCGCGTTGGCGTCGCCAGTGGGCATGCCGCTGGCTTCCTCCCGCACCCAGGCCAGATATGGCGCAAATCCTGCTCCAACCGGCCACGCGACGAGCTCCGGCACATCATAAGGATGCTCGGCGCGGATCACCGCCTCGAGGGCCGCATACTGGGCGCGCGTGGTCTTGATCAGCAACGGCCATTCCTGCGCCTGCTCCAGCTTGCCCTGCCACCAGTACTCGGACTGGCACGGCGCGAGCCGGTTCACGCAGGCCGCCACGCGGGCCTCCAGCACTGCCCGTGCCAGGCGCGCCGCCGAGGCCTCGTCTGGCAGGTTCGTCATCGCCACGAGCACCGATTCTGCCGCCTCGCCGGTCGGCTGGATATGAGCGGATTCTGAAACGGTCATGTCATTCTCGGAAAACGTCGCCAAAAACAAAAGAGCCAGGCAAAAGCCTGGCTCAATTGTAAAGCGGTGCTCGATTGCCCGTCAGCGAGGACGGGCACGGCTATCACTTATTCCGCAGCTTCTTCAGCCGGGGCTTCGGTGATTTCCGGACGATCCACCAGTTCGACCAGCGCCATCGGCGCGTTGTCGCCCTGACGGAAGCCGAACTTCAGGATACGGGTGTAGCCGCCCGGACGAGCGTTGTAGCGCGGGCCCAGTTCGGTGAACAGCTTGGTGACCATGTCGCGGTCGCGCAGACGGGCGAAAGCCAGACGGCGGTTGGCAACGGTGTCCTTCTTGGCCAGCGTGATGAGCGGCTCGACAACCTTGCGCAGTTCCTTGGCCTTGGGCAGGGTGGTCTTGATCAGCTCGTGCTGGAACAGCGAGTTGGACATGTTGCGCAGCATCGCGAGACGGTGCGACGAGGTGCGGTTCAGTTTCCGCAAACCATGACGGTGACGCATGATGATTCCTTTCGATTTCAGTGTTTGACCAGCTCTTCTATCGCCAATGCAAAGGCACGGGCGCGGGCCGGTAGTGCTTCAATGCCGCAGGCAACATGCCCTTGGCGCGATGACAGGCGGGACCCCGTTGCCGGAATCCCGCGCCGCCAATTACTTCTCCAGACCTGCGGGCGGCCAGTTCTCGAGCTTCATGCCGAGCGTCAGGCCACGGGAGGCGAGGACTTCCTTGATCTCGTTCAGCGACTTGCGACCCAGGTTCGGGGTCTTGAGCAGTTCGTTCTCGGTACGCTGGATCAGATCGCCGATGTAGTAGATGTTTTCGGCCTTCAGGCAGTTGGCCGAACGCACCGTCAGCTCGAGGTCGTCCACCGGACGCAGCAGGATCGGATCGATCTGCGGCGTGCGGCTCGAGGCGGCCTCGGCGGCCGACTCGGTACCTTCCAGCGCGGCGAACACCGACAGCTGGTCAACCAGGATGCGGGCCGACTGACGAATCGCTTCCTCGGGCGAGATCACGCCGTCGGTTTCGATGTTCATCACCAGCTTGTCCAGGTCGGTACGCTGTTCCACACGAGCGGATTCCACGGCGTACGACACGCGGCGGACCGGCGAGAACGACGCGTCCAGCACGATGCGGCCGATGACCTTGCCCGACTCGTCGCCGAACTTGCGCACGTTGCCCGGCACGTAGCCGCGGCCTTGCTCGACCTTGATCTGCATGTCCAGCTTGCCGCCGGCAGACAGATGGGCGATCACGTGACCCGGGTTGATGATCTCGACGTCGTGCGGCAGCTCGATATCGGCAGCCGTGACAACGCCTTCGCCATCCTTGCGCAGCGACACCGTGACTTCGTCGCGGTTGTGCAGCTTGAACACCACGCCCTTCAGGTTGAGGAGCAGGTTGACGACGTCTTCTTGCACGCCATCGATGGTGGAATACTCGTGGACCACCCCAGCGATCGTGACTTCGGTCGGGGCATAGCCGACCATCGACGACAGCAGCACGCGACGCAGGGCGTTACCGAGCGTATGGCCGTAGCCGCGCTCGAACGGCTCCATCACGACTTTGGCGTGATGGTCGCCAAGCGGTTCGACGGCGATGATTTTTGGCTTGAGGAGTGCTGTTTGCATTAGGTTGTCCTTTTCAATACCCTCGGCTCGTTACACCGATAAGGCTGACGTTTGGAACCCGAAAATCCCATCGCACGATGGGCAATAAGCCCGGCGCGCCAAACGGCGCGTCGGGCTGAAAGCGAAGCCTTGCGGTAGGGGCAAGCGCTGAATCGTCCGATGATCGGTTCGGCGATTAACGCGAATACAATTCGACGATCAGGCTTTCGTTGATGTCGCCCGAAATATCGGTGCGATCCGGGGCTTGCTTGAAGGTGCCTTCGAACTTCTTCGAATCCACGGCCACCCAGGTCGGGAAACCCGACTGCTCGGCCAGCGACAGTGCTTCAGCGATACGCACTTGCTTCTTCGACTGTTCGCGCACGGTGATGATGTCGCCGGACTTGATCTGGGCCGACGGCACGTTCATGGCAATGCCGTTCACCAGGATCGCCTTGTGCGACACGAGCTGACGCGCTTCAGCGCGGGTCGAGCCGAAGCCCATGCGGTACACGACGTTGTCCAGGCGCGATTCCAGCAGTTGCAGCAGGTTTTCACCCGTGTTGCCCTTGCGGCGGTCGGCTTCGGCGAAGTAGCGGCGGAACTGACGTTCGAGCACGCCGTAGATACGCTTGACCTTCTGCTTTTCACGCAGCTGGTTGCCGTAGTCGGACGTACGGGCACCCGAGGTGCGGCCGTGTTGGCCAGGCTTGCTGTCCAGCTTGCACTTGTCGGCMAGCGAGCGACGGGCGCTCTTCAGGAACAGATCTGTGCCTTCGCGGCGGGAAAGTTTGGCCTTCGGGCCGGTATAACGTGCCACTTTATCTTCCTTTGATCGATCGCGACGCCATTCGGACGCGCCGCGAGTCCGTCATCTGCATGTGACGGACGGTGGGCTTATGGTTCTTCATCCGCAGCGGCCTGGGCCACGCGGAGGCAACGCAAAAGCATGACGATCGCCCACACCGAGTGCGCCGGTTACCTGGCACCCTGCAAAGCGTGAACGCAAAACGAAAACCTGCCGCAATGAATTGCAGCAGGTCAACGCGCGATATTACCACATCTCGGGGGACKAGCGAGAAACCCTGCTCGCCTCCGGACCAACCGGGCGCTTAGATACGGCGGCGCTTCGGCGGACGGCAGCCGTTGTGCGGCACCGGCGTCACATCTTCAATCACGGCGATCTTGATGCCCAGCGCGTTCAGTGCGCGGACAGCCGATTCGCGGCCAGGACCGGGGCCCTTGATGCGCACTTCCAGGTTCTTGATACCCTGGTCTTGCGCCACGCGGCCGGCGTTCTCGGCAGCAACCTGGGCAGCGAAGGGGGTCGACTTGCGCGAACCCTTGAAGCCCTGGCCACCGGCGGTCGCCCACGACAGGGCGTTGCCCTGACGGTCGGTGATCGTGATGATGGTGTTGTTGAACGAAGCGTGGACGTGCGCAATGCCGTCGGCAACGTTCTTCTTGACCTTCTTACGCGCGCGCTGGGCGGCGTTGTTCGGACCTTTTGCCATTAGTTTCTTCCTATGCCTTCGGCTTTACTTCTTCAGAGCCACGCCGGCCTTACGCGGACCCTTGCGGGTGCGGGCGTTCGTGCGGGTACGCTGGCCGCGCATCGGCAGGCCCCTGCGGTGACGGACGCCACGATAGCAACCAAGGTCCATCAGACGCTTGATGTTCATCGTGGTTTCACGACGCAGGTCACCCTCGACCGTGACCTTGCCCACTTCGTCACGAAGCTTTTCCAGGTCGGCGTCGGTCAGGTCCTTGACCTTCTTGTCAAACGGAACACCGGTGGCCTCGCAAATCTTGCGAGCGCGCGAGCGGCCAACACCGTAAATAGCCGTCAGGCCGATTTCGGTATGCTTATGGTTCGGGATGTTAACCCCTGCGATACGTGCCATTCGTCAATCCTCTTTCCGATTAGCCTTGGCGTTGCTTGTGGCGGGGATCCGACGAGCAGATCACGCGCACGACACCGTTGCGCTTGATAATTTTGCAGTTACGGCAAATGCGCTTCACAGAAGCCAGCACTTTCATGATTTTCCTCTTTCCTTCAATTCCTGTTCGCTTCACTTCGTCCGGAAGACGATGCGTGCGCGTGACAGATCATATGGGGTCAGCTCGACTGTCACCTTGTCACMCGGAAGTATCCGGATGTAGTTCATTCGCATCTTGCCCGAGATATGCCCGAGTACTACGTGGCCGTTCTCCAACTTGACGCGGAACGTCGCGTTGGGGAGATTTTCCAGGACCTCCCCTTGCATCTGGATGACGTCGTCTTTTGCCATACCTAGAGCCTGTTCCGACCCGGCATCAACGCAAGGTCAGATTACCCTTGAAATTCGCCTTCTTCAGCAGCGACTCATACTGCTGCGACATGACATAGGACTGAACCTGGGCCATGAAGTCCATCGTGACGACCACGATGATCAGCAGCKAGGTTCCGCCGAAATAGAACGGAACGTTCCAGCGCAGCACCAGGAATTCCGGCAACAGGCAGACCAGTGTGATGTAAATCGCACCAGCCAGCGTCAGGCGCACCAGGATCTTGTCGATATAGCGCGTCGTTTGCTCGCCCGGACGGATGCCCGGAATGAAGGCACCGCTTTTCTTCAGGTTATCCGCAACTTCGCGGCTGTTGTACACCAGAGCCGTATAGAAGAAGCAGAAGAAAACAATTGCAGCAGCGTACAGCAGGATGTAGACCGGCTGGCCCGGCGACAGCGTAGCGGCCAGGTCCTTGATGAACCGTCCCACCGCGCCCGTCGACTCGGACGTAAACCAGCCCGCGATCGTCGCCGGGAACAGGATGATCGACGATGCGAAGATCGGCGGAATCACCCCTGCCATGTTCAGCTTCAGCGGCAGGTGCGACGACTGACCGCCGTACACCTTGTTGCCGACCTGACGCTTGGCATAGTTCACCAGGATCTTGCGCTGACCCCGCTCGACAAACACCACGGCGAAGGTCACACCGACCACGATCGCTACGATGACAATCGCTGCGAACGCGCTCATGGACCCCGTGCGKACCAGTTCGAACAGTCCGCCGATCGCGTTGGGCAGGCCCGCCGCGATACCGCCGAAGATGATGATCGAGATGCCGTTGCCCAGACCACGCTCGGTGATTTGCTCACCCAGCCACATCAGGAACATCGTACCGGTCACCAGCGTGATCACCGCCGTCGCCCGGAACATCAGGCCCGGATCGATGACCAGACCCGGCTGCGACTCCAACGCGACCGCAATCGACAGCGCCTGGAACGTGGCCAGAACCACCGTGCCGTAACGCGTGTACTGCGTGATCTTGCGTTGCCCTGCCTGCCCTTCCTTCTTCAGCGTCTCCAGCTGCGGCAGCACGATCGTCAGCAATTGCATGATGATCGACGCCGAGATGTACGGCATGATGCCGAGCGCGAAGACGGTAAAGCGCGACAGCGCACCGCCCGAGAACAGGTTGAACATCCCGAGGATGCCACCCGACTGACTCTGGAAAAGCTTCGCGAGCTGTTCCGGATCGATTCCCGGCACCGGAATATGTGCACCGATGCGGTAGACGATCAGGGCCAGCACCAGGAACATCAGCCGACGCTTCAAATCGCCGTACTTCGCCGTGTTCCTAGCCTGCGCGCTTGCATTGGGTTTCGCCGTGGCCAAACGATGCTCCGACTGTGACTTCGCCTATGCTGCGAATACTGCTGCAGAATTACTCAGCGATCTGGCCGCCAGCGGCTTCGATCGCGGCCTTGGCACCAGCGGTGGCGCCCAGACCCTTGATCGTTACCTTGCGGGTCAGTTCGCCAGCCTTGATGACCTTGGCGTTCTTGACCAGGTCGCCCACCAGGCCAGCTTGCTTCAGGACCAGCAGGTCCACTTCAGCAGCTTCCAGGCGTTCGATGTCACGCAGGGTCACCTCGGCGTTGAACGCCTTGGTCAGCGAGGTAAAACCACGCTTCGGCAGGCGACGATACAGCGGCATCTGGCCGCCTTCGAAACCCACCTTGTGGAAGCCGCCCGAACGCGACTTCTGACCCTTGTGACCACGACCGGCGGTCTTGCCCAGGCCGGAACCGATACCACCGCCGACGCGACGCTTGGCGTGCTTCGAACCGTCGGCCGGCTTCAGGTTATTCAATTGCATGTTGCTCTCCAAGTCCCCGGGATCAGGCCAGAACCTTCACCAGGTACGAGACCTTGTTGATCATGCCGCGCACGGCGGGCGTGTCCTGCAGCTCCGACACCGAGTTGATGCGGCGCAGGCCCAGGCCACGAACGGTGGCGCGGTGATCCTCGCGCGTGCCGATCAGGCTGCGCACGAGTTGCACTTTTACGGTTTGTTGCGACATTTCGTTCACCTTAGCCGAGGATGTCTTCAACCGACTTGCCGCGCTTGGCAGCGATTTCCGCCGGCGTGCTCATCTTTTGCAGACCATCGATGGTGGCGCGAACCATGTTGTACGGGTTCGTCGAACCGTGCGACTTGGTCACCACGTTCGTCACGCCCATCACTTCGAAGATTGCGCGCATCGGGCCGCCGGCGATCACGCCGGTACCTTCCTTGGCGGGCATCATCAGCACCTTGGCAGCGCCGTGCTTGCCGATGACTTCGTGTTGCAGCGTGCCGTTCTTGAGCGAAACCTTCACCATCTTGCGACGGGCTTCGTCCATTGCCTTCTGCACGGCCACCGGAACTTCCTTGGCCTTGCCCTTGCCCATGCCGATGCGGCCATCGCCGTCACCGACCACGGTCAGCGCAGCGAAACCGAGAATCCGGCCACCCTTCACCACCTTGGTGACACGGTTGACCGAGATCATCTTCTCGCGGAGGCCGTCGTCGCGTTCGTCCTGCTGGACTTTTGCTTGCATCTTTGCCATGACGTATCTCTCTTTGTGCGCTTAGAACTTGAGGCCGGCTTCGCGCGCAGCGTCAGCCAGGGCCTTCACGCGGCCGTGGAAGCGGAAGCCACCACGATCGAACGCGACGGTTTCCACGCCGGCTGCACGGGCCTTCTCGGCCACGCGCTTGCCAACCACGGTGGCGGCGGCAACAGTCGCGCCACTGCCGGTCAGTTCCTTGCGCACTTCTGCTTCGGCGGTCGAGGCCGATKCCAGCACTTGCGTGCCGCACGGCGAGTACACCTGAGCGTAAATGTGCGAATTCGTACGGAACACGGTCAGACGATTGACTTTCAGTTCCGCGATTTTGGCGCGGGTCTGACGTGCACGGCGCAAACGAGCGTCTTTCTTGTTCATCATTGCACCCCTTACTTCTTCTTGGTTTCTTTCAGGATGACGCGCTCGTCAGCGTAGCGAACACCCTTGCCCTTGTAGGGCTCAGGCGGACGGTACGCGCGAACTTCAGCGGCAACCTGACCGACTTTCTGCTTGTCCGCACCCTTGATGATGATCTCGGTCTGCGTCGGCGTTTCCGCCTTCACGCCTTCCGGCATCTCATGGATCACGTCATGCGAGAAACCAAGCTGGAGCTTCAGCGCAGCGCCTTGCAGCTGGGCACGATAGCCCACGCCAACGAGGTTCAGCTTACGCTCGAAACCAGTGGTCACGCCCTTGACCATGTTTGCCGCCAGGGCGCGCATGGTGCCTTGCAGGGCGTTTGCTTCACGCGATTCGTCAACCGGCGCGAAAGTCAGCGTGTCATTCTCGACACTGACCTTGACCAGGTTGTGAATCGGCTGGGACAGCGTACCGAGCGGGCCCTTCACGGAGAGCACGCCAGCCGCCACATTCACTTCCGCGCCTTTCGGCAGCGAGATGGGAGCCTTACCTACACGGGACATGTTTGCTCCTTAAGCGACGTAGCAGAGAACTTCGCCGCCCACGCCTGTGGCACGTGCCTTGCGGTCGGTCATCAGACCCTGGGGGGTCGAGATGATCGCAACACCGAGGCCGTTCATCACCTGGGGGATCTCGCTACGGCCCTTGTACACGCGCAGGCCGGGCTTCGAGACGCGCTCAATGCGCTCGATGACCGGACGGCCGGCATAGTACTTCAGACCGATGCTCAGTTGTGCCTTGCCGCCTTCTTCCTGCACTGCGAAGTCGTCGATGTAGCCTTCGTCCTTCAGGACCTTGGCGATCGCCGCTTTCAGCTTCGACGAGGGCATGACCACCGACGCCTTCTGCACGCCTTGGGCGTTGCGGATGCGCGTCAGCATATCGGCGATAGKATCGCTCATGCTCATACTGTTTCTCCTGTAGCCTGTGCGTAATTACCAGCTGGCTTTCGTCAGACCCGGAATTTCGCCCTTGAAGGCGATTTCGCGGATCTTGTTACGCGCCAGGCCAAACTTGCGGAAGGTACCGCGGGGACGACCGGTGATCGCGCAGCGATTACGCTGGCGGGTCGGATTCGCGTTGCGCGGGAGCTGTTGCAGCTCCAGACGCGCCAGATAACGCTCTTCTTCCGACTTTTCTTGGTCGTCAATAATGGCCTTGAGGTTTGCGCGCTTGGCGGCGTACTTCGCCACCAGCTTGGCGCGCTTCTTCTCACGTTCAATCAGAGCCAGTTTAGCCACGGTAACCCCTTAATTGCGGAACGGGAACTTGAACGCGTTCAGGAGAGCCTTGGCTTCCTCGTCGTTCTTTGCCGTCGTCGTGATGCTGATGTTCAGACCACGCAGTGCGTCGATCTTGTCGTACTCGATTTCGGGGAAAATGATCTGCTCTTTCACACCGATGTTGTAGTTGCCACGGCCGTCAAACGAACGACCCGACACACCACGGAAGTCACGCACGCGCGGCAGGGCCACGGTCACGAAACGATCGAGAAATTCGAACATGCGCTCGCCACGCAGGGTCACCATCGCACCGATGGGGTAGCCCTGGCGGATCTTGAAACCGGCGATGGCCTTCTTGGCCTTCGTCACAACCGGCTTCTGACCAGCGATCTTGGTCAGGTCGCCCACGGCCAGTTCAATGACCTTCTTGTCATTGATGGCTTCGCCAAGACCCATGTTCAGGGTGATCTTGGTGATACGCGGCACTTCCATGACCGACTTGTAACCGAACTGCTCCATGAGCGCCGGCACAACCTTCTCTTTGTAAAACTCTTGCAGACGTGCTGCCATGCTCAACTCCTATCTGTGCCCAGAATCAAGCGGCCACGACGGCGCCGGTCKACTTCAGGAAGCGCACGCGCTTACCCTCTTCAACCTTGATGCCGACGCGCGACGGCTTGCCATTGGCATCCACGAGCGCAACGTTGGAAATATGCAGCGGCATGACCTTGTCGACCACACCACCGGTGGTGCCCAGCATCGGGTTCGGGCGAGCGTGCTTCTTGGCAACGTTCACACCTTCCACAACGACCTTGTCGCCGAGCATGGCTTGCACGGTACCGCGCTTGCCCTTGTCTTTGCCGGTCAGGACGATGACTTCGTCGCCTTTACGAATCTTGTTCATGGCGGCTCCTTACAGCACTTCCGGTGCGAGCGACACGATCTTCATGAAGCGCTCGGTACGGAGTTCACGAGTCACCGGCCCGAAAATACGGGTGCCGATCGGCTCGAGCTTGGTGTTCAGCAGGACAGCGGCATTGCTGTCGAACTTGACGAGCGAACCGTCTGCACGGCGCACGCCCTTGGCGGTACGTACAACGACGGCGTTGTAGATATCGCCCTTCTTTACGCGACCGCGCGGCGCTGCGTCCTTGACGGTCACCTTGATGATGTCGCCCACGCTCGCATAGCGGCGCTTGGACCCACCCAGCACTTTGATGCACAGCACTTCGCGCGCACCAGTGTTATCGGCCACTTCGAGCCGGCTTTCTGTCTGAATCATGGTGTTATCTTCCCAACTTAATCCGCCGGATTTCTCAAGATGGAAGTCCGCCGGTCAGTCTTGGTCCCGTCGGCCCCGGCTTTGCGCCAGTACCGCTTGGGTTGATCAACTTGGAAGTCGGTAGTCACCAGGCAGCCCGGACAACTCCAGGACCACCAGGCCTTGGCTCGCTTCGGAGGTACGCCGTGTTGGTGAAGCTTCGACGAACGCTACAAAGCGGAAGTCCAGGATTATAGCAACATAACCCTGGACTTGCAAGTCAGCGAAGAACTGTTGTTCTTAGATGACGCGCGCAGCTTCTACCAGCCGGGAAACCACCCAGGACTTGGTCCGCGACAGCGGACGCGATTCCTGGATCTCGACCTTGTCGCCTTCCTTGTACTGGTTGGCTTCGTCGTGTGCGTGGTACTTCTTCGAACGCAGCACGTACTTGCCGTACAGAGGATGCTTGACGCGGTTTTCGATCAGGACCGTAACGGTCTTGTCCATCTTGTCGCTAACGACACGGCCTACGAGAGTCCGGCGAAGCGACGTTTCAGTCTTTGCAGCTTCAGTCATTTCGCGTCTGCCTTTTCGCTCAGCACGGTTTGCACACGCGCGATGTCCTTGCGCACCTTCTTCAGCTGGCTGGTGTTCTGCAGCTGTTGGGTGGCCTTTTGCATGCGCAGGCTAAATTGGGCCTTCAGAAGCTCGGAGAGCTCCTGGTTCAGCCCTGCGGCGTCCTTGCCGCGAAGTTCGGATGCTTTCATCCCTGCTCTCCTTACGTCCCGACCTGACGCACCACGAAATTCGTGGCGATCGGCAGCTTGGCGGCCGCGAGGCGGAACGCCTCACGTGCCAGCTCTTCGCTCACGCCATCCATTTCGTACAGCATCTTGCCCGGCTGAATTTCAGCCACGTAGTATTCCGGATTGCCCTTACCGTTACCCATACGGACTTCGGCGGGCTTCTTCGAGATCGGCTTATCCGGGAAAATCCGGATCCAGATGCGGCCGCCACGCTTGATGTGACGGGTCATCGCACGACGGGCCGACTCGATCTGGCGCGCGGTCAGACGACCACGGCCCATTGCCTTCAGGCCGAATTCGCCGAAAGACACGGCGTTGCCACGGGTAGCCTTACCCGTGTTGCGGCCTTTCTGCTCCTTGCGATACTTCCTACGCTTCGGTTGCAGCATTCTTATTCTCCACTCTTCGCATCGCCAGGCGCAGCGCGGCGACCAGCGCCAGCACCTGCACCACCGCGGCGGTTGCCACCCGGACGGCCACCTTCGCCTTCACGGCGACGGCCTTCCGGACGACCCGGGCGACGACGACGGTCTTCTTGAGGCTCTTCCACCACAGGCGCGTCATTGCGGCCCAGGTAGTCGCCCTTGTAGACCCACACCTTGACACCGATGATGCCGTAGGTGGTTTCGGCTTCGGAGAAGCCGTAGTCGATGTCGGCGCGCAGGGTGTGCAGGGGCACACGACCTTCACGGTACCATTCGGTACGTGCGATTTCGATACCGTTCAGACGACCCGAGCTCATGATCTTGATACCCTGGGCACCGAGGCGCATCGCGTTCTGCATCGCGCGCTTCATGGCGCGGCGGAACATGATACGGCGCTCGAGCTGCTGGGTGATCGAGTCGGCGATCAGCTGCGCATCGGTTTCCGGCTTGCGGATTTCCTCGATGTTCACGTGCACGGGCACACCCATGCGGCGTTGCAGCTCGGCCTTGAGCAGTTCGATGTCCTCACCCTTCTTGCCAATCACCACGCCCGGACGCGAGCTATAAATGGTGAGACGGGCATTGCGGGCAGGACGCTCGATCACGACGCGGCCAACCGATGCGTTCTTGAGCTTCTTCTTCAGGAACTCGCGAACTTCGATGTCTTCTTTCAGCATGCCGGCGAACTTCGTGTTGTTGGCGTACCAACGCGAAGCCCAGTTACGGCTGACGGCCAGACGGAAGCCAGTCGGATGAATCTTCTGTCCCATCGTGACTCCTTAGTTGCCGAGCGTCACAGTGATGTGACAGGTTTGTTTCTCGATGCGGTTGCCGCGGCCCTTTGCCCGTGCCGTGAAGCGCTTGAGCGAGGTTGCCTTGTCGACGAAGATCGATTTGACCTTCAGCTCGTCGATGTCGGCGCCTTCGTTATGCTCGGCGTTGGCGATGGCCGATTCGACCACCTTCTTCACGATCCCGGCAGCCTTTTTCGGGCTGAACGTCAGGACGTTGAGCGCACGCTCGATCGGCAGACCGCGGATCTGGTCAGCAACCAGACGCGTCTTCTGGGCGGAGATACGGGCACCGCGATGAATCGCTTTCACTTCCATGATGGCACCTTACCTCTTGGCTTTCTTGTCAGCCGCGTGGCCCTTGAACGTGCGCGTGAGCGCAAATTCGCCGAGCTTGTGGCCAACCATGTTTTCCGTAACGTACACCGGCACGTGTTGACGGCCGTTGTGAACGGCGATCGTCAGGCCAATGAACTCCGGCAGAATGGTCGAGCGACGCGACCAAGTCTTGATGGGTTTCTTATCCTTGCCGCCTGCAGCCGTTTCCACCTTCTTCAGCAGGTGGGCGTCACAGAACGGACCCTTTTTTGCGGAACGTGTCATGTTCTAGGCTCCTACCTACCGATTAACGCTTGTGGCGCTTCTGCACGATCATGCTGGCAGTGCGCTTGTTGCTGCGGGTACGGTAACCCTTGGCCGGGGTACCCCACGGCGAAACCGGATCGCGACCAGCGGCGGTCTTGCCTTCACCACCACCGTGCGGGTGATCCACCGGGTTCATCACCACGCCGCGGACGGTCGGGCGAATACCGCGCCAACGCGTCGCACCGGCTTTGCCGATGACGCGCAGGCTGTGCTCTTCGTTACCCACTTCACCAACGGTGGCGCGGCACTCGATGTGCACGCGACGCACTTCGCCGGAGCGCAGACGCACCTGGGCGTACACGCCTTCGCGGGCCAGCAGCACAGCGGAACCACCAGCAGCGCGGGCGATTTGCGCACCCTTCCCAGGCAGCATTTCCACGTTGTTGATCGTGGTACCGACCGGGATGTTGCGGATCGGCAGGTTGTTACCGGCCTTGATCGGCGCTTCCGAGCCGTTCATCAGCGGCTGGCCAGCCACCATGCCCTTCGTGGCGATGATGTACCGGCGCTCGCCGTCGGCGAACAGCACGAGCGCGATGTTGGCGCTACGGTTCGGATCGTATTCCAGGCGCTCGACCTTGGCAGGGATGCCGTCCTTGTCGTTGCGCTTGAAGTCGACCACGCGATAGTGGTGCTTATGACCACCGCCCTTGTGGCGGGTGGTGATATGACCATTGTTGTTACGGCCCGACTTCTGGAATTGCTTTTCCAGCAGCGGAGCGTGCGGGGCGCCCTTGTGCAGGTCGTTGTTCACGACCTTCACCATCGAGCGGCGGCCCGGGGAAGTCGGCTTGGTCTTGACGAGTGCCATGATTACTTGGCCTCCGCTTCAAAATTGATTTCCTGACCCGGCTTCAGCGACACGTAAGCTTTCTTTACGTGGTTGCGACGGCCCATGAAGCGGCCAAAGCGCTTTTGCTTGCCCTTCTGGTTCAGGATCTGAACGGACTGCACCTCGACCTTGAACAGCAGTTCGACGGCTGCGCGCACTTCTGCCTTGTTGGCATCGCGAGCCACTTCGAACACGACCTGTTCATTCTTGTCGGCGACCAGGGTTGCCTTTTCGGAAACCACCGGCGCGAGCAGCACCTGCATCAAACGATGATCGTTCTTGGCTACTTGCGTCATTTCAGCAACTCCTCGATCTGCGCGACGGCGGCCTTGGTCACGAGCACCTTCTTGTAGTGCACGAGCGACAGCGGGTCAGCCTGGCGCGGCTCCACGACTGCCACGTGGGGCAGATTGCGCGAAGCCAGGTAGAGGTTCTCGTCGAGGCTGTCGGTGATGATCAGCACCGAGTCCAGGCCCATGGCCTTGAACTTGTCGGCCAAGAGCTTGGTCTTGGGCGCGTCGACAGTGAAACCGTCCACCACGTTGATACGACCTTCACGTGCGAGCTGCGAGTAAATCGAGCGCATACCGGCACGGAACATCTTCTTGTTGACCTTCTGGGTGAAGTTCTCTTCCGGCGAATTCGGGAAGATACGACCACCCCCGCGCCACAGCGGCGAGGAAGACATACCGGCACGAGCACGGCCCGTACCCTTCTGGCGCCACGGCTTCTTGGTCGTGTGCTTGACCTCTTCACGATCCTTCTGCTTACGGTTACCGCTACGCGCGTTGGCCTGGTAAGCGACGACGATCTGGTGAACGAGGGCTTCGTTGTAGTCACGGCCGAACACTTCAGGCGACGCGGCAACGCCGGCGCCGATCTGGCCGTTGTCCTGGAGGAGCTTGAGTTCCATTACATGCGCTCCTTAAGCTTTGGCTTTGGCCTTGACGGCCGGGGTAACGACGACCTTGCCGCCCTTGGAGCCAGGAATGGCGCCCTTGACCAGCAGCAGCTTGCGCTCTGCGTCGATCTTGGCGATTTCCAGGTTCTGGACGGTGCGGGTGACATCACCCAGGTGACCGGTCATGCGCTTGCCGGGGAACACACGGCCCGGATCCTGCGCCATACCGATGGAACCCGGCACGTTGTGCGAACGCGAGTTACCGTGGGAGGCACGACCCGATGCGAAGTGATAGCGCTTGATGGTACCGGCGTAGCCCTTACCGATGCTCACGCCCTGCACGTCGATCTTCTGGCCAACCTGGAACAGGTCGACGGAGAGCGAGCTGCCAGCTTGCAGCTCGGCAGCCTTGGCTGCATCGATGCGGAATTCTTTGATGACTTCACCGGCTTCCACGCCGGCTTTGGCGAGGTGACCCGCCAGCGGCTTGGTAACGCGGCTTGCGCGGCGGCTGCCGAAGGTGACTTGAACGGCGGTATAACCGTCGGTCTCGTCCGTCTTGATTTGCGTCACGCGGTTGTCGCCGACCTCGACCACGGTAACGGGAATCGAATCACCGTCGTCCGTGAAAATACGGGTCATGCCAACCTTGCGACCTACAAGGCCAAGGCTCATGGTTTGCTCCATTCCCAGCTGCGATTGGCCGGGGCTGATTGATACACGAAAACTGTGCGATGTGCGGGTTGCGCGAAAAGGATTGCGCACGACCAAAACGGTCCCCACTACCCGGATAAACGGGTAGCCTTACACTATATCGCAGTAGTTTGGAAAGGGCAACATGCACGGCGCCTTTTCTTGAGGGTGCTGGCCCTTTTTTGCCGGGAAGGGGACGATTTCCGCACTTCCCGGTAAATTTCGGCACGTTGCGGGCCGATGCAGGCGCCATCCGGGCAGAACACGTGTTGCCCGGAAGCAAAAACGGCGAACTTGCGTCCGCCGTTCTGTGCTGCAGCGGGCCGGAGGACCGGCCCGGGTCAGGCAAGCTTACACCTTGATCTCGACGTCCACGCCGGCCGGCAGGTCCAGCTTCATCAGCGCGTCGACGGTCTTGTCCGTCGGGTCGACGATGTCCATCAGGCGCTGGTGGGTGCGGATCTCGAACTGATCGCGGCTGGTCTTGTTGACGTGCGGCGAACGCAGGATGTCAAAACGCTGGATGCGGGTCGGCAGGGGCACCGGGCCCTTGACGATCGCGCCCGTGCGCTTGGCGGTATCCACGATTTCGGCTGCCGACTGGTCGATCAGGCGATAGTCGAAAGCCTTCAGGCGGATACGGATCTTCTGGTTCTGCATGATATTTCCTTGAAAGAGCGATGAGCGCGTGCGCCCAGATAAAAGGGGACATGCCCGAGGACATGTCCCAGGAACAATTGCTTAGTCGAGGATCTTTGCCACGACGCCGGCGCCGACGGTACGGCCGCCTTCACGGATAGCGAAGCGCAGACCTTCTTCCATGGCGATCGGGGCGATCAGCTTGACCGTGATCGACACGTTGTCGCCCGGCATGACCATTTCCT
>NZ_JBFTLH010000014.1:0-158184 GCF_056396345.1 Cupriavidus sp. 05T42
CGGCTCACGGCTCATAGATCGGCACGCCGCCCGCGTTGAGCATGGCGATCTTGCGTTCGTCCACATCGAGACAGAACACCGAATTGCCGAGTTCCGCCAGACAGGCGCCGGTGACCAGGCCGACATAGCCGCTACCGATAATTGTGACTTTCATAGGGGACGATTTCTGGGGAAGCGGCTTGCGGGACGACCGCGGTCCGCACGCGCGCCAGGCATGGAGGTAAGGCGGTAAACAGGGGAATGCGTCAGGCCACGCCGGGTGGCGGGCAGGGGTGCAGCTTAGGCGGGGAACCTTAAGCGCAGATTAAGCATGCGGCGCCGGGGGCGCGCGCATGCCGGCCGGGCGGCCGTTGATTGGCACTCAGAGCCGTTCGATGATGGTGGCGTTGGCCATGCCGCCGGCTTCGCAGATCGCCTGGAGGCCGTAGCGGCCCTTGTTGTCTTCCAGCGCATGCAGCATGGTGGTCATGATGCGCGCGCCGGAGGCGCCCAGCGGGTGCCCGAGGGAGATCGCGCCGCCGCGCGGGTTGAGCAGGGCGGGGTCGGCGCCGAGTTCACGCTGCCAGATCATCGGCACGGGCGCAAACGCCTCATTGACTTCGCAATGAGACATGTCTGCCATCGTCAGGCCGCTCTTCTTGAGGACGCGCTGGCTGGCGGGGATGGGGGCGGTCAGCATCAGCATCGGGCTATCGCCACAGACGTCGAAGCCGGCGAAGCGGGCGCGCGCGTTGCAGCCKAGCCGGGATGCCATGCGCTCGCTCATCAGCAGCAGCGCCGAGGCACCGTCCGTCATCTGCGAGGAATTGCCGGCCGTGATGTGCCAACCGACTTCGGGGAAGCGCGCGGCCAGTTCGTCGGTGCGGAAGGCCGGCTTCAAGGTGCCGAGGCTGGCGGGCGAGGTGTCCGGCCGGATGGTCTCGTCGACTTCCACCACGCCGCGCGAGGTGACGATCGGAAAAATCTCGCGCCGGAACGCGCCCTGTTCCCGGGCGAGCTGGGCGCGGCGGTGGGATTCCGCCGAATACGTGTCGAGTGCCTCGCGCGAGAGCGCCCCCCGGCTGGCCATCAGCTCGGCCGCCACGCCTTGCGACACCAGCCCGGGCGCGTAGCGCTTGGCGAACGAGGGGCCATAGGGGTCTTGCCCCATGCGCGCCGTGCCCATCGGCACGCGGCTCATCGACTCCACGCCGCAGGCGATCACGATGTCGTAGGCGCCGGCCATGATCCCCTGCGCGGCGAAATGGATGGCCTGCTGGCTGGAGCCGCACTTGCGGTCGATGGTGGTCGACGGCACGTGCTCCGGGAAGCCGGCGGCCAGCCAGGCCACGCGGCCGGGCGTGGCGGACTGCTCGCCCACCTGGCTGACGCAGCCGGTGATGACGTCGTCCACCATGCCCGGGTCCAGCCGGTTGCGTTCGACCAGCCCTTTCAGGAGCTGCGCCAGCAGTTCGGCGGGATGGACGTCGGCAAAGGCGGCGCCCGGTTTGGCGCGGCCCATGGGCGTGCGGATGGCGTCGATGATGAAAGCTTGCTGCATGCGGGTCTCCAGAGGGTCTGTTGTCTGCGTCGATTAACTGACCTGACGGTCCTGCCCGCTCCAGTAGCGGGCCCGCAGGGTCTTCTTGTCGAGCTTGCCGAGCGAGGTGTGCGGAAGCTCGGTCTCGAACGAGACCGACTTCGGCGCGCACACCACGCCCTTGCGCTCGGTGACGTAGTCGATCAGGGCCTGCTCGGTGACGGACGCGTCCGGCTTGAGCACGACCAGCGCGGTCACGGCTTCGCCCCACTTGGCGTGCGGCACGCCAATCACCGCCGACATGGCGACGGCCGGGTGCGCGGCCAGGCAGTTCTCGACCTCGCTCGAATAGACGTTGAAGCCGCCCGAGATGATCATGTCCTTGGCCCGGTCGACCAGATACAGGTAGCCGGCCGCGTCGCGGCGCGCCATGTCGCCGGTATGGAGCCAGTCCCCCGCKAGCGTCTTGGCGGTTTCCTCGGGCCGGTTCAGGTAGCCCGACATCACCAGCGGCCCCCGTACGCACAGTTCGCCGATCTCGCCGGGCGGCACTTCCTGCAGTTGTGTGTCCAGCAGGCGCACGTCGTTGCCCGGGATGGGGCGCCCGCAGGAGCCCATCAGATGGGGGCGGGCGGGGTCGTGCTCGTCCGCGCGCAGGTACGTGACCGTCATCGGCGCCTCGGCCTGGCCGTAGATCTGGCCGAAAATCCGGCCGATCCGCCCGATCGCCTCGGCCAGCCGGGCCGGCGCGATGGGCGCGGCGCCGTACCAGATGCGGTGCAGGCTGGACAGGTCGTGGTCCGCCAGCCCCGGGAAATCGAGCAGGCCGTAGATCTGGCTCGGCACCAGGAAGGTACAGGTGATGCGGTGGCGGGCGACGGCTTCGAGGAAGGCCAGCGGATCGTATTTGTCCAGAAAAACCACCGTGCCGCCCCGCAGGAAGGTGGGCAGGATCAGGGCGCCCGCGGCGTGGGAAATGGGCGTCGTGGCCAGGAATCGCGCGTCGTCGGGCCACTCCCAGCAGGCTAGCTGCTGCAGGATCATCGTGACGGCGGTCCGGTGAGGCTGGACCACGCCCTTGGACTTGCCCGTGGTGCCGCCGGTGTAGGCAATCTTGAAGATATCGTCGGGCTGGACGTCGAGCGGGATGTCGCTGGCGTCCATGCCGGCGGAGGCCGCCGCCAGATCGACGCCAAACGCCGCCGGGCCCAGCGTCAGCACATGCTCGACGATGCCGAGGCTGGCCAGCGCGGCGCCGCGCTCGCCGTGCCGGGGCGTGTCGATCACCAGCGCCCGGATGCCGGCATCGCGGAGCACGAAAGCCTGATCGTCGGCGGAGCCGAGCGGGTGCAGCGCCGTGTAGCGCAAGCCAAGCAACTGCGCGGCGATGATGGCGGCCATCGCATCGACCCGATTGCCGGCCAGCATGGCGATGCCATCCTGACGGCGCAGGCCGATCGACAGGAAATATCGCGCGATCTGGTGGCTGCGGGCCTCGAGTTCGCCGTAGGTCAGGCGGATGTCCTGCCCGACCAGCGCCTCGCGGTCCGCAAACGCCTTGAATGCCGAACGGTACAGCGCGGCGATGGTGGCGTGCCCGTAGAGTGGTCCTGTGTCCCGCATGTTCAACTCCTTACTGCTTTTCAATGTGGGTCGCGTCGGCAAGCTCGGCGAAGCGGTCGGAATCGGACTTCATCTCCTTGAAGAACGCCTCCGGGGTGCTGCCTTCCACGCCGAAGTCCAGCTTCTCCAGGCGCGTCTTGACGTCCGGGTCGGCCAGCGCGGTGTTCAGCGCGCCGTTGAGCTTGCGCACCACGCCGTCGGGCGTGCCCTTCGGCACCAGCATGCCGACGTAGGACTGGTCATCGAAGCCCTTGAGGCCGAGTTCCGCCATCGTGGGTACATCGGGAAGCGAGGGCAGCCGCTTCGGGCCGAACACCGCGAGCGGCTTGGTGGCGCCGCTGGCGATAAACGGCTTCTGCGCGGCCACGGTGTCGATCAGCATGTCCACGCGGTCGCCCTGGATGTCGTTCATCGCGGCGGGCACGCCGTTGTAGGGCACCTTGACGATGCGGGTGTTGGCGAGCCGGTTGAGGCGCGCGTAGTACAGCTCGAAGACGCCGGCCGTGACGGCCATGGTGGAGCTGCCCGGCTGCTTCTTCTCCAGGTCCATGGCCTGCTTGAAGGTGTCGGCCGGATAGGACTTGCGGGCGACCAGCACCAGATTGAGGTTGACCGCCTTGCCGACCGGGGAAAAGCTCTTCTCGAAGTCCACGGGAGGATTCTTATATAGCGCGCGGGCGACCACGAGCGGCGCGCCGCCCATCAGCACGGTGTAGCCGTCTGGCGGGCTGCCCGCCACGAACTGCGCGCCGATGGCCCCCGAGGCGCCCGGCTTGTTCACCACCATCACCGACTGGCCGAGCGCGCGGGTCATGCGGTCCGCCAGGACGCGGGCCACGATGTCGTTCGCACCGCCCGCCTGGTAGACCACCACCAGCTTGACCGGCTGCGTCGGATACGCGGCGTCCCGCTGGGCGTGCGCGGTGCCGGTGAGCAGCGTCGCCGCCAGCAGGGCGCCCGTGGCCGCCAGCAAAGCGCGCCGCGGGGAGGGGGTTTTCGTAGGCAGGTGCGTTTTCGTCATCGTCGTCTCCGTTGGCCTTATCATTGGCGTGCCATAATGGCTTAATGGTTGAACCATTCTATCGGCAAACGATKATTACAAAACATKATCCTCGGGTAAATCCTGACGATGAGGCGCAGACGTCATTTCGCCCGATTGCGGTCCGGCGCGCGGCGGATGAAATCGCGAACCAGATCCGCAAGGAAATCGCCGGGGGACGGCTGAAGCCGGGCACGCGCCTGCCGGCGGAGCGGCAGCTCGCGGCGGAACTCGGGGTGTCGCGCAATACCCTTCGGGAGGCCGTGCGTTCGCTCGAGCAGTCCGGGCTTGTCGAGACCAAGAAGGGTGCGCATGGCGGGATCTTCATTACCCGCGCCGATGGCTCGGTGGTGATCGAGGGCTTGATGGATCTCTACCGGCTCGGCGGCATTACGCCGCGCCAGCTGATCCAGGCCCATATCTCGATCGAGCCGGCCATCGTGCGCGAAGCCTGCCGGCTGGCGACCGAAGACGACGTGGCCCGGCTCTATCGCAATATCGACGCCGCCGAGGCAGCAATGGCCGCCGGCGAATTCGAGAAGCGGTTCACGCTGAACCACGAGTTCCACAAGATGCTGGCGCGCATCGCCGGCAACCCAATCCTGGTCGTCTTCATGGACGGCCTGATTTCGCTACTGGTGGAGTTCATCCTGCGGATCGGCACGTACGAGAGCGAGGAAATCTTCGCGTCGCGGCGCCGATTCATGGCGCATTTCGCGCGGGGCGATGCCGAGGCGGCCGAACAGGAGATGTTGCGATCGCTCGAACGGTTCCTGGAGGGGTATTTCCCGCACGACTAGCGGCCGGCCAGCTTCCGTACTTCGGCATCTTGGGGCGTCAGCGCGCTGCCATCGTGGGCGAGCGGCAGCATGCGCGGAATCGGCTTGCCCGATGTCCGCTCCACCAGATCCGAGTGCGGCTCCCCCTGCGCGAACAGATGGCTCTCGGCCCATTGCCGCAGCGCCACCACCACGGGGAAGAGTTCCTCGCCCTGGGGCGTGAGCACGTATTCCTGATAGGCGCTGCCGTCGGAGGCGGGTTGGAGGTCGAGGATGCCGGCCTCCACCAACCGGCGCAGCCGGTCGGCCAGCACATTGCGCGCCATGCCCAGGTTGCGCTGGAAATCGCTGAAGCGGCGCATGCCGTCGAAGGCATCGCGCACGATCAGCAGCGACCAGCGGTCGCCAATCACATTGACGCTTCTTGCCACCGGACAGGCTTCGGCTTCGGCCGGATTGTCATCCCGCATCTCATCGTCCTTCGATCGCCTTAAGTGGTTGCATTTTAAAACCACTTCCGCTAGCCTTCAACTGGTTTTAATTTGCAACCAGTTGGATCCAGTCATGGGAGGGGATTGCGTATGCGTCGGAGCCTGATGCTGCTGTTTGCCTGCGCCAGCGGCCTGAGCGTGGCCAATGTCTATTACGCCCAGCCGCTGCTGGACGCGCTGGCGCGCGACTTCGGCATTCCGGCGTTTGCGATTGGTGGCGTGGTCACCGCCACGCAGGTCGCCAGTGCCTTGGCCCTGTTGCTGCTGGTGCCATTGGGCGATGTCTTCGCGCGGCGCCGCCTGATGCTGGCGCAGGCGCTGGGTCTGGTGGTTGCGCTGGCGGCGGTGGGTTTGTCGTCCTCCACGGTTGGCCTGTTCGGCGCGATGTGCCTGACCGGCATGCTCGGCACTGCCATGACGCAGGGACTGATCGCCTACGCCGCAGCCGCCGCGCCGCCGGACGAACGTGGCCGCGTGGTCGGGGCGGCCCAGAGCGGCGTMTTCCTCGGCCTGCTGCTGGCCCGCGTGGTGGCCGGCGCCGTCAGCGACCTGGCCGGATGGCGCGCGGTGTACTTCGGCTCGGCCGGCGCCATGCTGTTGCTCGCGGTGGGGCTCTGGGCGCGGCTGCCCAGCCTGCCGGCCGCCGCCGAGCGCATCGGCTACCCGGCGCTGCTTGGATCGATGTTCGGGCTACTGCGCCATAACCGGGTCCTGCAGGTGCGCGGCATGCTGGCGTTGCTGATGTTCGCGGCGTTCAACATCTTCTGGAGCGCGCTGGTGCTGCCGCTGAGCGCGCCGCCCTATGCGTTCTCGCATACGGCTATCGGTGCGTTCGGGCTGGTGGGGGCGCTTGGCGCGCTGGCGGGCGCCGGGGCGGGACGGCAGGTGGATCGCGGGTTGGGTGAGCGCACCACGCTGCTGGCGCTCCTGTGCCTGATCGCGGCGTGGCTGCCGCTGGCCGGCATGACGCATTCGCTGTGGGCGCTGGTGCCCGGCATCCTGCTGCTCGACCTCGGCGGGCAGGCGCTACACGTGACCAACCAGAGCCTGATCCTCAATACCCAGCCGGACGCCCAGGGCCGGCTGGTGGGCGTCTACATGCTGTTCTACGCGGTGGGCAGCGCGCTGGGCGCCTTCGGTACCTCGGCGGCCTACGCGGTGGCGGGCTGGGGCGGGGTTTGCGCGCTGGGCGCGCTGGTCAGCCTCGCGGCGCTGGGGTTCTGGGCCTGCACGCGGCCGCGGCGGTGTCCTGCCGGCGGGCGGCGGCACCGGCGCGGCGGCTGTCCTCAGAACTTGTAGCTCACGGTCCCCAGCACCGTGCGGCGGCTGCCGAAATAGCAGCCCGTGGCCGAAATGCATGTGCTGATGTAGCGACGATCGAACAAGTTCGTCGCGTTGATCGCCACGCGCACGCCGCGCAGTTGCAGGAACGACTTGCCGAGGTCATAGCTCAACGCGGCGTCGAACAGCGTGGCGGCCGGCACGCGATACACATTGGCCGCATCGCCGTACGACCGGCCGATATAGCGCACGCCGGCGCCCAGCCCCAGACCCTGGAACAGGGTGTCGTGGAACGTGTAGTACATCCACAGGGACGCCTGGTGCTCCGGCACGAAGGGCAGCGCGTTGCCCAGCGTGGTCACGCCGCGTGCATTGGCGTTGGCCTTGGTGACCTCGGTGTCGGAGTAGGCATAGGACGCTACGACGTCCAGCCCGCGCGTCAGGCTGGCCTTGCCTTCGAGTTCGATGCCGCGCACGCGCGCTTCGCCATTCTGGGTATTGAAGTTGGTGTTCAGCGGATCGGGCGTGAGCACGTTGGTCTGGCGCAGGTCGAAGGCGGACAGCGTAACGAAGGCATTGGCCCCCTTGGGCTGGAATTTCACGCCCACCTCGGTCTGGCGCCCGCGCGTCGGCTCGAACGGCGTGCCGGTGCGCCCCGTGCCCGCCTGCGGCTGGAACGACGTGGCAAAGCTGGCGTAGGGCGCGAAGCCGCTGTCGAACTGGTAGACCACGCCGGTGCGGCCCGTGAAGGCATTGTCGCTCTGGCGTGTGTTCAGCGTGTTGCCGGTCTGGGCGGTCAGGGTGTCGGTGTTGCTGCCGGCCCAGTCGTAGCGGCCGCTCAGCAGAAAGGTCCAGCGGTCGATGGCGAGGCTGTCCTGCACATAGCCGCCCACCTGGTGGCGGGACTGGTCCACGCGCGTGCCCAGCGGCGGCCGGGTGATGGGGGCGCCGTACACCGGGTTGAACACGTCGAGCGCGCGCACCGCTACGAGTTGCGATTCCTCGTAGCGCGCGTCCTCGTACTGGTAGTCCACCCCCAGCAGCAGGGTGTGCTGGACGGGCCCGGTGCGGAAGCTCGCCTCCGCCTGATTGTCGATCGAGAACACGCCGCTGCGCTCCGGGAACGCCCAGCCGTAGCGGTTTTCCGTGCGCAGGTCCGGATTCATGGACAGCCCCTGCACGCGCTGCGTATCGGTATCGATATAGCTGTAGCGCGCGCTCTGGCGGAACTGCCACGTCTCGTTGGCGCGATGCGCGAACTTGTAGCCGAACATCATCTGCTCGCTCTCGAACTTGTCGTAGGCGGGCTCGCCGATAAAGCGGTTGGTCGGGATGCTGCCGTTCGGGTTGGGCAGCAGCGTGCCGGCGGCGGGCAGGGCAGGCGGCGCGCCGCCGCCGTCCGAGCGAATCTTCTGGTACTGCGCCATCAGCGTCAGCGAGGTGTCCGTGCTGGGCCGCCACGTCAGGCTGGGCGCCACCAGCACGCGGCGCTCGTCGATATAGTCGATTTCGGTGTTGGTGTCGCGGGCCAGCCCCACCACGCGATACAGCAGCTTGCCGTCTTCATCGATCGGGCCGGTCAGGTCGAACGCGCCCTGCAGGCGGTCGTGGCTACCGGCCTGCAAGACCACCTCGCGCGAGGTCTGCGCCTGCGGCAGTTTGCTGACCATGTTCAGCAGCCCGCCCGGGGAGCTTTGCCCGTAGAGGACCGACGCGGGCCCTTTGAGCACCTCGATGCTCTCCAGCGTGTAGGGGTCGATGCGGGGCTGCGAATAGCCGCGCGCGCCGTAGGGCAGGCGCAGGCCGTCCAGGTAGCGCAGCGGCACGAACCCGCGCACGGCCAGCCAGTCGTAGCGCAGGTCGGTGTCGCCATACTGGTTGACCACGCCGGGCGTGTATTGCAGCGCCTGCATCACGCTCTGCACGCCTTGTTCGTCCATCTGCTCGCGCGTGACCACGTTGATGGTCTGCGGAACGTCGATCAGCGGCGTGTTGGTCTTGGCGCCGCTCGCGCGGCGGGGCACCACGCCATCGGCATTGGCCGAGAGGTCCGCGACATCGGCCCGTACCGTGATCAGCGGCAACGTGGCGGCGCCGGCGCTGGCGTCGGCGGGCGCCTGGACCACGGTAAAGGTGCGCGGCCCGTTGCTGACCACATGGAGGCCGGAGCCGGCGAGCATGCGGGCGAGGGCGTCTTCCACGGTCAGCGTGCCGCGCACGGCCGGGGCGCGCAGGCCATCGGCCAGGGTCGTGGCAAACAGGATCTGGGTGTCGGACTGACGCGCCAGCGCGGCCAGCGACTGGGCCAGCGGCTGGGCGGGAATGTCGATGGGGCGGGCCACGCCCTGTGCAATCGCGCCGGCGGCGAGCATCGCCGCGAGCAGGGGAACCAGCGCCGCAAACGGCCGCACGGCAAGGCGGGAGGCGCGGGCGGCAGGCCGGCGTCGAACGGTGAAAATCACGAAAGCTCCTGATGGCGGGCCGATCCATTCGGCCTGTTCATGGAGTTGCCGTGCGCCGCCGCGTGTTTGTACACCTCCACGCGAAAAAAAATTTCAGATGAGGCTCAGTTAGTCATCAGGACCGTTGCCGCGCGCCCAGATGCACGGTGCCGTCGGCCGCCTGGCGCACCGTTACCGGCAGGATGCCCGGCAGCAACTGCAGGATGGCCGCCACCTGGTCGCGGTCGAATTCGCCGGACAGCCGCAGTTGGGCCACGCGTGGATCGTCGATGACGAGGGCGTGCCGCGAGTGCGGCTGCATCTCGGCGATGGCGTCGGCCAGCGTCGCCCCATCGAACGAGAACTTGCCGCGCTGCCAGGCCAGGGCGCGCTCGGCGTCCACGGTCACGGTGTCGCCGGGCTGGCCGTCCGGTGCTACGTCCACGCGCTGGCTGGCGCGCAGCTGCCGCACGTGGCCACCGGCCTCGACTTCCACCGCGCCTTCCAGCACCACCACGCGCGTGCGCTGCGGCAGCCGCTGGACGTCGAACACCGTGCCGATGTCGCGCACCCGGGTCTGGCCCGCCGTGACGAGGAACGCACGCGGGCCATGGGCCACGGTGAACACCGCTTCGCCCGCATCCAGCGCCAGTGCGCGGGTGCGCAGGCGCCACTGCACGGTCAGGCGGGTGTGCTGGTCCAGCGTGACGCGGCTGCCATCGGCCAGTCGAACGGTGCGCGGCCCGGCCTCGGCGCTCAGGGACTCGGTGCGATAGGCGGGATCGGCCAGCCACGTGCCGGCGGCCAGCACCACCAGCGCGGCGGCGGCACCGGCGCGCACACGGTGTTGCCTGCGGCGGCGCGCAGTGGCGGCGGCCGTGATGGCTTCCACGGACGGAAATCGCTCGCGCAGCGCCTGCTGGTAGGGAGACAGCGGGTCGCCCGGCGGCGTGCGGGAATCGGGCATGGGCAGGGGAGGGGTCCTCACGATGACGGGGCCGGCGCGGCAGTTTCCGGGCGCGGCGGGGCGCCCAGGGCTTGCAGTTCAGGCGCCAATAGTGCCATGGCCCGGGCCATATGGCGCGCCACCATGCCCCGCGAGATGCCCAATCGTAGCGCCACGTCCTGCTGCGGCAGCTCATGGAGCCGATGCAGGATAAACACCTCCTGGCAGCGTGGCGGCAGGGCGGCAATGCACTGCTCGAGCCGGTCTACGGCCTGACGGTGGGCGATGGCCTCGGCGACGTCCGGGCTCGATACGGCGATGCCGGCGGCGTCGGCCTGCCAGGCATCGGCATGGGTCTGGCGGGTGGATTCGGCGCGGTAACGGTCAATCGCGCGATGGGTGGAGACGTGCCGGAGGAAGGCGAGCGGCTGGGCCACCTCGCCGGCGGGCGGCCGTTCGAGCAACTGGACGCAGACGTCCTGGAGCACGTCGCGGGCAAAGTGGCGGTCGCCAAAGCGGCGGCGGACGTGATCGACCAATTCGTCGTAATGGCGCAGCAATGCAGCAAACAACGGGGGATGGGCGGGGTCGCGCAGCACGGCCAGGATGACGGCAAAAGACGAATCAGGCGAAGCGGCGGAGTATAAATGATAGTGATTCGCATTTGCAAGGAGGGGCCGTTGGCGATCGGCCACACATCCGGGGCTGCAATCGCCCAAAACTCGTTCACACTTCATGTTCGAAAAGCGCCGTCTCACCGATAAGAGGAAGCCAGCCGATGCGCCACGCTCATGGAAGGGCCCGGACCACGTGGTATGTGCTGCTTGCCGTCATCCTTACCGCGCTCTTCGGCTTGGTGGCCTACAACCTGTTCGGCGCGGAGAAGCGCATCGAGCATCGGCTGGAACGGCTCTATGCGACCGAGGACCCGCAGTTTTCCCGGGAACTGAGCGTCCTGCTCGGTCCGCCAGTGGTCGGCGGCAACGCCTACCGCGTGCTGAGGAATGGCGACGAGATCTTCCCCGCGATGCTGGGCGCCATTCGCGCGGCGCAGCGGACGATTACCTTCGAGTCATATATCTACTGGTCCGGCGACATTGGCCGGGCCTTCGCGCAGGCGCTGGCCGAGCGGGCGCAGGCGGGCGTGAAGGTGCACGTCCTGCTGGATTGGGTGGGCAGCCAGAAGGTGGACGCCGCCGTGCTGGACATCATGTCGAAAGCCGGTGTGGCGTTGCAGCGCTATCACCCGGTTCACTGGTACACGCTCGGCAAGCTCAACAACCGGACGCACAGGAAGCTCCTGATCGTCGATGGCAGGATCGGTTTCACCGGCGGCGTGGGCATTGCGCCGGAATGGACCGGCCACGCCCAGGATCCCCAGCACTGGCGCGACACGCACTTCCAGGTCGAAGGCCCGGTGGTGGCCCAGATGCAGTCGGTCTTTCTCGACAACTGGATCAAGGTAAGCGGCGAAGTGCCCCACGGCCCGGGGTATTTCCCGGCGCTGCCGGACGTGGGCAAGGGCATGGCGCAGATGTTCAGCAGCTCCCCCACCGGCGGGAGCGAGAACATGGCGCTGATGTACCTGCTCGCCATCACCGCCGCCACGCGCACCATCGACTTGTCGGCGGCGTACTTCGTGCCAGACGACCTGACGCGGAAGGCGCTGTTGGCCGCGCTCAAGCGGGGCGTCAAGGTTCGCATCATCGTGCCGGGCGAGCATATCGACTCGGAAACCTCTCGCTCGGCGTCGCGGGCCCAATGGGGCGAGCCGCTGGCGGCCGGCGCGCTGATCGCCKAGTACGCGCCCACGATGTACCACTGCAAGGTGATGATCGTGGACGGCTTCCTGGTGTCGGTCGGCTCGACCAACTTCGACAATCGCTCCTTCCGCCTGAACGACGAGGCCACGCTCAATATCCTCGATCGGGACTTCGCGGCGGAACAGACGCGGATATTCGAGGACGACCTGGCCCGGTCCCGGCCGGTATCGCTGGAAGCATGGTCCAACCGGCCGTGGCGCGAAAAGCTGGCCGATGGGTTGAGTTCGCTGCTGGCCTCGCAGCTGTAGGACCTAGGACTTCAGCTTTTTCCCTTCCAGATTCCAGAGCTTGCGGTCGCTGGTCGAGACCGCCACCGCGCCATGCGCGAGCGCGCTGCGGATATCGGCCTCGTTGCAGACAAAGCCAGACGTGACGATGGGCGGCAGCGCCTTGCGGTCCGCCTCGGGCAGGTGGGACAGCATTGGCGCCGGCATCAGCTGCACCAGGTTGGGGTCGCTCTGCTCCAGTGCCTTCACGCTGCGTGGCCACGTCGAGCGGTCGGTCACGAAGACCTTCTGCATCGTCACCATGCCGGCGCGGTTGGCGCGCTGGATGGTGGCCACGCGCGTGGACACCAGACTGGTCACCCCGATGTCCGCCAGGTAATCCACGCCACCCTTGTCCTGCGACAGCCCTTCGCAGCTATCGATGTTGACGATGACGTACTTGCCGGCGCGGGTCAGCGTGGCAATCACGGGCTGCAGCTTGCGCAGCTCCACGTTGGCCACGATCGAGACTTCGGCCTCGCTGTCGACAAACGCATCGACCTGCTCCGCGCCGTAGAGCGTGGCGATGACCGGGTGGCGCGTCAGGCGGGCGCCGAGGGACCTGTCCATGGGGTTACTTCGCTTCGTGGGAAAGCACGTCGCTCAGGCCGAGCTTCCCGGGGTTGAGGATGTTCTGCGGATCCAGCGCCTGCTTGACCGCCACCAGCACCGGGAACGCGGTGTCCAGCGACGATGCCATATACGGCGCGCGCAGCAGCCCGATGCCGTGATGGTGGCTGAGGGCCGCATTGTATTGGATCAGCACCGCGTTGGCGGCATCCCAGGCGGCGCGATACCACGTCTGGCGGTCTTCCACCGCAACCTCGCCCCGCAGCGAGAAGTACAGGCAGGCGCCGTCCACGTAGGCGTGCGACTGGTGCGCGGAGCCGGCCAGCGTGCCCGGCACCGCGTTGATGGCGGCCACCACGTCGTCGTAGATCGCGGGCAGGTCGGCCCACGGCCCGGACATCTCGAGCGTATCGGCCACGAAGCCGGGGCTGCGCTTGAAGCCTTCGGCGCTCTTGCCGGTCAGGTAGCGCGTATCGAGCCAGCGTTCGAAGATGGCCTTGTCATCGAGCTTGTCGCCCAATTCCACGCAGACCCGCTCGCTGATCGCCATCACGGCATCGACCATATCCTGGGCGCCTTCGTCGGCCACCAGCAGTACGTTGGTGTCGGGCAGGCCGAACTGCACGCCGCTCTCCAGGGCGTCATAGAGCCGCAGCGCCGCCGGGTTGGCGCCGCGCTGCATGATCTCGCGGCACGCCTCCAGGCCGATGGCGAAGCTCTTGAAGCCATAGGCGATGGCGCGGCCGTAGTCGGGCAGGCGGTGCAGCTTGAGCCGCACGCGGACGATTACACCCAGCGTGCCTTCCGAGCCGATGAACAGCTGCTGCAGGTCCGGCCCCAGCGCCGCGCGCGAGTAGCCGCCCACGGTGATGAGGCGGCCATCGGCCAGCACTACGTCCATGCCGAAGACCATGTCCTCGATCTTGCCGTAGCGCGTGGAGAGCTGCCCCGCGCCCCGGCAGGCGACCCAGCCGCCCACGGTGCTGATGGCGTACGACGACGGCCAGTGGCCCATCGTCATGCCGTAT
This sequence comes from Cupriavidus sp. 05T42, assembly GCF_056396345.1. Lineage (NCBI taxonomy): Bacteria > Pseudomonadati > Pseudomonadota > Betaproteobacteria > Burkholderiales > Burkholderiaceae > Cupriavidus > Cupriavidus sp. 05T42. Next base: position 13,807 of record NZ_JBFTLH010000014.1, read on the forward strand.
TCCTGCTGGATGGTCTGCTCGAAGATGTCGCCGAACATGCCGGCCTCGACTTCCACGATCTGGCTGTTCTTGTCGAAGCCGAGCAGCTTGTTCAGCTCGCAGACGTCGAGCACGATGCCGCCGCGTACCGGCAGTGCGGCGCCGGTCACGTTGCTGCGACCGGCGGACACCGTGACCGGCACGGCGCTGGCGTGGGCGATGCGCATCACGGCCTGCACCTGCTCGACGGTGGACACGCGCACGATCACGCCGCGCGGCGTGGCGGGCTTTCCGCCGGTCTCGGTCATCATCGAGCCCGCCCACCAGTCGCGCGTCCACGTCACCACATCGCCGGTGCTGGTCAGGACGGCATCGGCCACCAGGCGCAGCGCGGCCAGCGTGGCGTCGCTGAGCGGCAGGGCGTCGCGCTGCAGGCCGGGGGCGTCCGGGGTCTCGGTGATGGTGGCTGCGTAGCCCGGCGGCGTATGCGCGCCCACGACGTAGTTGCCACGGTTGTAACCGCGCTTGATGGCTTCCTTGCTGATCATGCTGCTTCTCCCATGAGGACGGATTTTTCGAGAGCCACGGCGGCCAGGTAGTCGCTGACCTGCCGGGCGACGGCCGACTCGGACAACCCGAGTTCGGCCTGGAGGATCTGGCCCACGCGCGGCGCGGCGTGGGCGGAGGCATCGCGCGCCATCAGGCGGGCACGCATGCGGCGCGACAGCACGTCATCCACGGTGCCGGCCAGCTCGTGGCGCACCGCGTAGACGACTTCCGCTTCGGTGTGGGGCAGGCCATCGACAATGGGCCGCGCAAGCGTGGCATCGGCCTGGAGGATGTCGCTGACAAAGCGCGCCTCCGTGCCGTACCGTTCGCCCAGGTGTGCCGACATCCCGCCCGACGCCACGATGGCCTGCGCGTCGTAGCCGGCGGCGCCGAGCAGGTAGGCGCTCTTGGTGCGGCACTTGCCGCGCTTGCCGATGACGCGCTGCGCGGCGTCGATGGTCTGCTCGGCCATATGGCGCGAGGTGGTCAGCTTGCCGCCGACGATGGTCACCAGCCCGTCATCGGCGATATGGATCTCGTGGTTGCGCTTGATTTCAAGCGTCTTGCCGCCCGGTGGCGCCACCAGCGGCCGGCATCCGGCGATGCTGCCCACCACGTCCTCGGGCTGAAGGTCTGTCTTCAGCGCCGAACGCGCCCCTTCGAGCAGGAAGTCGAGTTCCTGGCGGGTGCACATCACGTTGTCGAGGTCGCCTTCGTAGTCCTCGTCGGTGGTCCCGAGGTAGGACACGTTGCCCCAGCGCGTGATGGTGGCGCGGCGGCTGCGTCCGGGCACGGGAATCGTCACCGTGCAGTCGTTGCGGATCTTGAGCCAGGGAATGGCCACGTGCACGCCCTTGGCGGGGCGGATGTGCAGCGTCTTCTGTTCGCCGCGCTTGCGGCCGGTCCAGTCGCGCAGCCAGACGCCGGTGGCCATGATGACCACGCCCGCACGCACGCGGATTTCCTGCTCGCCGGCGTGAACGATGGCGCCGTCGACCTTGCCGTGGCCGTCGCGCGTGATCTCCATGACCTGCGCGTGGTTGGCCACGGCCGCGCCATGGAAGGCGGCGGTGCGCGCGATGTTCAGCGTCAGTCGCGCATCATCGACGCGCGCATCGAAATACAGGAAGCCGCCGGTCAGGTGCTCGGGGTTGAAGGTGGGGCAGTGCGACAGGACCTCGGCCTTGCTCAGCTTCTGGTGCAGGATGCCCTCGCGCCAGCCGCCGGCCAGGTCGTACGTCCACAGCAGGCTTTCGAAGGCTTTGGCGAGCCGCTTGTCGAACACGCCGTCGCGCTCCATCACGGGGAACAGGAACGGCAGGCGCTGCACGAGGTGGCGCGCGTTGCGGCGCAGGCGCTGGCGCTCGAGCAGCGAATGGCGCACCAGGCTCAGGTTGCCCTGCTCGATGTAGCGCAGCCCGCCGTGCACCATCTTCGACGACTTGGACGAGGTGCCCGAGGCGAAATCGTTCTTCTCGACCAGCGCCACGCGGTAGCCGCGCAGGCTGGCGTCCAGCGCCGCATAGGCGCCGGTGACCCCGCCGCCGACGATGAGGATGTCGAACGCCTCGCTGCCCAGACGGTCCAGTTGCGACCTGCGGTCGAGCCGCAGCGGCTCGGTACTGGTCATGGCGGCGCGTTCGCGGCTCGCGCTTCGGGATGGCAGACCCATCATGTTGATCGCTTCTCCTGATTAATGCGACGCAAACGCGTCCACGTGATTGAGTTCGGACGCCACGCGGGCGTGCCAGAGCGCGCGCCGCGCGGCGCGCTCGTCATCGCCGATGGCCGGGGTGAACACGGCGTCCGGCGCGGTGGTGGTGCGGGCTTGCTGCAGGGAGTCCCACAGCAGGCCCGACGCGCCGGCCAGGAAGGCGATGCCGCGCAGGCTGGCGCGGTCCGTCTCCTGCATGCGATGGATCGGCAGGCCGGTGAGGTCGGCCTGCATCTGGAGCAGCGCGTCGCTGCCGGAGAGGCCGCCGCCCACCACGAGGCTGGAGACGGGCACGCCGGCGATGTCGCGGTTGGCCTCGATGCAGGACGCCACGGAATGGGCGATGCCGGCGAGGATGGCGTGGGCGATCTCGGCCTGCGTGGTGGCCATCGACACGCCGTTCAGTGCGGCGCGGGCCTCGGGCTGCATCTGCGGCACGCGCAGGCCGGTCAGGGCTGGGATGAACGTGACGCCGCCCGACGAGGGCACCGTGGCCGCCAGCGCGCTGATCTGCCGGGCGTCTTCGAACCAGTGCAGCTGGTTGCAGACCCAATTCAGCGCGGAGCCGGTGGTGGCCACGAAGGTCTCCACCGAGTAGTGGGAGACGCCCCGATGGCGGCGCGCGGTCATCGTCAGCGTGCTGTCCGATTCGCCGCTGCGCGCCGGCAGGGCGGGGCCGACCATCAGGTCCACGAAGCTGCCGGTGCCGTGCAGGCACATCGACTGCCCCGCATCGAGGCAGCCCAGCCCGATGGCGCCGGCAAGCTGGTCGCCGGCACAGGCGAGGATGGGCACGTCGATACCGATCAGGTCGGCGCGCGTGCGGCCGAAGTCATCGGCGTCCTGCCGCAGTTCGGGCAGCAGCTCGCGGGGGAAGCCGAGCGCATCGGTCCAGTCCGTGAGGTAGCGGTGCTCGCCGAGCATGTAGGCGCTGCACGAGGTGGCGTTCGTCGGCGTGGTCACGCAGGCGCGCTCGGTGGAGAGGTGCCAGAGCAGCCAGCTATCCACCGTGCCGAAGGCCAGCCGGCGCGCGGCCCATGCCTCGGCCACGGCAGGCGTCTCGCGCAGGTGCCGCGCCGCCCAGAGGTAGGGCGAACGCACGCCGGCAGGCCGGCCGACGACAGGACGCAGGCGCGGGTCCCACGTGGCCGCCAGTTCGTGCAGGTCCGGGGCGTAGCGCGTGTCCTGCCAGACCATGGCCGGCACCAGCGCGCGGCCGGTCTGCGTGTCCCACAGCACGGCCGTGGCGCGCTGCGTGGCGATGGCGAGCGCCACCACGTTGAGGTGATCGCGCGCAGCCTGCGCCAGCGTGGCCCGGCACACCGCCAGCGTCTTCTCCAGCAGAACATTGGGGTCCTGCTCGACCACGCCGGGGCGCGGCGAATCCACTTGCAGCGTGGTGTATTCCAGGCATGAGACGTGGCCATCGGCGGCCACCACGGCGGCGCGGGTGCCGGACGTGCCCTCGTCGATGGCGAGGATGACGTTCCTGTTCTGGGTCATGACTGCGATTTCTCGATCACGGGTTGCAGGAAGCCGGCCCCCTCGCGCGCATCGCGTGCGAACTGCGGGGCATCGGCTTCGTTGTCGGGGTTGATGGTGGTACGCGTGGGGTCCCAGCGGATCGTGAAGCAGATGATGCTGGCGATGAGGGGCACCACGGAGAGGATCAGGAAGGTGGTTTCCAGCCCGTACTGGGCGCGGAACAGGGGGAACACCAGCAGGCCCAGCGCGGCGCCGATGGAGCCGAGTGCGCCGATGATGCCGTTGGCGCCCGCGCGCAGTTCGCTGCGGAAAGACAGCGAGGACAGGCTCTTGCCGTTCGCGCCGGGGCCGCCCGAGTGGAACAGGATGAACAGCGACGGCACGACCACGGCGACCCACATCGGCATCTTGCCGTTGAACAGGCCGAGCACCAGCAGCATCACGAAGACGGCGGCGAAGCCGAACGCCGAGGCACGGCGCAGGCCGAGCTTGCGGCCGATCAGCGGCGACAGGAAGCCGCCGAAGATGCCGCAGACATTGAACACGAGCGCGCCGATGGTGGCGTAGACGAAGTCCTTGCCGAACAGCGCGGCGCTGATCAGCGGCAGGTACCAGCCAATCGCAAAGTACTGGATCGACTGGCCGATCTGCACCGTGGAGGCGAGGATGGTGCGAGGCAGGTAGACGCCACGGAAGATCAGCAGCACGTTGGCCAGGCCGCGACGGGCCTGGTTGGTCACGGGAATGCGCTCGGACGGCGCGGCAGCCATGAAGGCGCGGCCATAGATGCGCGTCATCGCGCGCGGCGGCGTCCAGCCGTTCCTTGCGGGCCAGCCAGATCGGGCTTTCGACCAGGAACAGCAGTTGCAGCACCAGGATGAGGACGCCGAAGATGGCGGTGGCGGCCACCGAATAGCGCCAGATCGTATCGCCCACATTCCAGGAATGGAACAGCAGCGCCAGCAGCAGGTTGGAGCAGACCGCCGTGTACCACATGCCTTGCCAGGTATTGAGGCGGCTCTTGAGCTTGACCGGCGTGAATTCGGCCAGCACGGCCATGGCGATGGCGAAGTCGATGCCGTACGCCGCGCCGACGAAGAACCGGCCGACCAGGATTACATCGAAGCCGGGCGCGAACACCACCAGCAGCGCGCCCACCACGGCCAGCACCTTGGCCAGGATCAGCGGGCGCACGCGGCCCCAGCGGTCGGCCATCCAGCCGCCCAACGGGTTGAAGACGATGGCGACCCATGAGGCGAACGAGGTCAGCAGCGCCACCTGCGCCGGGGCGAGCTGCAAATTGCGCGTCATCGGCCCAAGGCCGGCGCTCAGTGCGGAATTGGAGAAAGCGTCAAGGAAGAGTCCGCCGAGGGCAAGCCACCACACCACGCCGGCGCGGCCACGTATGCCAGGACAGGAATCTATGAAGGCGATGACATCATCGATGCCACGAAGCTTGATGGCAGAGGTTTGCACGGCGGTCTCCTTTTTTTGGTTCTGTAAGAGGCCGCAGCAAACTGCACGCGCTAAGAGACCATCTTACAGATGGTCTCTTATCTAGATCTGCCCGGCCAATGTATGTCGCCGGGCAGGTCATGTCAACGGGGAAAACCCGATAGGGTGGGGCGGAGCCGGGCGCGACTAGCGCGCGTCGCGCGGCTTGAAGATCAGTCCCTGCTGCGCGACACCGATGACGCCGTGCTCGTCATGCAGCGTCGTGCGGGTCAGGCCGATGCCGCTCTCCTGCACCGTGGTCGTCGAGTCGGCCGCGACCCATTCCCCGCGTGGCAGCCGGTGCAGGTACATCGTCAGGTCGGCATTCGCGAACGCGAAGCGATCCAGCGGCACGGCCCAGCTGATGCCATTGCCGAAGTCCGCTGCAGCTACCGCGCGGGCTGCTGGCGTGACTGGCCAGTCGGCCACCAGCGGCACCGCCAGGCGGAACCATACGGCGGCAGGGCCGGGGGCCGTGACCGTGCCGGTCGCCACGCGGCTCTCCATGGCGGTGTAGTGGAACGAGGTCTGCGGCTGCATGCCCGGGATGAGGATGGGCGTGTGGCACGCATCGGGCGGGGGGAGGGACGGAGACTGGGGGGACGACTGGAGGTCGAGCGCACGCTCGCGGATATAGACCGCCGTGCCGTAGACGACCGGTACGCCCTCGTGCGACAGCGCCAGCCGCACGCGCCGCACCGACCCGCCCGGTTGCGGTTCGACCACCGCGCGCAACGGTGCCACGGGAACCGGCCGCACGAATTCGAGCGTGAGGCGAACCATCGACCAACCCGGCTCCTGCGCCATGGCGCGGTCCGCCATCGAGGCCAGCAACCCGCCCGGTGCGCCGCCGTGCTGGGCGCCGGGATGCCAGGGGCCGCGCGACAGTTCGGTAGGGACGACGGCATCGCCCGAGACTTCAAAAATGCTGTGGGGAATCGGCGCAGAAGCAGTAGCCAAGACGGTCTCCGTGATGCGGGCTGCGCTCCCGGACGCCGGGGCGCTATGGCCGCCAACGATACACCACGAGATGGCTTGTCTGCTGGCGCCACCGTTCTGTGCGGATACCGGCCATGAACCTTTCAGCCGTGAAAGACCATTGGTGCATTGCAATATGCGAAGCCCCTGCGCACAGGGCGCAACGACCTGTGAATTGGCGCGCGGATCTGCTGCGGTGCAATATCGAATTGTTGTGTTGTGGGCGGGTAATCGAGCAATTTATTGCGTTGACATTGCCAAAGACAAAGTCTTACCCTCCGATCCAAGCTAACTAGACGTTCGCATATAGAACGCAAGTTMGATATGTGGTCATTTCGGATTTCAGGAGACTTGCCTTGAACAAGGTTGCCGGGTTCTTTACAGAACTGATGCGCCGGTATTTGCCGGACCCCTTCGTGTTTGCGATTGGCCTGACGCTGCTCTCCATGGTGATGGCGATGCTGGTCGAGGGACAGGCCGCCAACACGATCATCCTGAACTGGGGCAAGGGGTTCTGGAACCTGCTCTCGTTCACCACGCAGATGGCCGTGATCCTGGCCATGGGCTATGTGCTGGCCACCGCGCCGCTGGTCGATCGTTTCCTGAACAGCATCGTCGCGCGCGTGCATACGCCGCGCGGGGCCATCATCGTGGCGACGCTGGTCGGCGGTATCGGTAGCTACCTGAACTGGGGCTTCGGCCTCGTGATCGGTGGCATCATCGCCCGCAAGCTGGCGCTCAAGGTGAAGGGGGTGCACTACCCGCTGATCATCGCGTCGGCCTATAGCGGCTTCACGATGTACGGCCTGGGCTTGTCCGCCAGCATTCCCGTGCTGATCTCCACGCCGGGCCATCCCATGGAAAAGCTCATGGGCGTGGTGGCGCTCAAGGACACGATCTTCTCCCTGCCGATGCTGCTCACGAGCCTGGCCGTGATCGTCACGCTGCCGCTGCTCAACGCGATGCTGCATCCGCGCGATGCCAAGGATGTGGTCGAGATCAAGGACGATGCGGAGGAGGGCCGCGCCGGCGCCGCCGGTGGCCACAGCATGGGCATCGAGAACACGCTGGCCGCGCGCATGAACAACAGCCGCCTGCTGAGCCTGGTCATCGGCCTGTGCGGCATGGCCTACGCGGTGCTGTACTTCACACAGGGCGGCACGCTGGACCTGAACCTGATCAACTTCCTGATCCTGTTCATCGGGGTGCTGCTGCTGGGCACGCCGGCCAACTACGTCGCCAAGCTGAACGAGGGCATCAAGACGATTTCAGGCATCATCCTGCAATATCCGTTCTATGCCGGCATCATGGCGATCATGGCGGGCTCGGGGCTGGTGGATACCATTTCGCGCGTGTTCGTGGATATCGCCACGCCGCAGACGCTGCCGTTCTGGGGCCTGGTGAGTTCGTTCGTGATCAACTTCTTCGCGCCGTCGGGTGGTGGCCACTGGGTGATTCAGGGGCCATTCATGATCGACGCGGCGAAGGCCATCGGCAGCTCGGTGGCGCAGACCTCGATGTCGGTGATGCTGGGCAACGCCTGGAACGACCTCGTGCAGCCGTTCTGGATCCTGCCGGCGCTGGCGCTGTCGAAGCTCAAGCTCAAGGACGTGATGGGCTATACCGTGATCATGATGTTCTGGGTGGGTGCCATCTATATCGTGGCGCTGCTGGCCTGGGGCATGCTGACGCACTGACCGATGTACTGACCGATGTACTGACAACCAACGCGGAGAGAATCGCATGCCGTTCCTGATCGAGACGTTCGACAAGCCGAATCACCAGCATGTGCGGCAGGCCAACCGGCCCGTGCACCTGGAGTATCTGGAAGCCAACAAGGCGCTGCTGCTGGCCTGCGGCGCCAAGCTCAACGATGACGGCAGCGATGGCGGTGGTGGCCTGTATATCGTCGACGTGGAGACGCGCGAGGCTGCGCAGGCCTTTATCGAAGCCGATCCGTTCCACAAGGCCGCGCTGTTCGCCGAGGTAAAGATCGTGCGGTGGCGCAAGGCCTATCTGGACGGTGTCCGTCATATCTGAACGAAGGCGTAGGTATGAAGCGATGGAAGCAACGGCCCGAAGGCGCCAACTGGGGCGACTTCGGTGAGGACGACCAGCTCGGCCGCCTGAACCTGATCACGGCGGCGCGCGTGCGTGCCGCCGCGCAGGAGATTCAAAGCGGCCGGACGTTCTGCCTGTCCCTGCCGCTGGACCTCCCCGGCGGGAATGTGCTGAACCCGCGCCGGCATCCGCCCGTGCTGCGTCCCACTTTCCGTGACGACGTGGCCTACGTGAACTTCCCGCTGGCCAAGGTCGATCCGCGCGCGCTGGACGTGCTCAGCGACGACCAGGTGCTGCTATCCATGCAGTACTCCACGCAGTGGGATTCACTGGCCCACGTGGGCGCGCTGTTCGATGCCGATGGCGATGGGGTGGCCGAACGCGTCTACTACAACGGTTTCCGGCCGAATGCCGATATCGTCGGTCCGGTTGACTATGCTGAAGCCGACCACTTCGCGGCTCATCCCTGCGGGCACGACCACAGCCATGCCGACGCGCTCGGCATCGAGACCCTCGCGGCGCACGGCATTCAGGCGCGCGGCGTGCTGGTCGATCTGGCCGAACACTACGGCCGCGAATGCCGGACGGTCGGCTACGACGACCTGATGCGCGTGATCGACACCGATGGCATCGAGGTTGGCAGTGGCGACATCCTCGTGCTTCGCACCGGATTCGCCGAGATGCTGGTCGAGATGGCTGGCGAGCCCGATGCCGAACTGTTGCATCAGAGCTGCTGCGCGCTGGACGGGCGCGACGACAAGCTGCTGCAGTGGATCACCGATTCCGGCATTGCCGCGATCGCGGCCGACAATTACGCCGTCGAGCGCTATCCGGCGCGGCCCGTGCCGGCGGAGCAGGGCCCCGTGCCGATGCTGCCGCTGCATCATCACTGCCTGTTCAAGCTCGGCCTGCCGCTCGGCGAACTCTGGTACCTGCGCGACCTGGCCGCCTGGCTGCGCGCCGAGGGTCGCCATCGGTTCTTCCTGTCGGCGCCGCCGCTGCGGCTGCCCGGCGCGATGGGGTCGCCCGTGACGCCCGTTGCCACTACCTGATTCCTCTCTCTTCACTAGGAGCCCACCATGCTGTTCATGGTCGAAATGACTGTTCGTATTCCCCAAACGCTCGACCCGGTTGTCGCCGACAAGATCAAGGCGGAAGAGAAGGCGTACTCCCAGCAACTGCAACGCGACGGCAAGTGGCGCCACCTGTGGCGCGTGGCTGGCCTCTACGCGAACGTGAGCATCTTTGACGTCAAGGATGCCGACGAACTGCACACGCTGCTGACTGGCCTGCCGTTGTATCCGTACATGGAAATGAAGGTGACCGCGCTGGCGCAGCACGCCTCTGCCATCGCCCAGAACTGAGCCCCGGAGACCGCCATGCCTTTTGCTGACCTTGCGGGCGTCAAGCTCCATTACCGGTTCGATGGCGATGAGAGCCTGCCCGTGCTGGTGCTGTCGAACTCCCTGGGTACCAGCCTCGATATGTGGCAGCCGCAGATCGCTGCGCTGACGCAGCGTTTCCGGGTGCTGCGCTACGACACGCGCGGCCACGGGCAGTCGTCCGTTACCGAGGGACCGTACAGCATCGCGCAACTGGGCGGCGACGTCATCGCGCTGCTCGACCATCTGGGCCTGCAACGCGTGCATTTCTGCGGGCTGTCGATGGGCGGCATCACGGGCATGTGGCTGGGCGTCCACCACGCTGACCGCCTTGACAAGCTGATCCTGTGCAATACGGCGGCCTATATCGGGCCGCCCGAGAACTGGACCAACCGTGCCGCCGCCGTGGAGCGTGACGGTGTGGCGTCGATTGCCGCCGCCGTAGTCGACAAATGGCTCACGCCGGACTTCGCGGCGCAGCAGGCGGATCTCGTGCAGACGTTGCGGACGATGTTGGGTGCCACCGACGCCCGCGGCTACGCGGCGAACTGCCTGGCCGTGCGCGATTCGGATCTGCGCAACGACGTGCAGCGCATCACCACGCCCACGCTGGTCATTGCCGGCACCGGCGATATCCCGACCCCGCCCGCCGATGGTCGGTATCTGGCGGAGAACATTCCGGGCGCCAGGTACGTGGAACTGTACGCCGCGCATCTCTCGAACCTGCAACAGGTGGAGGGGTTCAATCAGGCTGTGCTGGCGTTCCTGGATCGCTGACGCCTGAGGTGGGCAGCTACCCCCGCCGGACGCCCGGCGGGTAACCCCGGCAGGGTTTCACCGGATCTTGCCGAATCCCCCGGCGGCCCACTGCGCGCCGCTTTCCCGCGTCAAGCGGAAATCTGGTCGCACTTTGACGGTAGCGAGCACGTCCCCGAACTGCCCGACTGCCGTGAGGGTGCCGAATGGCTCGTACTCGTCCGGCGTGATGACAAGCTGGATCGTTACCGCGTCCGAGCCGACTTCCACGGTCACCTGCTTGTTCAGTTGCGCGTGCAACTGCTGTTCGTGTCGACGGATGACTTCCGAAGCGGTCTTCACCAGGGTCTGATGCGCTGTCGCATCGAGCGGCTTCGGATCGACCTTGTTTCGGCCCATGGTCCAGGGGCCGACCAGCGCGGGCTCGGAACTGCCATCCCGGATCATCTCGACGGCCCAGCCGTCACCATCCTCGTTCTTGATGACCCGCGCGGTCCAGCCCTTGTCTCGCCAAAGCCTGGGTTCATGGATGGGGGAGGACTCGGCCTCCGAAGGGACGGTGTCGCTGTGATTCATGGATCTCGTATTCAATGCATGCGGCCTTCGCCGCTGGCGCGCGGCAGCCGCTGCCATGGTGGCGGCTAAACGCCGCATTGTAATGGGATCAGTGTCTCGACGAAATGGCGCCCGCTGCCTTTGCGGGCGGCAGGGTGGTCCATGGTCCAATACCGGCGTTTTCCACGGTTGAATATCTTGGTGGAGTAAGCGAACGTCCTATGGAGCCAACAACATGAAATACTCCCTGCTCGTTGTGTTGCTMGCAGCCGCCGGATGCGCCAGCCCACCGCCGCCCGCGCCCCTTCCCCCGCCGCCGCCGGCCAATGCCAGCAAGGTAGGCCAGAGCCAGATGGCGCCCAAGGCGGCCGCGCAGTGCATCGGATCGAAATGGACGCAACCGGGCGGACAGCCGGCMATGATCCAGTACGTGTACGCCAACGATACGGCATTCGATGTCTTTGTCCCCGGCCAGACCCCGCCCGCCGGAACGGCCGCTATGGTCAGGCCCGCTCCGACCGGCACAGGCTCAACGCTGTATTTCCGCGGCAACGACGCCGCGGCGTCCAGCGTCTTGAGCCAGTGTTCCTAGGCCTGCCGGGATAGCGAAGCGCGCGTCAGGGGTGGCCGATGGCTGGCTTTTCCCCTGGCACGCCTCGGAATGGACGTCATCGGTCTCCCGGCCATCGATTCATTCGTAAGTTAGGTTGACCTGCCCCGGCATGACCTGTATAAGAGTCCTTGCAGGATCATCAAGCAGACCTCAGAGTTCATTGGCGAATCGCCACCTTCCTTGTTTCTTCCTTGAGTATCGTGCCTCGCCGGTATTTTCGTCGTGCGAGAATTTTTTAGGAATTGACATGGCAACAGGTACGGTAAAGTGGTTTAACGACGCCAAGGGCTTTGGTTTCATCACGCCGGAAGCAGGTGGAAATGATCTTTTCGCGCATTTCTCCGAGATCCAGGGCGATGGCTTCAAGTCGCTGCAAGAAGGACAGAAGGTGAATTACGTCGAAGGCAATGGCCCCAAGGGTCCGACCGCGACGAAGATTCAGCCCTCCTGAACTGACTCGACTGGCAACAGTCGTAGAAAAGCTCCGCAGATGCGGAGCTTTTTTTATTTGTGGCGGGTTTTTCCCTACGGAGAAATACACCCGCCGCGAGTGGGAGGGAAGGAGTAGAGTCGATAGGTAGTCGCAAATTCCGATACCTTCTCAATCAAGGGGGCGATTCCAGTATGCAAGGTGCCACTCTGCCATTCAGCTTCCTCTGCACATTAAACGCCGATGTCGAGCGCCTGGCCTACCATGTGGCGGTCAGTTTCCGGGATGGCAACCACCCGGCGGGCGTGCAATTTACAAGCTTCGTTGGCACCGGAAGGCGCTCCTTTTCGGTGCGCAGCCCAGACAGCGACCTCCAGCCCGCGACGGGTGAGACCTGCGAACAGCTATGCCGCATCGCCATTGGCCAGGTCCTGCGCGACCAGCTCTACAACAAGGCGGCCGACGGCGACCATGTGCTCGATCTCGACGTGTTGCCATGGGAGGGCGAACTGAAGCCCGTCGGCGCCGGCAATATCGCAAGGCGTCCTGCACGGCGATATTCGCCGGTTTAAGTCCGTCGGGCGGCTTCCCCCGATATATCCCTGAAGCGCACAGTAAGAGCGTATGCTGGTACTGCCAATCGGCAATCAATGCACCGGGAGCATCTCATGGCCAAGAGCCAACTACGCGGCAATCGCGAAGCAAAAAAACCCAAACAGCCCAAGAAGCCGGCCGTGCCGGCAAGCCCGATCGGAACGGTGCATTCTCGGATCGGCAACGACGGCGTCGGCAAGCGGAAGTAAATCGGCGGAAGCCGACCGATGAGGGAGGCGCATCATGATCCATCAGGACTTTAGCTCGACATTCCAGGGGCTGCCACTGACCGCCGAGCAGGAATCGGAAGTTCGTCACTACCTGAACAGGAAGGCCCGGCTCGGCCGGCCATGGGACACCGTGGAGTTGCGGGGAATGCTGGAAGACATGCTGCTGCCGCCCACGGCGGAAGATAGCGACGCCGGCGATACGCAACTGGAGCGTGTCGCCGCGGCGGAACGCGCGGCAGCGTTCGTCGACGACGCCATGGAACCGATCGAGGCGTACGAGGAATGGAACGCCGCCATGGAAACCGAGGGCATGAAAGGCGGCCAGCGCTGAAGGCTGGTTACCAGGTCGAGATGGCGCGGGGCGTGGCGAGCGGCATGCCAATGCCGGCAGCCGGATMGGTCAGTGCCTCGATTTCGATATAGGGCCGCTCCGACTGCACCTTCCCGAATATCGCCGCAAAAGGAACATCGGCGGCATCCCGGCCGGTGCCAATACGCAGCAGGCCGGTCGGAATCGATACCCCTGAGGGATCGAGCAGATACCAGCCGCCCGACAGGTACACCTCAACTACTGCGTGGAAATCCGGCGGGCCCATTGCCGGGTCCGCACCATAGTCCAGGCTGCTGGAAATGCGGGCCGGCATACTCAGCGCGCGGCAAATGGCGATCATCAGGTGGGCGAAATCCCGGCACACGCCGGTTCGCTCCACGATCGTATCGGTCGCCGACGTCCGTTCACTGGTGGAGTGCGAGAGAAAACGGATATGGTTGCGCGCCCATTCCCGGATCGCGTACACGCGCGGGTAGCCGGGGCGCATGCCGCCAAACTCACGCATCGCGAACTCCATCAGGCGGTCTGATTCGCAATAGCGGCTCGGCGTCAGGAAGGGCAGCACCTCAAAGGGCAGTTCGGCGACCGGGACCTGCCGTATCGATTCGCCATCGTCGAGTCGATGATCGATGTCCACCACACACTCATAGCGGATGGCCAGATGGCCCTTGTTCGCCCGAATCCGCAGCATGCGGTTGCACAGGACTGGATCTGTGTAGCGCGTGGCGGGCACCTCCGGCGTGATGGCGAGGTGCTCGGAAACGATGGACTGGCGTCCCGTCCTTGCGGCTTCGATACGCAACAGAAAGTCCGCTGTGGGATCCAGGATCTCATAGGACAGGTTCACCAGGTACCGGATGCGATTCATCGTTGACCTTGCGCCGATGTGGGGGAGGGAGACGGCATTCAGAGTGTACTGCTACGACGCTGCGCCTGTATTGTAAGGACGCTCGCATTTGTCGTGCCTGGACCTCTAAACTAGAGCCATGACGCGCCTTAGCAGGGTTCCGCTCTCCGGCCGCCGATGGCCCAACAGATATGCGGAACAACAGTCGGAGGCGAGTCATGCGCACGCTCCTATATTTCATCCTCAATGATGTGGCCACCGCCAAGCTGGCACAGACCCGGCTGCACGCGCTCGTGGCTGGCCCTCAGGAGCCGGATGGTCCGTGGTTTGTACGTCGAGACCGGCAGCCCGTCGAGAGCCTGCCCGGCACCGACACGGGCCAGATTACCTACCGCGATGAAACCGCAATGGGCGGATTTGTCGCCGGCGCCATTGCCGGCGTCGCCATCACCGTTGCGTACGGCACATCGTTTGGTCCGGCCGAAAGCACGATCGCCGCACTGGGGGTTGCCATGCTCGGCGGCATGCTGGGCTGGCTGCTCGGGGCAAGACTCGGTGGCAAGTTCCTGCGCGTCGGCTTGACGGAACGCCGACTCCCCATGGCGCCGGGGCAGCTCGTGATGGTGGCAAGTTGCCACGGCGGTTCCTGCGCGCCGATGCGCAGCATCGTCAAGGAGTTGGGCGGCGTTTGCCTCGCCGGGACAGCGTACCGCGGCTGGCCCCGTTGACCATGCGATAACGACGGCCCCGTCGACCATTCAGATCTGGGATTGCCTTTCCGTGGCCTGACAGTCCTTCTCCAGCATGGTGAGTACGTCGTAGAACACTTCATGCCAATCGGGGTGCGCGGGGTCGCCCACGTGTTGGTCATGGCCATCGGCAACCTTCGCGTGCAAGCCGTGACGCGTGAGTGTCATCACGACGGGCACCTCGGCGCTGTGCACCACGGCATCCCCTGCGTCGAACGTGACGACGTAACGAAAGCCGTAGCTTTTCGGACCGGGCTCTCCGGTCGGCTTGACCGATATCAGCGCGGGCGGCGCCTGCAAATATGCAGCCAGCTTCTCACTCGTGGATCTGGCGACCGATTCCAGCAAGGCCCTGTGATCCTTTTCGCGCGTCGATGCCTCGAAGAATCGATCGCGTAACGCTTCATACGGGGACATCGCGCCTCCTCGCCCTGCTGTGGGACAAAAGACCATGCCTCTACTGTAGAACGCGCGCGCAACGTCCGTACGTATCGGTGATCCAGGTCGCAGGTTCGTGGGGTGCCATCCTCAACGAAGGAAATAGATGCTAGAGGCCATTCGCCACGCTTTTTCGTTTCTGCCTACGCCGTCGCCATGGCATGACAAGGCGCCGGTTCGGGGAGAACTGTTTGGCATCGAACGGCTGGAGCAGCATGCGCAGAGCCTGGCGGCCGCGCAGACCGTGACCGCCAGCCCGCCCAGGGTCCCCACGCTGCAGAGCCGCCTCAAGGACAATGCGGCGGTCTTGCTGCGCGCCTACCGGGCCGGTGCGTCCGAATTGGAGAAGGGGCGCAGCGTGGTGCCCGCCGCAGAGTGGTTGCTCGACAACTACCACCTCGTCGAAGCGCAGGTCCGGGAGATTCGCGATGCCTTGCCGCCCGGCTACTATCGCCAGCTGCCCAAGCTGAGCAACGGACCGTTCGCCGGCTACCCGCGCGTCTTTGGCATTGCCTGGGCGTTTGTCGCGCACACCGACAGCCATATCGATGCCATCGCGCTGCGGCGCTTTATCGCCGCCTATCAGCGCGTGACACCGCTGACCATCGGGGAACTGTGGGCCGTCGCCATTACGCTGCGCATTGTCCTGATCGAGAACCTGCGCCGGCTCGCTGACCAGATGACGGCGGGGCGCGCCGCCCGCGCCGACGCCGATGGCCTGGCGCGCCGTGTACTGGTCGAGGGATGCGGCCGATCGGCGCTGGAAGCCGATATTGCGGCGCGTTCCGTCCTGCCCTTGTCGGAGCTGTTTGCCGCGCAGCTGGCCAAGCGGCTGCGTGACCAGGACCCCGTGACCACGCCGATCCTTGGCTGGCTGGAGGCGCGGCTCGGGCGGCAGGGCGTTTCCGTCGATGACGTGGTACTGCATGCCCAACAGCGGCAAGGGGCGTCCAATGTCACGGTCCGCAACGTCATTACCAGCTTGCGGTTGATCTCGGACCTCGACTGGACCGAGCTGTTCGAGGACGTCAGCCTCGTCAACCGGGTGTTGTGCGCGAACAGCACGTTCGCGCTCATGGACTTCCCGACGCGCAACCTTTACCGCAGCGCCATCGAGCGCCTGGCGCGGGGCGCGACGCTATCCGAGCTGGAGATCGCCGACCGCGCGGTAGGGGCCGCCCGTGCCGCGACTGGAATTGGGCACGATGCGGGCCGCGTCGAATGCGCGACGGACGCCGGCTACCACCTGATCGGTGACGGACTCGCTACCTTCGAGGCGTCGATCGGATACCGACCCACCGTCGCGCAGCAGCTCAGCCGCTTTCATCTCCGGCTCGGCATCGGCGGCTACCTCGGGGCGACGTTGCTGGTCACCGTCCTGCTGCTCGCTATCTCGTTGTGGCTTCTGGGAGTTCCGGCGCTGGCCGCAACGGGCGGATGGCCCATGCTGCTCGCGCTCGTTGTGCTGATCTGGCTGATCCCCGCCAGCGAAGTCGCCTTCGCGCTGATCAACCGGGCGATTGCGTGGCACTTCGGGGCCGTCATCCTGCCCGGTCTGGCGCTTTCTGCCGGCGTGCCGCGCTCCCTGCGGACCCTGATCGCCGTGCCGACGCTGTTGTCCGGCGAGCCCGAGCTGCGCGCCCAGATCGAGGGGCTGGAGGTGCACCATCTTTCCGGGGCCGGCGGCGACTTGAGTTTCGCCTTGCTGACCGATGGCGTAGACGCCGATCAGGAGGTCATGCCCGGCGACGCGCATCTGCTCGCAGTCGCCGCCGACGCCATCGCGCTACTCAACGAGCGCCATGGCCCAGGGCCAGCGGGAGACCGCTTTCTCCTGCTCCATCGGCGCCGCATCTTCAATGCGGGCGAGGGCGTCTGGATGGGGTGGGAGCGCAAGCGCGGCAAGCTGCACGAGCTGAACCGCCTGCTGCGGGGCGCCACCGACACCAGCTATGTGCCGGTGGGCGGCGCGCCGCCGCGCGTACCGGCTGACGTCCGCTATGTCATTACGCTGGATGCGGACACGCGCCTGCCGCGAGACGCCGCGTTGCGGCTGATCGGCAAGATCGCGCATCCGTTGAACCGGCCCCGCTTCGACCCTGCGCTGCAGCGGGTCATCGGCGGCTATGCGGTCCTCCAGCCTCGGGTGACCCCGTCGCTGCCGGTTGGGCGGGAGGGATCGTTGTTCCAGCGCATCTTCTCCGCGCCGGGCGGCATCGATTCCTATGCCACCGCAGCATCCGATGTCTATCAGGACTTGTTCAACGAAGGGTCGTACGTTGGCAAAGGCATCTACGACGTCGACGCCTTCGAGGCGGCACTGTCCGGCCGGATCGCCGATAACACCGTGCTCAGCCACGACCTGCTCGAAGGCATGTTCGCGCGTACGGGCCTGGCGTCGGATATCGAGGTGGTCGAGGAATTTCCCGCGCGCCATGACGTGGCCGCCAAGCGGCAGCACCGCTGGACGCGCGGCGACTGGCAACTCCTCGGCTGGATCTTCGGACACCATGCCGGGCGCGATGCGGTGCCCGCCGTAGGCCGCATGAAGATGTTCGACAACCTGCGTCGCTCGGTCCTGCCGCTCTGCCAGCTGGCGGCGCTCGCGACGAGCTGGCTCGCGCCCGCGCCGCTCAACCTGCATGCCACGCTGCTGGTGCTGGCCGCCATCAGCATCCCGATCCTGCTGCCGGGCCTGCTTTCGCTGCGCCCCCATCACACGGCGGTGCGATGGCGCAGCCACGCGGCGATGCGGCTGGCCGATCTGCGCACCGCCGCCATGCAGATCCTGTTCACCGTGGCGTTCCTGCCGGACCAGGCTTGGAGCACCGGCGACGCCATCGTCCGGACACTGACGCGGCTGCTCCGCACGCGGCGCCACTTGCTCGAATGGACGACTGCCGCGCAGTCGAAGCGCAATCCCCGGCTCGATCTCGCGGGGTTCTACCGTCGCATGCTGGGCGGGGTCCTGCTGACCGTGGTGGTGGCTGCCATCACGATCGGTGTCGCGCCATCCGGCTGGCCGCTGGTGACGCCGTTTGTCTTGCTGTGGCTCGCCGCGCCGGCGCTCGCGCTGTGGGCCAGCCGTGCGACGCGCGCTGCGCCCCGGCTTACGCTGTCCGAGGAGGAAGCGGGAGAACTGCGCCGGATCGCGCGTCGCACGTGGCGCTACTTCGAGGTCTTCGTCACGCCGGCGGACAACATGCTGCCCCCGGACAACGTGCAGGAGAGCCCCCGGCAGGTCGTGGCGAACCGGACTTCCCCGACCAATATCGGCCTGTACCTGCTGTCCGCCGTGGCCGCGCACGACTTTGGCTGGGCGGGGACGACCGAAACGGTGGCGCGGCTCGAGGCCACGTTTGACGCGCTGCGACGGCTGTCGCGCTATCGCGGACACTTCTTCAACTGGTATGGCACCCAGGACCTCCCTGCGCTCACGCCCGCCTATGTGTCGTCCGTCGACAGCGGCAATCTGGCCGGCCATCTCATCGTGCTGGCCAACGCCTGCGAAGGCTGGGCGCGCACGCCCGCCGCTGCGACGGAGGCGCCGGAGACACGCAAGGGCATGCAGGACAGCGTCAAGCTGGCCCATGAGGCACTGGGGAGTTTGCTGCAGGCAGGCAGCGAGCAGGGCCGCGAGGTCGAGGCGTTGCTGAACGAGATCGACGATCATCTGCACGGCGCGCAGCGGATGGCCACGTTGATGCCCACGCTGCGGCGGCTGGCCGACCACGCCACGCGGCTCTGCGCGGACATGCGCCCGGCCGCCGGCAATGACGCGCTGGGTGACCTCTCGTTCTGGCTCGGCGCCCTGTCCAGACGGGCGGTAGAACATGAGCGCGATGGCGCGGCGCTTGCCGCCGCGTCGCCAGACGTGGCTGTCCGGCTTCTCGCGCTCGCCAGCGAAGCGCGCGAGATGGCGATGTCCATGGATTTTTCCTTCCTGTTCAACGGGGAACGCAAGCTGTTGTCGATCGGCTTTGCGATGGACGATAACCGGCTCGACACCAGCTGCTACGACCTGCTCGCCTCGGAGGCGCGACTGGCCAGCCTGTTCGCCATCGCAAAAGGGGATGTGCCCACGCGGCACTGGTTCCGCCTGGGCCGTGCCGCCACACCGCTCGGCAACGGTTCGGCGCTGATCTCGTGGTCCGGCTCCATGTTCGAATACCTGATGCCGTCACTGGTGATGCGTGCGCCGAAGGGCAGCCTGCTCGAACAGACCAGCTGGCTGGTGGTCGAGCGCCAGCGCACCTACGGTCGCTCGCTGAGCATTCCCTGGGGCATCTCGGAGTCCGCGTACAACGCGCGCGATCTCGAGTTCACGTACCAGTATTCGAACTTCGGCGTGCCAGGCCTCGGCCTGAAGCGGGGGCTTGCCGAGAACGTGGTGATTGCGCCGTACGCCGCCGCGCTCGCCGCCATGGTTGACCCGCCCGAAGCGCTGCGCAACTTCAGGGATCTCATGCGCATCGGCGCGCTGGCTCGGTACGGCTTCTACGAAGCCATCGACTTCACGCGTTCGCGCTTGCCGGAGAACCAGGATCACGCCATCGTGCGGGCCTTCATGGCCCACCACCAGGGCATGAGCATTGTCGCGCTCGCCAACACGCTGCTGCACGGCGTCATGCGCGAGCGCTTCCATCAGGAGCCGATGGTCCAGGCGACCGAACTGCTGCTGCAGGAGCGCATTCCGCGCAATGTGGCGATCGCGCCGCCGCGTGCCGAGGACGTCAAGGCTTCGGCGATTGCCCCCACGGTCCAGGATTCGACGGCCAGGCGGATGCCTGGTGCGGTCGTCGGGCCACCTGTCACCCATCTGCTCTCGAACGGGCGCTACACCGTCATGCTGACGGCAGCGGGGGCCGGCTACAGCCATTGGCGCGACCTGTCGGTCACCCGGTGGCGGGAGGACGCCACCTGCGATGAAGATGGGTCGTTCATCTTCCTGCGCGACAACGAGGACGGACGGGTCTGGTGCGCCGGCGCGTGGATCCCCGGCAGCGATGATGTTGGCGAGGACAACGAGGTGCTGTTCGTCGAGGACCGCGCGGCGTTCCATCGGCGCGATGGCGCGCTGACCACCACGCTCGACGTGCTGGTATCGGGCGAGGACGACGGCGAGGTGCGGCGTGCGTCGCTGTCCAACAGTGGTCGCCGAACCCGCGAGATCACGTTGACCTCCTACGCCGGGCTGGCGCTCTCGGCGCAGGCGGCGGACGTCGCGCATCCGGCGTTCTCCCGGCTGTTCATCCAGACCGAGTATCTGGCCGAGTTCGGCGCACTGATCGCGACCCGCCGGCCCCGCTCGCAAACCGATCCGCAGATCTGGGCCGCGCATTTCGCGGTGGTGGAGGGGGACGTCTGTGCCGACCCGGAGTATGAGTCCGACCGGGCGCGCTTCCTGGGGCGGGGTCGGACCATCATGACGGCGCGCGCAGTGCAGGACGGCGGGCCGCTCTCGAATACGACAGGCACGGTGCTGGATCCCATCTTTTCGCTGCGGCAGCAGGTGCGCATCGCCCCCGGTGGGGTGGCGCGCGTGGCGTTCTGGACCGTCGTGGCGGCGTCGCGCGCCGAGCTGCTCGATCTGATCGACAAGCACCACGATCGCAGCGCCTTCGACCGCGCCCGGACCCTCGCATGGACGCAGGCGCAGGTCCAGCTGCGTCATCTGGATATCAAGTCGAACGAGGCTGCGGACTTCCAGCGGCTGGCGGCAGCCATCCTGTACGCGGACCGCCGCCTCAGGGCGCCATCCGGGGCGATCGCGCGCGGCGCTGGCCTCCAGTCCGGGCTGTGGCCGCACGCCATCTCTGGCGACCTGCCGATCGTTCTGTTGCGTATCGACGAGATCGACGATATCGCGCAGGTTCGCCAGTTGCTGCGTGCGCATGAGTACTGGCGCATGAAGCGGCTCGGCGTCGATCTCGTTATCGTGAACGAGCATGCCTCGTCGTATGTGCAGGACCTGCAGGTCGCCATTGACACAGCGGTACGMAGCAGCCAGTCGCGGCCGCGTCTGGGCGAGGAGTTCGCCCAGGGGGCGGTCTACGCGCTGCGCGCCGACCTGATGACCGGCGAGGCGCGTGCGTTGCTGCAGTCCGTCGCACGCGTGGCGCTGATTGCACGCCGGGGCGCGATTGCCGACCAGCTTGCACGGATTCCCGATCCGGCGTGGGCACCGCCGCCAACGTTGCCGCTTACGCCGCCGCCGTCCCGGTGGCCGCCTGCCGTTGCAAGTACCTCGTACGATCGGGCCTCGCTCGAGTTCTTCAACGGTTTGGGTGGCTTCGCCCGGGATGGCCGGGAGTACGTCGTGATCCTGGAGGACGGCTCCACCACGCCGGCGCCATGGATCAATGTCATTGCCAATGACGGCTTTGGCTTCCAGGTGTCGACCGAGGGCAGCGGCTATACGTGGTCCGTCAACAGCCGGGAGAACCAGTTGACGCCATGGTCCAACGACGCCGTCTCGGACCCGGCAGGGGAGGCCATCTACGTGCGCGACCTGGCGTCGGGCGAGGTCTGGACAGCCACCGCGCAGCCGGTGCGTGATGGCGGCAAGTACATCGCCTGTCATGGCTTTGGATACAGTCGATTTTCACACGTGGCGCACGGCATCGGGCTGGAGCTGCTGCAGTATGTGCCGGTCGATGACCCGGTGAAGATCTCGCGGATGACGCTGCGCAATCTCTCCGGGGAGCATCGGCAGCTGTCCGTGACGGCCTATGTCGATTGGGTCCTCGGCCTGTCGCGCGGCGCCTCGGGCCCTTACATCGTGACCGAGTTCGATGCGGAAAGCGGCGCGATGCTGGCGCGGAACCCCTGGAATCTCGCGTTTCCCGGCCGGGTCGCGTTCGCCTGTCTGGTCGGGACCACGACGAGCTGGACAGCCGACCGAAGCGAGTTTATTGGCTATCGCGGCACGCTCGGCCGCCCGGCGGCGCTGGTTGCCCCCGCCGGCTCGGCATCGCTTTCCGGCGCGGCCGGCGCGGGGATGGATCCTTGTGCGGCCCTCCAGTGTCATGTCTCGCTCGCGCCGGGCGAATCCACCGAGGTGGCCGTGCTGCTCGGGCAATGCGCCGGCGCCGATGAGGCCCGCGCCTTGATCGCCCGCTATCGCGCCGAGAATCTCGACAGCACGCTCGCGGCCGTGACGGCGCAATGGACGGATCTGCTCGGCGCGGTGCAGGTCAAGACGCCGGATCGCGCGATGGACATCATGCTCAATGGATGGTTGCTCTACCAGACGCTCGCCTGTCGCGTCCGGGCCCGTTCGGCGTTTTATCAGGCCAGCGGTGCCTACGGGTTTCGCGACCAGTTGCAGGACACCATGGCGCTCACCTTCGCCCGCCCCGCCGAGACGCGGCGCCATCTGCTGCGCGCCGCCGCGCGGCAGTTCGAGCCAGGCGACGTCCAGCACTGGTGGCTACCGCATTCCGGGCAGGGCGTGCGCACGCGGATTTCGGACGACTGCGTCTGGCTGGCCTTCGCCACGGCGACCTATGTGATGGGGGCGGATGATGCCGCGGTGCTGGACGAGCGCATCCCCTTCCTTGACGGGCCGGCACTGGCTGCCGGCGACCACGACCTGTTCTTCCAGCCCATGGTGGCTGAGGCCAGCGCGTCGCTGTTCGAGCACTGTGCGCGCGGCATTGACCGCTGCATCGGCCTGACAGGCGAGCACGGCCTGCCGCTGATTGGTGGAGGTGACTGGAACGACGGGATGAATCTGGTAGGCGCTGGCGGCAAGGGCGAGAGCGTCTGGCTGGGATGGTTGCTCGCCCGCACTATCGCGCTGTTCGCCCCGCTGGCTGACGCGCGCGATGCCGACCGTGCCGCCAGATGGCGGGCCCATGGGCTGGCACTGCGCGAGGCGCTGGAACAGCATGGCTGGGATGGCGCGTGGTACCGCCGGGCCACCTACGATAACGGCACGCCGCTGGGCTCGAAGGACAGCGAGGCCTGCCGGATCGATGCCATCGCCCAGTCCTGGTCGGTGCTGTCTGGCGTGGGCGACCCTGCCCGAAGCGCGATGGCCATGGCGTCGCTCGACCAGCGGCTTGTCCGCCGCGACGAAGGGCTAGCGCTGCTGTTCTCGCCGCCATTTGACGGGGGCGTGGACGACCCCGGCTATCTCCGGGCTTACCCGCCCGGTGTCCGCGAGAACGGTGGTCAGTACAGTCACGCCGCGATGTGGAGCGTCCTGGCCTTTGCGGAGCTGGGGGACGCGGACACTGCCGTCGAACTGTTCTCGATGCTCAACCCGATTCACCATGCGCTGACGCCGCAGGCAACGGACCGCTACAAGGTGGAGCCTTATGTGGTGGCGGCCGACGTCTATTCGGTCGCCCCCCACGTCGGCCGTGGCGGCTGGACGTGGTACACCGGGGCGGCGGGATGGATGGTGCGGGCAGGCGTCGAGGGCATCCTCGGCATCCGGCGGGAGGGCGCCTGGCTGCTAATCGCGCCACGGATTCCCGCAAGCTGGCCGGGCTTCCAGGCCACCATCGCACTGGGTGCCGGCCACTACGATATTCGCGTGGAGCGAAGGGGTGCCAACGATCCAGTGTCGGCCGCAATGCTGGATGACTTGCCCATCCCCTGTGTCAACGGCGCCGTGCGCGTGCAGTTGGAGGACGGGGAGCACCGTCTGGTCCTTCGCCTCGGCGACGTTCAGCTTCGGACGGCGCCGTCCTCGAACTTGGCAAATACGCGGGCCTGAACCGCTTCCATGATGGCGAGCGTGCTCTCGTCTGCTGGGGCGCTGGCCGTCACGCCGGTCGCGTCCTTCGGCTTGGCGCCGAGAGGGTAGAAGACAAACTCGGCGTCGATCTTGCCGGCCGTTTCCTTTTTGAGGCGTCGGTTGAGTGCTTTCAGGTACTGCTTCTTGTTGGTCTTTGACATGTTTTCCCGTTGACGTGCGGTTTGGCAAGTGGCGCCAGGGATTATGCGCCAGGCGAATCGGGCCGCCGATCGAGCGACGACTGCGGTACGTATTTGCGCCGAAGGACTTCCAGCACTCTCTTCTCCGCGAAGAGTAGAACATAGTCCTTGCACTTCGCATCGGACAGCAATGCGTCCCATGCACTCCAGAACTCCTGTCGGACAATTTCCCTTGGTATGCCACTGCGAAGTGCGATGCGCTCGATGGCCTGGACCGCCAGCGGAGGACGCCCGGAATCCTCACCTGACGCCGGTTCAGGATTTCCAGTGCCAGCGTCAGAGTCCGTCATGGATGATGTTGATACATGCGTTTTTACCACACCAAGTGTAGACGCTGCCTGTTTGGGTAGCCGTGCCAGATGCCGGCATCGCGGTGCGGTGCGCATGCGGTGCAGGCGATTATGCCTCAGCACGGTGTCCTGTCAGGTGGCTGGCGGAGGCGGCAGAAGCCGCCGAAAAGACGTTGACCGTCATTGGCATGTGCCCCAAACCAAACATGCGACCAGGGTGTCCTCGGGGCGGATCTGCACGGCGCGTCTGCTGCTTGCCTTGGGGGTTTTCATTTTCCGTTGCTAAGATAATTCGAGTTCACCCCTGCTCAAGGCGGAGATCGATGCCCCGCGCCCGTTGTCATTGGTTGACGCTCCTCGCCGCCGGACTACTGGCGCTGGCATCCATTGCCGCATATGGGCAGGAGGTGCTGCTGCTCGGCGGCTTCTATACCAACCCGCCGATCCAGACTGAGGACGACCGTAGCTACGCCTATGCCTACGTCTATCAGCAAAACCTGACGGAGCACTGGTACGCCAGCTATACCTACCTGAACGAGGGCCATATCACCGGCCATCATCGCGACGGGCACAGCGCCCAACTCTGGTGGCGTTACCTGGCGCTGGACAGGCGGCTGGCGCTCTCGCTGGGCGCCGGCCCTTATCTCTATTTCGACACCACCAGCCACCAGCCCGATGGCAGCTACGAAAACAAGCACGGCGTCGGGGTGTTGGCCAGCGCGGCGGCCAGCTGGTACGTCGGTGGCCCCTGGATGTTGCAGGTACGCTTCAACCGGACGTGGCAGGCGTCGGGCTTCAATTCCAACACGGTTCTGCTGGGCGTGGGCTATCAACTCGACCGCGACAACCTGCCAGGGCCGGTCGTGGGTTCGGCTCACCGGGGCAAAGACGCCACGCCCAACGAACTGACCGTCATGCTGGGTAGCATCGTCGTCAATGATTTCGAGTCGGACATGGTCTTTGGCGGCGCGCTTGAATATCGGCACCAGCTTTGGCGCTACGTGGAAGGGACGGTCAGCTACCTCGACGAAGGAAGCGCCAGGTCAGTCCGGCGCCGCGGCGTGGCGACGCAGGCCTGGGTATCCGGGGCCTTCCTGGGAGACCGGCTGACGCTCGGTTTCGGTGCCGGTCCTTATTACGCTACCAGCCTCCGTGTCAGCGGCCCCGGCGCGGACCCCTCACTGTCCCATTGGTCTGGCCTGTTTACGCTGTCGACAAGCTACCGGCTCGGCGATCACTGGCTGGCACGGCTGTCATGGAACCGAACCCTGACGGGGTACAGCCGGGATACGGATATGTTCCTCGCGGGGCTCGGCTATCGCTTCTGACGGCGGCGCACCAGCCACCGCCGGAGGAGCCCTAGGGTTACCACGGATCGACCCTCTATCCTCTTGATTCGCCTCGTTTTTCGTCCAATAAGTGATTTTTGGCTAACTCCTGTTCGCCCATCCGCGGCTTGCCATTCGCCTGAAACCGCCCATAATGCAAACGTTTGCATAAAGGAGAAGACGGCATGGAAACCCCACAGTCCACCCCAGCCCAGAAGCCCGTCGGCGCGTTGCGCCTGATCGATAACGAATCGTCGGTCACGGAAGTGGTCAGGCAGGCCATGGCCCAGACGGAAGACCCCCGCCTGCGGACGGTGATGGCAGCGCTGGTGAAGCACCTGCACGACTTCCTGCGCGAAGTCCGGCCGACCGACGCGGAGTTCGAGTTCGGGCTCGAATTCATCGCCGCGCTTGGGCACGCCACACACGCCACGAACAACGAAGTTGTGCTCGCGGCCGATGTGCTTGGCCTGTCCACGCTGGTCACCACGATGAACAACGGCACGACGGAAGGGCGCACGCCCGGCGCGTTGCTGGGCCCGTTCTATCGCGCTCACGCGCCGCACTACGCATGCGGCGACTGCGTGGTCCAGGATGATGCACCGGGCTTGCCGCTGTTTGTCAGCGGCACGGTTCGCGCCACGGATGGCTCGCCGTTACCGGGCGCGATCGTGGAGGTCTGGCAAGCGTCGCCGGTTGGCCTCTACGACAACCAGGACCCGACGCAACCCGATCGCAACCTGCGCGGCCTGTTCCACACCGATGCCGACGGTGGCTACCACTTCCGCACGGTGCGGCCTGCGGGCTATCCGGTGCCGACCGATGGTCCTGTGGGCAAGCTGCTGGCCGCGCAGCACCGGCATCCCTACCGTCCCGCGCATATTCATTTCATCGTAGCCTCACCGGGCTATCGCACCCTGGTGACGCAGGTGTTTGCCGACGATTCCGACATCCTCGAAACCGATGTCACGTTCGGCGTGCATCGCCAGCTCGTGGGCGCGTTCCGGCTGGTCGAAGCCGGCCGCAGCCCTTGGGGCGACCTGCCGGCGCCGTTCTACACGATGGCGTTCGATTTCGCGCTCGAAGCCGGCGAGCAAACGTTCCCGAAACCACCGATCGACTGACGACCCAATCCTCCCCCAACTCACAACCAAACCATGAAGACTTCATCTCTCTCCGGCAAGGTTGCCGTGATTATCGGCGGCACCGGCGGCATCGGATTCGCGGCGGGCAGGGCGCTGGCCGATATCGGTGCCAGTGTCGTGCTGACCGGGCGCGACATGGACCGCACGGCAAGCGCCGTGAAGGCGTTGCCTGCGGGCAACCATTTGGCGGCACGCGCGGAAGTCGGTGACAGCGCCACGCTGCGTCAGCTTGCCGAGGATGTGCATCACCACTACGGCCGCGCAGACATTCTCGTGAATACGTCAGGCTTCACGCGTGCGATTCCGCATGGGGATCTCGACGCCCTTGACGATGCCCTGATCGACGAGATGTTCGCCATCAACTGGCGCGGCCAGTTCGCGGCGATTCGGGCGTTCGCGCCGCTGCTGCGCGCTAATGGCGACGGCCTGATCGTCAACGTGGGATCGATCGCGGGGCGCACCGGACAAGGCAGCAACGTGGCGTACTGCGCCGTAAAGGCCGGACTGGATGTCATGGCGATGTCGCTCGGTCGCGCGTTGGCTCCGGCCATCCGCGTGCTCAACGTTTCCCCGGGCGTCGTCGACACGGGCTTCGTGCCGGGCCGCGACAGCAGCTTCAATGACCGCGCGGCAAGCACCACGCCGCTGCGCCGTATCGGCCAGGCGCAGGACGTGGCGGACGCGATCGTCGCTTGCGCTACCTCGCTGCGTTTCGCTACAGGCACCACGATCGTCGTCGACGGTGGGCGCCAGCTCGGCTGATCTCCTTTCTCCCATCTATTTCCCAACTGACCCATGCACGCACGCAAGACGATCATCACCTGCGCTGTGACCGGCAACATCGTCACGCCCGAACAGCATCCGGGGCTTCCCGTCACGCCCGCCCAGATAGCCGATGCCGCGCTCGAAGCGGCGGAAGCGGGCGCCGCCGCCGCCCATATCCATGTGCGGGATCCGGAAACCGGCCGACCGTCGATGTCGCTCGACTACTACGCCGATGTCATCGACAGGATTCGCGCGAAGCACCGGAGCCTGATCATCAACCTCACCACAGGGCCCGGTGGCCGTTTCGTGCCCGATGAGAACGAGCCACGCGTGGCGGCCCCCGGCACGACGCTGCTGCATCCGCTCAAGCGGGTGGAACACATCGCGGCGCTGCGCCCGGATGTCTGTTCCCTCGACCTGAACACGATGAACTCGGGCGGCGACGTTGTCATGAATACGCCGGCCAACGTGCGCAAGATGGCCGGCGTGATCCGCAGCGCCGGCGTGATGCCGGAGCTGGAGATCTTCGATTCCGGCGATCTGAACATGGCGCTCGATTTCATCCGCGAGGGCGTGCTGGACGGCCCCGGCCTCTGGACCTTCGTGCTGGGCGTGAAGTACGGTTTCGCCCCGACCCCGGAAACCATCTTCTACGCCCGCAATATGCTGCCGCAGGGCGCGCACTGGTCTGCGTTCGGCATTGGCCGTGCCGAGTTCCCGATCGTCGCGCAGGCCTGGCTCGCGGGCGGCCATGTACGGGTGGGGCTTGAGGACAACATCTATCTGGAGAAGGGCGTACTCGCCCCGAACAATGCCGCGCTGGTGGCCAAGGCGCGCGACATCGTCAAGTCACTTGGAGGAGAAATCGCTTCTTCATCAGAGGCCCGCACCGTGCTGGGCCTGCGCGACGCCTGACATCACCATTCACCGCACACAGCATTCGATATCACCATGAATACCATCCAGGTTCATCAGAAAGCCCCCAGCATCGACACGCTCGAACTCGCATTGACCGGCCTGCCGCGCCCCGAGGCTGGCCCGGGCCAGTGCATCATCGAAGTCGCCAGCGCCGGGGTGAATCCCAGCGACGTGAAGGCCACGCTCGGGATGATGCCGCATGCCGTATGGCCGCGCACGCCGGGCCGGGACTACGCGGGCGTTGTGATCGACGGCCCTTCGGAATGGATTGGCCGGCAGGTCTGGGGCAGTGGCGGCGAGCTTGGCATCCGTCGCGACGGCACGCATGGCAAGTACTTGCGCATCGGCGTGAACGCCGTGCGCGAGAAGCCGGCGACGCTGTCGTTGCTGGAAGCCGGTGCCGTCGGTGTACCGTTCATCACCGCGTATGAGGGCCTGCGCCGCGCAGGGATGCCTGGCGCCGGCAGCACGGTGCTCGTTTGCGGCGGCAACGGCAAGGTCGGCCAGGCCACGATCCAGATCGCGACCGCGCTGGGCGCACGCGTGTTCGCTGTCGAGCGCGGCGCCGAGCCGTACCGTGGCCACACGAGCGGAACGGTGCGCATGATCGATGCCAGCCGGGAAACCATCTCAGCCGTCGTGCGTGAGGAAACCGACGGGCATGGCGCGGACATCGTCTACAACACGGTGGGCAGCCCCTATTTCGAGCAGGCGAACCTGGCCATGGCGATTGGCGCMACGCAGGTCTTCATCTCGACGATTGAAAAGCCGGTGCCGTTCGACATCTTCGCGTTCTATCGTGGCCAGCACACCTTTGTGGGCGTGGATACGCTGGCCCTGGATAGCGAAGCCTGCGCGAAGATCCTCGATGCGCTGGCGCCGATGTTCGCCTCCGGCGCGCTGAAGCCGTTCCCGGTGCTGCCCGACTACACGTACGCGCTGTCCAACGCACGGGACGCCTATCGCGCCGTGCTGCAAGGCGCCACCGAACGCGTGGTGCTGACGCCATGAATACGACCCGCTTCGCCCAGGCGCCGGCCTACCATCCGGCCAATCATCAAGGTATGCACTGTCTGCGGCTGCAAGGCCACGAGGCGGGGCCTTCCGATGCGCTGTGGATGGGCGTGTCGATCATCCTGCCGGGCGGCCATACGTCGCTCGACGCCTCGCCGATGGAGAAGCACTACGTCGTGCTGGAAGGCGAGGTCTGCATCCGCACGCCGGAGGAGACTGTGACGCTGGGGCAGTTCGATTCGGTCCGGCTGGCGCCTGGGGAGGCCCGCGAGGTGAGCAATCCGTCTAACCGGCCCGCGATGCTGTTGCTGGCCATGCCGTATCCGGCCACGGCCACCGCCAGGCCCTGATTTTTTGTTGCGCTTCTGCAAACGTTTGCAATCATCCACTTCATAACAACACGAGGAGACCCAGATGCAGAGAGTTTTCAGGCGACGTCATGTGATTCCGCTGGCCCTGATGTCCACCGTCATCGCCCGGGAAGCGATGGCGGAAGACAGCGTGACGATATACGGGCGGCTCAACACGGCCATCGAGTACTCGCGGGCCAGCACGGCGACGGACGGGACAAAGCTGGGCAGTACGGTGCGGCAGACCAACAACCGGTCGGTATTCGGCTTTCGGGGCGTGGAGCACCTGGGCGGCTCGCTCCAGGCCGTGTGGCAGATCGAGAGCAACGTCTCGCTGGACACCGGGCAGGGCCAGATCGCAGGCCGCAATACGCGCGTGGGCCTGCAGGGCGACTACGGGCTGCTGTTCATGGGCCACTGGCAGACGCCCTATACAGAGTCGACCGCTGGCTACGATCCGTACTACCCGACCACGGCCGGCTATATGGCGCTGATCGGCAATGGCTCGACCTCCAGCTCCGACAACGTCCAGGACACGAGTTCGTTCGACCGGCGCCAGAAGAACATCATCCAGTACCGCTCGCCGCAGCTGGGGGGTGCCAGCCTCTGGCTCGGCTGGGGATTGCCGGAAGAGAAGACGACGGTGCCGCGCAATCCGGCGCTGTACTCCGCCGCACTGGTCTACGAGCGCGGCCCGCTGGGGGCGACCGTCGCCTACGAAGTTCACTCGCACTACCAGGCGGCCGGGCGCAATGACGATGCGCTGAAGGTCGCGCTGGCCTACCAGCTGTTCCCGGGCACGCGCCTGGCCGCGCTCTATGAGCACCTGCACTACCGCACCGATACGGGCGACCTGCAGCGCAACGGGTACTACGCATCGCTGGTGCAGAAGCTTGGGACCGGCAGCGTGCGGGTGGGGGTGGCCTATGCCGCCAACGGCACGGGATCGTCCACGGACACGATCGGATTCTTCCGCAGCGGTTCGGAAACCAATGCCATGCAGTTCACGGTGGGCTACGACTATCCGCTATCGAAGCGCACCGCACTCTACGCGTACTACAGCCGCATCAATAACAAGAAAAACGCGATCTACGACTTCGCCATCAACGAGCTCGGTGTCAGCGCCGGTGCCGATCCGCAGACCTTTGCGCTCKGCATGCGGCACTTTTTCTGACATCCGCGCACGCCATTGCATCGTGAGGAGACAACCATGAGACGACAGTTTTTCCGCCCCATTGCGGCCCTTGGACTGATCGCGGCGCTTGGGCTGCCGTACACCGTCATCGCGCAACCCCAGTATCCCGTCAAGCCGATCCGGCTGATCGTGCCGTTCTCGGCGGGCAGTGCCACCGATATCCTGGCGCGCATTATCGGCGCAAAGATTGGGGAGGGCGGCCAATGGCAGGTGATGGTGGACAACCGGCCCGGCGCCGGCGGCACGCTGGGCGCCACCACGGTTGCCAAGTCGCCGCCCGATGGCTACACGCTGATCCTGGTCTCCGTGGGCCATGCCATCAACGCCACGCTCTATCCGAAGTTGGGCTACGACACGCTCAAGGACTTCGCGCCGGTGTCGCTGGTCGCCTCGGTGCCCAACGTGCTGGTGGTCAACGCCGCCAGTCCGTACAAGTCGATGCGCGATATCGTGGCTGCCGCGAAGGCCAAGCCGGGCACCCTGAACTTCGATTCCGCCGGTTCGGGCAGTTCTACGCACCTGAGTGGTGAGATGTTCAAAATGCGGGCGGGCATCGACATCGTGCACATTCCGTTCAAGGGTACCGGCGAAGCCCTGACCGACGTGATGGCGGGGCGCGGCGACATGATGTTCGCGCCGACTGTATCGGCCCTGCCGTTTGTCAAGCAAGGCAAGTTGCGTGCGCTGGCGGTGACCACGCCAGCACGCGCAGGCGCGTTGCCCGATGTGCCGACCGTGGCGGAGGCGGGGCTGCCCGGCTATGCGTTCGATTCGTGGTTCGGCGTCCTGGCGCCGGCCGGCACGCCGAAGGAGGTGA
This sequence comes from Cupriavidus sp. 05T42, assembly GCF_056396345.1. Classification (NCBI taxonomy): domain Bacteria; kingdom Pseudomonadati; phylum Pseudomonadota; class Betaproteobacteria; order Burkholderiales; family Burkholderiaceae; genus Cupriavidus; species Cupriavidus sp. 05T42. Next base: position 45,763 of record NZ_JBFTLH010000014.1, read on the forward strand.
TTCAGGCGGTGAATGCCGAGATCGGCAAGGCGCTGGCGTCTCCCGATGTGCGCGAGCGGCTGGCGGCCCAGGGGGCCGAGGCGCGCGCCAGCACGCCGCAGGAGTTTTCCAGCTATATCCAGGCCGAAATTGGCAAGCTGGCGCCTGTGGTGAAACAGTCCGGCGTGCGGGCAGGGGAATAAGCGGCGCCGGGGCGGCAGGCGCTAGAATGGCGCATTCCAACAGCCAACGTGGCGTCTGCCTGCCCATGTCCGAGCGCAAACGCGTGACCATCAAGGACCTCGCCGCCGAGGTCGATGTCCACTATTCGACGGTGTCTCGCGTGATGAATCCCGCCACGCGCCATCTGGTGGCCGAAGAAGTGGCCACACGGATCCTGAAGCTGGCCGAATTGCGCGGGTTCCGCCCGAACCGCATCGCGGCGGGGTTGCGCACGCAACGCTCGGGGCTGATCGGCGTGGTGCTGCCGGACATCGCGAATCCGGTGTTCCCGCCCATCCTGGCGGGGATCGAGGCCGTTCTTGGCCGGCACGGCTATGTGCCGATCGTCGTCAATGCCGGCGTGGAGCGCCTCAGGCAGCGTTTCGTGATCGATCAGTTGCTGGCCAGGCAGGTGGAAGGGCTGGTGCTGGCCACGGCGGAACGCGACGATCCCTTGCTCGACTACTGCTTCCAGCTCGGCATTCCGGTGGTCATGGTGAATCGCGGCGAGCATACCGGCCGGGYGTCCTGCGTGKTCAGCGACAGCCAGCTGGCGATGGCGCTGACGGTCGATCATCTGGTATCGCTCGGTCACCGCAGCATCGGTCACATTGCCGGTCCCGCGAGTACCTCCACGGGACAGTTGCGCCGGGAAGGCTTCATGCAGGCGGTCAAACGCCATCGGTTGCGGCGCGGCGCGTATGCCGTCGTCGAGGCGGAGAGCTATACCCGGGAGGCCGGCCGCAGGGCCTGTGACCAGTTGTTCGAATCGCTGCCCGACCTGACCGCCATTGCCGCCGGCAATGACCTCGTGGCCATGGGTTGCTACGACTTTCTGCGCGAGCGCGGCTTGCGCTGTCCGGAGAACGTCTCGGTGGTCGGCCACAACGACATGCCTTTTGTCGATGCACTGACGCCGCCGCTGACAACCATCCGCATCCCGGTCCATGACATGGGCGAACAGGCGGCCGAACTGCTGCTGCGCCGGATCGACAAGCCACAGACTGCCACCGTCGTCATCGAATTGCGGCCGGAACTGGTGGTACGCGGCTCGACAGCTGCGCCGCCAGCACAGGGTTAATCGTTCAGCTTCCCTGGGGAAGCGTCGGACGACTGCCCAGGAAGGCGTCGCGCAGGAGGGTACGGATGCCAGACGCTTCCAATGGTCGCGGATTCGGGTACTGATTCTGCAGGGCCAGTTCGCATGCCCGCTCCAGATCCTCTTCCTTCAACCCGATATCGCGCAGCGCGGTAGGGGCGCCGAGCGAGGCGGCGAGGTCGAAGACCGCCGCCGGCGCGTTGCCATCGGTGGCGCCCAGCGCACGAGCGATGGCCTCCATGGCGGCCGGCGCGGCAGGGGCGTTGTAGGCCAGCGCATGCGGCAGCACAATCGTATGGACTTCTGCATGCGGCAGGTTGAAGGTGCCGCCCAGCGTATGACACAGCTTGTGGTGCAACCCTGCCGTGACGCTGCCAAGCACGGCCCCGCACAGCCACGCCCCATAGAGCGCATCGCCACGTGCGGCGAGCCTTTCCGCACCGTCCTCACCACCTTCCCGCGCAATGACGGGCAGCGCACGACCCAGCGCCGCGATACCTTCGCGCGACATCCAGTCGCTGACCGGATTGCGATCGCCAGCATAGAGGCCTTCGGCTGCATGGGMGATGGCATTGATGCCGCTGGTCACGCTGACCATGCGCGGCAGGCGCAGTGACAACTCCGGATCGTAGATGACCGTGCGCGGCAGGACACGGGCATCGCGTCCGGTGCGCTTCAGGCCGGCGTCTGTCAGGCCGTAGATCGGCGTGGCCTCCGAGCCGGCGTAGGTGGTGGGCACAGCGATGACCGGCAGCGCGGACTCCAGCGCAATCGCCTTCCCGAGACCGATCGTCGATCCTCCGCCGATGGCCAGCGCGCAGTCGGCGCCACGCTCCGCCGCCACCGTGCGCGCCTTGCGGGCCTGTTCGACGGGCACGTGCATGACGGCGCCATCGAAGATGCCCGCGCTGCGGTCACCCAGCAACGCGCTGGCCCGCTCCGCGAGTGCCCGTTGCCCGGGCGTGCAGAGCACGAGCACGCGCTTGACGCCGAGCGCATCGGCTTCCTCAGGCAGTCGGGCCAGCGAGCCCGCGCCGAAGACCACGCGCTGCGGGCGGGACTGATAGACGAAAGGATTCATGACGGCGGCATCTATTCGAGTGTGATGTTGCGGGCCTTGATCAGGCGACCCCAGCGCGCGGACTCGTCCTGGATCAGCTTGTTGGTCTGGGCGGCATTGCCGGCCACGATCTCGAAGCCGCCGGCGCTCAACTGCTTGGCGATGGCCGGGTCGCGCAGCGTGGCGGTCACCGCCGCGGACAGTTTCTCCAGCACGGCGGGCGGAGTCTTGGCCGGCGCGATCATCGCCACCCACGAGTAGGCTTCGAAGCCCTTGTAGCGTTCCGCTACGGCGGGCACCTCGGGCAGACGGGCGTCGCGCTGCGGAGAGGTTACCGCCAGCGCGCGCAGCTTGCCGGCCTGCACGTAAGGCAGGATCAGCGGCAGGCTGGCGATCATCGAGTCCACGTGGGCGCCCAGCAGGTCGTTGATCGCGGGCCCGCCACCCTTGTAGGGGGTGTGAATGCCGCTGGTGCCGGCGGCTTCGAAGAACGCTTCCGCCACAAGTTGGTTCGAACTCCCGGCGCCCACCGACGCGTACGAGACCTTCTTCGGCGTACGCGTGGCGTTGACGTAATCCTGAAGGGTCTGGTAGGGCGAACTGGCCGGCACCACGAGCACCATCGGGGAGCGGACCATATACGACACGCCCGTCAGGTCACGCTTCGCGACATAGGGCAGTTTCGGATAGATGTGGGATTCGGTGGCGAAAGAATCGAACACCATGCCGAGCGTGTAGCCATCCGCAGGGCTCCGGGCAATCTGGCCGGTGCCGATGGTGCCGCCGGCGCCCGCGCGGTTATCTACCACGACGGTTTGCGCCAGGCGGGTGTGCAGGCCATCCTGCACCTGCCGTGCGACCTTGTCGACGGTGCCGCCCGCCGCATAGGGCACGATGATCGTGACCGTCTTGGCCGGCCAGTCGTCGGCCATGACGTGCCCGGTTGCGCACATGAGGAGCGCGGCGGCCAGCATGCGGCGGGGGCGCCCGCGCATCGAGCGCAGGGCGGCTGAGAGGTAAGTTGTCTCCATTGCGGTGCCTTCCAGTAGGGTTTCGACAATCCGGATGACGGAGGCTGCATGCTTTGCGCGTTTCGCAAAGACTTGCCTCTCTGGTCTGGGATGTTGATACTATTCCTGTCGGTTTGCGGTGGAAAGTCAAGCCGGACGCGTAATGCCTTTGCGGGGAGCGCACAAATGGAATTCATTCGCTTTGCTGAGAACCTGGCCGTCTTCGTCGATGTGGCGCGCGAAGGGAGCTTCTCGGCCGTCGCGCGGCGGCGCGGGCAGGTGGCGTCGTCGGTATCGCGCCAGATCGATGTGCTGGAGCGGGAAATGGGCGTGGCGCTGTTCACGCGCTCCACGCGGGCGCTGGTCCGCACGGAGGCGGGCGATCTCCTCTACCAGCGGGCCGCGCGCATCCTCCAGGAACTCAACGAAACGCGCGATGCGGTGACGGCGCTGGAGCAGGGCGTTAGCGGCCGGCTGCGCGTGGCGTGCCTTCCGGCGTTTGCGCGGCGGCACGTCGTGCCGCACCTCGGCTCCCTCTACGCACAGTACCCGGACCTGACCGTGGAGCTGGAGCTGACCGAGCGCGTGGTCGATCCGGTGCTCGAACGATTCGACGTTGTGGTGCGCGTCGGGCAACAGGCTGACAGCAACCTGATCGCCCAGCGCGTGGCCAGCCAACGATACGTGATCTGCGCCACGCCGGACTACCTGCGCGCGCATGGCAGGCCGGTGCACGCCGACGAGCTGCAGCACCACCGCCTGATCGACCGGGGCCACAGCACAAGCATGCGCGGCTGGCGCGAACTCCTGGAACCCACCCACGCCGCGCAGGCGCTGTTCGCAGTCGAGTGCGACGATTGCGATGCGCGGCGGCTGTCAGTATTGCAGGGGCTGGGCATCGCCCTGATGCCGGACTGGTCGGTCGGCGAGGACATCGGCGCGGGGCGGCTGGAAGAATTGCTGCTGGATGGCCTCCGCCCGCAGGCGCAAGGCGGCATCTACCTGCTACGCGCCCAGCCCCGCGCCTCGGCCAAGCTTCGGGCCTTCACCTCGCACCTGAACCAATGCATTGGGGCCCCCCCATCGTGGCAACTGGCGATGACGCGGACTGCTTCCTACGAGCCTGTTTTGGGTGGGGCGTAGCCGGGCGTTGCTTGCGCCAAAGGTTCTCCCTTGTGATTCCCTGTGGAATCTTTATCGCTTCACTCATGACTCGCAGGCAAGTTCGCGGAACGACTTGGGAACTGTGCGTTGGTCTCCCTACCGAAGAGGGGACCCCGCGGATTTTGCCTTAATCCAGACTTGCGGCTGCCGATACCGTAGAGGGTTGAATAGGATCAATCCACACTCGGTCACGGCGTGATAGATGTGTCGTTTTGTTCCTTGTCTGGAGAAATGAATTGAAGAGTCTCAAGAACTACTGCCTGCTCGGTGCCGCCGCTGCCGCCGCCATCGGTCTGGCGGGATGCGCAACTGAATCGTCGACCGCGMTGTCGGTGCAAAAGGTGGAAAGCGCGAGCCGCCCCTATAACGGCGTGCGCACCCCCATTGCCGTAGGCAAGTTCGATAACCGTTCCAACTACATGCGCGGCGTGTTCTCCGACGGCATCGACCGTCTGAGCGGCCAGGCCAAGACCAGCCTGGTGACGCACCTGCAGCAGACCAACCGTTTCAGTGTGCTTGAGCGCGAGAACCTCGACGAGATCAAGCGCGAAGCCGCTATCAAGAATCAGGCGCAGAAGCTCAAGGGCGCCGACTTCGTGGTGACCGGMGATATCACCGAATTTGGCCGCAAGGAAGTGGGCGACGTGCAGCTTTTCGGTATTCTCGGCCGCGGCCGCGAGCAGGTCGCTTATGCCAAGGTGAACCTGAACGTCGTCAACATCAGCACCTCTGAAGTGGTTTACGCCACGCAGGGCGCCGGCGAATTCAAGCTGTCGAATCGCGAGGTGATCGGGTTTGGCGGTACGGCCAGCTATGACTCCACGCTCAATGGCAAGGTGATGGACCTGGCCATGCGTGAAGCCGTGAACAACCTGGTCAGCGCGATCGAAAGCGGCGCATGGAAGCCGGCGCAGTAAACGCATAGGCCTATACCAACAAGAGCGAGAACAACAATGAAGTCATGGGTTACGCTGCGCAACGCGGCGTTTTTGTCGGCTGCCGGCCTGCTGGCCGGTTGTGCAGGTCCACAATCGATGTACCAATGGGAGGGGTATCAATCCCAGGTCTACGCGTACTTCAAGGGCGAATCGAAGGAAGCGCAGATCACCGCGCTGGAAAGTGGCCTGGAAAAGATCAAGGCGAAAGACGGAAGCGTGCCACCTGGCTATCACGCCCAGCTTGGCATGCTGTATCTGAATGTCGGGAAGGGCGATCAGATGGTCAAGGAATTCCAGACAGAGAAGACGCTGTTCCCGGAGTCCACGCCTTACATGGATTTTCTGATGCGCAATGTGAAGACTGACGAGCGCAAGGATGTGACGGTGGGCGCCACGCCGCCCGCCAAGGCAGATGCCACGGAAGGGAGCGTCAAATGATGCGTCGAATGCTGACCTACGTCGCCACGCTCGGCATCGTGATGTTGTTCGCAGGCTGTGCCGTGCCCAGAAAACAGGTGGATTACGCTGCGTTCAAGGCCGCTCGCCCGCGTTCGATCGTGGTGCTGCCGCCGCTGAACGAGTCGCCTGACATCAAGGCCACGTACGCCATGCTGTCGCAAGCCACGTATCCGCTGGCTGAGTCGGGTTACTACGTGCTGCCGGTGGCGCTGGTCGACGAAACGTTCCGGCAGAATGGCCTGACCGTGCCTGGTGACATCCACACGGCACCCGTGCCCAAGTTGCGCGAAATCTTCGGTGCGGATGCCGCGCTGTACGTGACCGTGACGGACTACGGCTCGCGTTACCAGGTACTGAGCAGCGTGACCCGCGTGGCCGCGAATGCGAAGCTGGTAGACCTGAAGACCGGCGACGTGTTGTGGAGCGGCACGGCAGTGGCAGCTAACGACAGTGGCAACAGCGGCGGCGGCCTAATCGGCATGCTGATCACCGCCGCCATCAACCAGGCGGTMAATCATCTGACCGACGCCAGCTATCCGGTGGCCGGCACGGCCAGTGTGCGTCTTTTGTCCGCCGGCATGCCGGGTGGCATCCTGTACGGCCCGCGCTCGCCGAAGTACCAGGCAGACTGATCTTCCCGGGTTCGGCTGCGCAAGAAAGAATGCCGCAGCACTGTCTCCTCGTCGGAGCGGTGTTGCGGCATTTTCACTTTGCCTGGGGGAAACGGCAGCTGCAAACGGCAATATCTCATTGCATCGTTACCCGGAGCAACGGGAGGATTGGTGCCGGCAGGACAACGCTGTGAGCGCCTTCCCGGATCTACCGGCAGGCCGGCGGATTCCATAAGATTTGTTCTGCGCCGTGTTACTACGATCGCAACAGATCACCACCCGTGCCTCTCAACCCAGTCCTTCGACCATAGGAATCACCATGGCCAACGCTATCATCGAATCCCTTGTGAGCCGTCGTACCATCAGTCTGTACGACCCTGCCTTTACCGTGGGCGACGATCAGATCCGCGAGTTGGTAAGAGTCGCCACCACTGCGCCGACATCCTTCAACTTGCAGAACTGGCGCTTCATCGCAGTGCGCACGCCTGAAGCCAAGGCGCGCCTGCGGGCCGTTGCCTGGGACCAGCCCAAGATCACCGATGCCTCCGTTACCTTCATCATCTGCGGACAGTTGGCCGACCATCGGGTGTTGCCGAAGCGCCTGGCGCCAGCCGTGGAGGCGGGCATCATGCCGGCGAAGGTCGCCACGGGGTTCGAAGATGCTGCGCGCGGCCTGTACTTCGAGCATCCGCAGCTCCAGCGCGACGAGGCGGTACGCACCGGTGCCATCGGCGCGACGGCGTTGATCTATGCTGCGCATGCGCTGGGCCTGGGTTCGTCGCCGATGATCGGTTTCGACGCCGAGGCGGTAGCAAGTGAGTTCGGGCTGGCCGAAGACGAAGTGCCCGTCATGCTGCTGTCCGTCGGGTCAGCCCTGCCCGAAAACTGGGCGCAAAAGCCGCGCCGCGCAGTAGCAGAGGTGCTTGACTTCGCGTAGGTCCCACACAGAGCCCTTCATCATGGATGCCGAAGGCAACTGCGCTTCGGCATCCATGATCAGTGGGCTTCTCAGGCACGATGAACTGCACAACGGCTCCCCGTGGCAGATTGGCACTCGCCCACAACCGGCCGCCATGCGCTTCGATAATCGTGCTGCATGGCATTTCGCCGTGGGATTTTGTAAAGGTGGATTTACGCTCGCCTTCTGCGGCCGACGCGAAGCACGTCACTTGCKGCGCTKGATGGTCGCCATCGCTACACCCGCTCCGGCAAACGCGCAGGCGGCGGCCACAAGCGCCACGGCGCGCAGGGCGTCAGCGATGGCTTCGGCCTCCGCCCGCGCCAAGGGGCCCTGAGGCGGTGTACGGATGTCGCCTGCTGCCGCTCCGTCCGGCTCCAGCAATTGCCCGGTCTGGCGTGCATCCTGAGGAATATGCAGTGCATCCAGCCGCGCCGACAGCGCCGCTTCGTGCGACCACACGAACACGATGCCGAGCACCGCAACGGCCAGCAGGCTCGCCACCCKGGCAACCGCGTTGTTGATGCCGGAGGCGATGCCTACCTGGTCGCCCGGCACGGAGCCCATTACCGTCGCCGTGAGTGGCGCGACGGTGATCGTCATACCGAGCCCGAGCACGGCGAGTGCCGGGAAGAATCCGGTCCAATAGCCGCCATGCACGAACGGCAGCGCCAGCATCGCGAATCCGATGCCGGCGACGGCCGGGCCAGCGCTCAACAGTGCCCGCGAACCGAAGCGGCTTGTCAGGCTGCCGGTGAAGCGCGATAGGAAGCCGATGATGACCGGCACCGGTAGCAGCGCGGCGCCTGCTTCGGTTGCGGTGTAGGCATGTGCGCGTATCAGCGTGAACGGCAGGAAGAACAGTGCGCCGCCCAGACCGAAGTAGAGCAGTAGGGTGACGAGGTTGGCGCCGGTGAAATCGCGGGAGCGAAACACGTCGAGTGGCATCATGGGATGACGGCTGTTCGCTTCGATCCTCACGAATGCGCCCAGCACGAGCACGCCGGCGCCGATCGTGCCCAGTACGAGCGGATGCGCGAAGCCGCGCGCCGACACCTGGGTCAGGCCATAGGTGAGGGTGGCGAGCCCGGCCGCCGCGCTCAGCGCGCCGGGCCAGTCCAGTTGCTGAGGCGCATCGAGCTTGTGGCTATTCGGCACTGACGACATCGCCAGCGCAATTGTCAGCGCTGCAAGCGGTACGTTGAGGAAAAATATTGCGCGCCACGACAACGCGTCGACAAGCGCGCCGCCTGCCACCGGCCCCACCGCCGACGTGATCGCGCCGACGGCCGCCCAGGTGCCAATCGCCCGTCCGCGTGCTTCGCCTTCGAACACGGCGCCGATGATCGCGAGACTACTGGGGACAAAGAGCGCCGCGCCAATGCCCTGGACAGCGCGCGCGACGATCAGCGAACTCGCGTTTGGCGCGAGCCCGCAAGCGGCCGACGCCACCGTGAAGACCCCGACGCCGGCGATGAACACCGTGCGGCGGCCGAGCTTGTCGCCCATCGATCCGCCCACCAGCACGAGGGACCCGAGAAAGAGCAGGTAGGCGTTAACGATCCACTGCATTGCCGCAACGCTCGCGCCGAGCTCGCTCTGCATGGCGGGCAGCGCAACATTGACGACGGAGCCGTCGATGAACGCCATGCTTGAGCCGAGGATCGTCGCGGCGAGCGCCATACGTTTGCGCCGGCACGGACGATCGACCGCGTTGGGCTGCGTACGGATGACGAGTTCGTCACAAGGGCTGGCTTGCGCAGCGACGACGCGCGCGGCCATTGGGTCGCGATCGAGAAGATCCGGATTGGCCAAGCTCGCTCCCGTGCCGGTCGATGGTGACTAGCATAGTAAATGGAGTCGGCCGGTTTGGATTGGTCCAGACCTGTTATTCCGGCAGCACCGCCACCGCCTCGATCTCGAACAGCATGCCGTCAATCGCCAGCCTTGGCACGGGAATCAGCGTGCAGGCGGGGGCCGGCCAGTCGCCCAGCAGGGCCTGCCAGGCGCGGCTGAAGATGGCCAGCCGTTCCATCGAATGATCGACGATCAGCACCGTGATCTTGGCCACATCTGGGATATCAGCACCGCCGGCCTGCAGCGCCACGCGCAGGTTGGACAGTGCACGGGTGACCTGCGCCGTGAAGTCGGTCAGCAGGCCGCCGCACATGTCCTCGCCACCCTGGCCCGCCGCGAAGATGATCTTCGCGGGCCGGTTCACCACCGCGACATGTGAATAGCCGTTCAGGCGCGGGTCGTAGAGGTCGGGCGGGTTCATGAACTGGAGGTACGGGGCGCGCGGCGATTCGAGCAGCATGGCAGGGTCCTGGATGGAGAAGGGATGCCAGTGTCACACTTCAAGTGCACTTGAGGTCAAGCTTCGATGCGATACCATGCGCGCTGCAAGGGCTTTCCTTGTCCTCTATGGTCCTGTCATGAGCCGCCCCCCGAAGAACGTTCCGTTGGAGCCCCCGGTGCACCCGATGCGCGCCCGCGATCCGCTGACCATTGGCGAAGTGGTCGAGCGCAGCGGCGTGGCCGCGTCCGCGCTCCATTTCTACGAATCGAAGGGATTGATTTCGAGCACGCGCAGCGCTGGCAACCAGCGCCGCTATCCGCGCGGCATCCTCCGTCGGCTGGCTGTTTTACGCATTGCCCAGCGCATGGGCGTGCCGCTCGCGGTCATTGCCGACGCATTCGCGCGTTTGCCGGCAGGCAAGGCACCGACCGTGGCCGACTGGCGCCGGCTGTCAGCGTCCTGGCGGGAAGACCTCGACGCCCGCATTCGTGCGTTGACGTTGCTCCGCGATCAACTCGACGGCTGCATCGGCTGCGGCTGCCTGTCGCTGAAGGCGTGTCCGTTGCGCAATCCGCAGGACGTGATGGCGAGACAGGGGCCAGGCGCCCACGTGGGCGAGGGCGATTCGCGATTGTGACTGTCATGTGTCTGCCATAGCAATTTCCCATCGTGATCGGCGGTGTCGTGCCCGTGTTCAACCTGGATGGCGTCCGCCCGGGGCAGTTACGCATGACCGGTGCGCTGCTCACGGAGATCTACCAGGGAAGAATCGTCAACTGGAACGATCCGGCCATTGCGGCGAAAAATCCTGGCCTGCTGCTGGCCAGATATGAAGATCGTGKTCGTCCATCGGAGCGACAGCTCTGGCACCACGTTCAACTGGAGCCGCGTTATTCGTCCTGCATGGCCTCAGCGGCTATCGAAACGCGCAGCCAGGCGCTGTTCGCGGAACGCATCGACTACGAAATCGATGAACGCACGCGTCCTGAGCGGCAGCTGCTGCTTGTTTGGGTAATAGAGGCAGATCGGCCCGATATCCGCGTACCAGCCGGGCAGCAACCGGATGAGGTCGCCGCTGAGCAGCCAGCGTGAAGCGTGCGGCATCGGCAGCATGGCCACGCCGTGGCCAAGCATCGCTGCGTGCGCCATGGCTTCCGGGTCGTCGAAAATAAGGCGGGTGCGGCACTCGGCCAGGGCCTTCTCACCAAACGGATTGCGCAGGGTCCATGCGTACTGGCGGCCGGTGGCGACCGAGCGCCGGGCGATGCCATCGAACTGGGCCAACTCCGAGGGGTGCCTCGGCATGCGCCGGGTCGCCATATAGGCCGGCGATGCCGCGACGATCACGTGCGCGGGAGCCAATTCCCGGGCGATGACCCCCTGGCTCAGTTCGATGCCACCCCCAATCGCCGCATCGAAGCCGCCGCCGATCAGGTCGACGGGCCGGTTATCGAAATGCCAGTCCGGCACGACTTCCGGATAGCGGCCCAGGAATTCGCCAAGCATCGGCACCAGGTATTCCCGCCCGAACGCGACCCCCAAGCTCACTTTCAGCATCCCCGACGGCGCGCCGCTGCGCTCCGCCGCATGGGAAAAGGCGTCCTGCAAGTCCGCGTAGGGCGCGGTCACCTCGTGCAGAAAGCGCTCGCCGTCGGCCGTGAGGGTCAGATTGCGCGTGCTGCGATGGAACAGCCGCAGTCCGAGCCGCGCTTCCAGGCGCGCGACGTTCTTGCTGAGCGCAGCGGGCGTGACGCCCAGACGCCGCGCGGCCCCCGAGAAGCTGCCCGTTTGGGCGCTCAGGATGAAGGATTCGAGAAGACTCAGGCCTTCCATCGTCAGATCCGATACTTTTGGTTGAAATTGATGATCCGGATTATGGGCTATTCGCGCGGCAATCGTGTGTGGATACTTCACTCACCCTAACCCGATGGAGTTTCGACATGACCACCGCCACCACCTTTGCCGGCAAGGTTGCTTTCGTTACTGGCGGCGCCCGCGGCATTGGCGCCGCGATCGTCCAGCGTCTGGCGCAGGACGGCGCAGCCGTGGCATTTACCTACAAGGGCTCGACCGCCAACGCCAACGCACTGGTGGCCAGCGTGGAAGCCGCTGGCGGCCGCGCACTGGCCATCCAGTCGGACGCAGGCGATGCGGCCTCGCTCACGCGCGCCATCGACGACGCCGCGCGGCACTTCGGCAAGATCGACATCCTCGTGAACAATGCCGGCGTGCTGCTGATGGGCGGGATCGATACCTTCTCGCTGGAAGACTTCGACAAGACCCTGGAAGTGAATGTGCGCGCCGTCTTCGTCGCGTCGAAGGCGGTCTTGCCGCACATGGGGCAGGGCGGTCGCATCATCAATATCGGCAGCTGCAATGCCGAGCGCATGCCGTTCCCGGGCGGMGCGGCTTACGCGATGAGCAAGTCGGCGCTGCAAGGGCTCGTGCAAGGCATKGCGCGCGACCTCGGGCCGAAGGGCATCACGGTCAACAATGTCCAACCCGGTCCGACCAATACCGATATGAATCCGGAGTCCGGCGATTTCGGCGGCGCCCTCCATGCCCTGATGGCCCTGGAGCGTCACGCGCATCCGGCCGAGATCGCAGGCATGGTTGCCTACGTGGCCAGCCCGGAGGCTGGTTTCGTTACTGGTGCAAGCCTGACGATCGACGGCGGTTTCAACGCCTGAGCGGACGGGTTCAAGGCGATGTGCGTGATATGATTCACATGCGAACTAAATCACGACAACTCTTGCCTCAGGAAGATGCAGCATCGCCTTGTATATCTATTGAACGTTGGCCAGCGTCGACTGCAACGATGGCAGACGCGCGCAGCCGGTGGCGGGGTGACAGCGGCTCAGTCCGGGCTGCTGTTCTTCCTGGGCACGCACGACGGTGCACTGATGAGCGAGGCGGCTGCCGCGCTCGATCTGGGTGCGCCGGGCATCAGCGGTCTGGCTGACCGGACCGAAAAAGCTGGATTGATCGAGCGCCGGGCCGATGAGACCGACGGCCGGGCATCGCGCTTGTGGCTGACGGATGCAGGGCGTGCCGCGCGCCAGCGTTCCAAGACGCGCATGAAGGACCTTAATGCAAAGTTGACCGAGGGCTTCACGGAGGCGGAAGTCGACGTGGTGGCGCGGTGGCTCGCCAGCCTGCAGGAAAAGTTTCCCGTTGCCGACGACGGGGACGCGTAACCTGGGCTGCGGCTGGGGCCGCAGCGTGCACGCTTACTGCTGCGTCACCTTCGAGAAATCTGGCTTGCGTTTTTCGGCGAAGGCGGCAAACGCCTCCCTGGCCTCGGCGCTCGTCAGCCGTTCCTGGAACTTGGCGCTCTCGCTATCCATCTGGGCCACCAGCGCCTCGGCTTTACGCATCAGCGCCTTCATCGCGCTGAGGGAACCGGCCGGCTTGGCGGCGATGCGCTCGGCCATGCGGCGCGCTTCCGCACGAAGTTGATCGTTGTTGCAGACCCTGTTGGCGATGCCCCACGCCACGGCAGTCTGGGCGTCCAGCGGCTCACCCATCGCAAACATCTCGAATGCCCGGGCGTGGCCGATGCACAGCGGCATCAGGTAGCTCGAGGCCGCCTCAGGCACGAGCGCGAGATTCACGAAAGGTGTGATCAGTTGCGCATCCTGCGCCAGCAGCACGTAGTCGCAATGCAGCAGCATGGTGGTGCCAACGCCGACGGCCTTGCCGTGGACCGCTGCAACGATGGGCACCGTCGCCTTGGCCAAGGCATGCAGAAAGCGGTGCACATGACGTTCGGCAGGACCCTTTCCCGCCGCGATCGCTGCGAACTCGCTCACATCATTCCCTGCAGTGAACATGTCCCCATCCCCTTGCACCAGCAATACGCGGATGTTGCGATCGTGCTCGGCGCGCTCGATGGTATCAGCCAGCGTGCCGTACATCTGATTCGTGAGGGCGTTCTTCTTGTCCGGTCTGGCTAGCGTGATGGTCAGCACGCCGTCAGTCAGGTCGGTGCGAATTTCCGGGGTGGTCATGTCGGTCTCCATGGGTTTAAGTTCGTATGCGAAGTATATTGATACTTTGCATGCGAAGTAAAGTCCCTGCGGGTCGACGGCAAGCGGTCTTCTGTCCGCTGGCGGGGGTAGTGCCTGAAGCACGCGAAGGTGGCTGCTAGACTTCTTCCTTCCAGTGATTCTTATCGCCTCGTGTTCACCATGGACCTTTCCCACCTGGAGCGGCAGCTCGCCTTCCTGAGAGAGATTGATCGACTGAAGAGCGTCGTAAGGATGTCGCCGCTGATCGATCGCTCGCGTCGAGAAAACAGTGCCGAGCATTCCTGGCATCTCGCCATGTATGCGCTCGTGCTGTCGGAGCACGCGGCGGCGCCTGTCGACGTGGTCCGCGTCGTGAAGATGCTCCTCCTCCACGATATTGTGGAGATCGATGCCGGCGATACACCGTTCCATGATCCGTCGATGCAGGCCGATCAGGTGGAACGGGAGCGCCAGGCGGCGGAGCGGATCTTTTCCTTGTTGCCGGATGCGCAAGCCGCCGAGTTTCGCGGTCTTTGGACCGAATTCGAGGCGGCGGAGAGCGACGACGCGAAGTTCGCCAAGGCGTTGGACCGCTTCCAGCCGCTACTTCACAACGTGGCAACGGACGGCGGCACCTGGGTCGCGCCTCGGGTCAGTGAGGAGCAGGTCTTCGCGCGTTACGGGCCGACCATCGAAAGTGGCGCACCCGCCCTCTGGCAGGTGGCCGTCCAGCTCGTACGGGAACACTTCAGCGATCCGCTGGCCGGGAAAGCCGATCTTGACGGGCGTGTCTAATCGAGCAGATCGGGTTCTGCATCCACCAACCCCGCGAAGAGGCTCTCGAACGCGTGCAACGAGCCTTCATTGCCGCCCACCTGGCCATGTGTGTGCCGCGCCGTGGCAGTGTCGATCAGTTGTGGTGTGCCGGCGGCTTCGGCGAGCAGTTGCGTGTGCGCGGCGTTCTCCAGCGCGATGTACCACCAGCCCGTGGCTTYCACGGTGGGACCCGCCGTCAGGATGCCGTGGTTCTTCAGGATCGCACCTTTGTACGTCTGGCCGTTGCCCTTGTCCAGGGCCTGCGCAATGCGATCCCCCTCGGAGTTGTCCACGACCATACCGGTGAAATCATCGAACAGCACGTGGTCTTCAAAGAACGAGCACGCATCCTGCGTCAGAGGATCGAGCTTGCGGCCCAGCGTGGACCAGGCCTTGCCGTAGGTGGAATGCGTATGCGCGGCTGCTACGACGTKCGGGTGTGCCTCATGAATGGCCGCGTGGATGGCAAAGGCCGCCTTGTTCAGCGGGCGGTTGCCGACCACTGTTTCACCGCGGGAGTTCACGAGCAACAGGTCGGAGACGCGGATGCGCGAGAAATGCACGCCGAGCGGGTTGACCCAGAAATGATCGGGAAACTCGGGGTCCCGCGCGGTGATGTGCCCGGCAAGGCCGAGCGCGAAGCCCTGGCGTGCAAAGAGGCGGAAAGCGCCGGCAAGACGCTCCTGACGGTGCCGACGCTCGGCCGCCACGCTGGGGCGCTCAGGTAGCGGGTCGAACCAGAATTTCTGCCGCGGTTCTGGGTTGGGCGTGAAAGACGCCCGGTGTTCGAACGGAAAGACGGAGTTCATCGTTGGACCTTTGCGGCGATTCCCGCAGGCAATTCGTTGTCATTCACGCAGATGTCGCTGCGCGTCTTCGGGATCAGAATGCAGGGATGATCGACCCCTTGAACTGGGTGTTGATGAAGTTGCGCACTTCGTCGGACTGGTAGGCCTTGACCAGTCTGGCCACCCATGGCTTTTCCTTGTCTTGCGGGCGCGTGGCAATCAGATTCGCGTAGGGGCCGCGTGCATCCTCGATCGCAATGGTGTCCTTCTGCAAGGACAGTCCGGCCTGGTAGGCATAGTCGTTGTTGATCGATGCCGCCGCGAGGTCAGGCAGCGCACGCGGCAACTGCGCGGCGTCGAGTTCCACGAGCTTGAGCTTGCGCGGATTCTCCACCACATCGAGCGGCGTCGCGTTGACGCCGTTCTGGCCTACCCCCACCTTCAACTTGATCAGGCCGGCCTTTTGCAACAGCAGCAACGCGCGATTGCCGTTCGACGGATCGTTCTGGATGCCGATGCGCGCGCCTTCCGGCAGTTGATCAATGCTGTGGTACTTCTTGGAGTAGATGCCGAGCGGCGCCGTGATCGTCAGGCCAGCCGGCACGATCTTGTAGCCACGCGTCTTGATCTGGCTGTCGAGGAATGGCTTGTGCTGGAACGCGTTCGCATCGAGATCGCCAGACGCGAGCGCCTCGTTGGGCTGCAGGTAGTCGTTGAATACCACGACGTCGATCGTCAGGCCGTCCCGGGCGGCCACTTTCTTGACCACATCGAAGATCTGCTCCTGGTTGCCGGCCGAAATGCCAACCTTGATCTTCGATTTTTCCGGTGCGCCCTGCGCCGAGGCAGATCCCATGCCCCCGGTCACGCCGATGCCAACCCCAAGCGCCACGATGAGGGCGCGCGTCCATGTTTTCATTGTGAGAGTCCCTGATTGATGTGAGTTGCGAGGTGCTAAAACAGACCCGTGGTAGGTGGGGGCTGATCCTTGAGCAGCCAGGCGCCTACGGCGGCGGATTTCCACTGGCGCGGATTGTGATTCGCCACGGTGCGTGCATTGCGCCAATGCCGATCGAGGTTGTAGGTGCGATCACACGCCGATGCGCCCCCGACGTCGAACACGTACTCGGCACTCTTCAATGCGGCGCCTACGGCGAAGTACTGTGCCTGGGCCACATCGATGGACGCCTGCGTCAGCGAGGCATCGCTGAGGTGGTCGGCCCACGCGGCGTCAATGGCGTCAGCGGCGCGCAGCGTGGCCGCTTCGGCCGCGTAGACTTCGGCGGCAATCTGGCCGATGGTCTCCTGCACGTAGGGGTCATCCACCGAACGCTCGGCCGAACTGTGCTTGATGGGCCGCGCCTTGTTGCGTGCGAACCAGATCGCATCGTTCAACGCGTTGCGTGCGATGCCGGCCTCGGTAGCGGCGAGGAAGAGCTGGAACACGGGCGTGACGGGATTCCGGCGGTCCCGCGGAACATGACTGCGGCGGACTTCGTCCGGCTCCACTCGCATGTCCGTAAAGCGCGTGGTACCGCTGGCGGTGAGGCGTTGTCCGATGGTGTCGAAGTCATCGACGAGTTCCATGCCCGCGCGTTGGCGTGGCACCGTGAAATGAGTTTCCTGCCCGGTCTCGTCCAGGGCGATGGACGTGACCCAGTCCGCGTACAGTGCCCCGGTGCTGTAGTACTTCGTGCCGTTGACGACGTGATGGTCGTCGTTCCGCACGATCGTCGCCCTGACTTCGCCCTGCTTGCCACCGCGTTCGATGCCGCCATTCCCGATGATCTGGCCAGACAGTAAGCGGTTGAACCAGCGGTCGCGTTCGGCTTCGTTGTCCTGTCCTGCCAATATCCCTTCCACGAGGCCGAAGTTCGGCCGCAGAGATTGAGCGAGATTGGCGTCGACCGCCGCGAGGTCGATGACGAACTGGATCGTGTCCCGAATGCTGCCACCCGGGCCGCCATATGCCTTGGGTATCCTGAGCGTCAGCAGGCCAGCGTTCGCGATCTTTCGGGCGAGCGCAAAGGGCAGCTCGCGCCGGGACTCACGCGCGCTGGCCTCGGCCGCGATCTCGGGCAGCAATGCCCTCGCGCGCTCGCGCAGCACGGCGACTTCCCCGGCCGGCGGTAGCGCTTCGCCGCGCGGGGCAGGGTGCGGGTTGACGGCCGYGTCGCGCGGCGCCAGCGTATCGATAGTTCCCATGTCGTCATCGTGGTTCGGGGCCACTCAGGGTAATCAATACGGCGGGAACGGCGAAGCACGATATCCGCATGTCGATATCGCTTGCGCGTGCGATTCATATGCGAAATCCGGCTGTGCGGTGGCGCGTGGGAATGCCGTCACGGTCGCCCACCGGCGTCGGGTGAATGAGCTCATGAGGAATACGCCGGGAAGTGCTCCGACACCGGGCACGCGCATATTCATATGGTCATTCAATCGTTCCGGTCCAGCGGCTCATGCCCGTAAGCTGAACGTCCATTTCCCGTTGCATCACAGCATTCATGGCCACCTACCTCGACAACAGACAGCGCGCCGAACTGGCCCACGCCGCCCGTCATTGGCTGTGGCGATCGGAATTGCCAACCTGGCTGCTGATCGTTGCCGTCTACGCGTCGTGGTTCGGCGTGGCGGTCAACGCCAACCGGATCGGGCTGCCGCTCGCCTGCGTGCTGCTGACGTTGGCGACCACGTGGTTCCTGTCACTGCAACATGAACTGCTGCACGGCCATCCCACCCGGCTGCCGTGGCTCAATGCCCTGCTAGGCGCCGCACCACTTGGCATCTGGCTGCCATACGGCATCTACCGGCGCTCACATCTGGAGCACCATGCTGCGGACCTCACCCATCCGGATGGCGATCCGGAAAGCTACTTCCTGTACGCCGGTGACTGGCACGCAGCCGGGCCGCTGGTGCGCAGGCTCTACGCGGCGCGCAATACGCTGACAGGGCGTGTGTTGCTCCAGCCGGCGTTTGCCATTGCCTCGATTGGCGCCGATGCCGTGGGCCGGGTTCGCCACGGCAACTGGGAGGATGTGCCGACGTGGATCGCCCATCTGCTGGCGCTAGGCGTGCTGCTGGTGTGGCTCGATACCTCCTGCGGGATGCCGGCGTGGCTGGTGCTGGCGGGCGTGGGATACCCGGCGCTGTCGCTTGCCGCGATCCGTTCCTTCCATGAGCATCGTGTGGATCCGCCGTTTGGCGCGCGCAGCGTGATCAACGATGCCGGATGGGCGTGGCGGCTCCTGTTCCTGAACAACAACTATCACCTCGTGCATCACGATCTGCCAGCAGTGCCATGGTTTGCGCTTGCTTGGGTCTATCGTCGGCGTGCCGGGGACTACCTGGCGCGCACGGACGGATTCCTGGTGCGCGGCTATCGCGAATGGATCTTTCGATACGCGTTGCGTGCCGTGGCACCGGTGGCGCATCCGGTGTATCACGCCCCGGCGGAGCGCCCCAGGGACGCAGGAGGACACCATGAGCGCACCTGAACGCTGGGTGGCCGCACTGCCGATGTACAACGTTAGCCCCGCCTTGCGGGAAGACTGGCACGCGCTGCTGGCTCGAATCGCGGAACGGCTGGCACGAAGCGATACGCCCGTAGCGTTGTCCGTCGTGGAGCCGGGAGAGCGCGCGGAGGCGCTGCACGCGTTCTGGCGCCGTGACGACGTACTGCTGTCGCAGACCTGTGGTTACCCGCTGATCCGTGGCCTCGCCGGCCATGTTCAATTGGTCGGGACGCCGAGTTTCGCGGCGCGCGGATGCGTGGGGCATCGCTATACCAGCGCGATCATGGTGCGTGCGAAGGATGGCCCTGCCACGTTGACAGACTGCCAGGGCATGCGGGTGGCATGCAACGATCGCACATCTCATAGTGGCATGAATGCGTTGCGCCACGCCGTTGCGCCACTGGCGCGCGACGGGCGATTCTTCGCGCACACGGTCTATACGGGTTCGCACCTGTGCTCGCTGGCGGCCGTTGCGGAAGGTGAGGCGGACGTGGCGGCCATTGATTGCGTCACGCTGGCCTTCGCGCGCGAGCACATGCCGGCGAAGCTGGAGGGCCTGCGCCAGATCGGCGAAACACGTGCTGTGGCGGGGTTGCCCTTCATCGCCTCGCGCCGGGTGGGGCAGGCGCTCCTCGACAATGTCAGGCTGGCGCTGTGCGCGTGCCTGCGCGAGGACGCCGCACTGTGCGCACGGCTACGGCTGCGCGACCTCGTGCCCGCCACGGTGGCGGACTACCTGCCGCATGCGCAGATGGAAGACGAGGCGCATCGCCGTGGATACGCCGAGTTGCGATGACGCCCTGCCACTACGCAACGTGGCAAGCTACCCAGTGACCCGCGTCACGCTCCCGCAAAACTGGTGCGGACTCGCGGCATTGTGCGCTGGCATACGCGCAACGGGTGTGAAAGCGGCAACCTGCCGGCGGCGCCAGTGGGCTGGGCAGTTCCCCCTCGATGACCGCGCCGGGACGCTCGCGCGCTTCGCGGCGCGCCGAAGGTGCCGAAGCGATCAACGCACGCGTGTACGGATGCAGCGCTGAATCCCAGACCGCATCGCGGGGGCCCTGTTCGACCACCTGCCCCAGATACATCACGGCGATGCGGTCGGACATATGGCGCACCACGGCGAGGTCGTGCGAGATGAACAGGTAGGCAATGCCGAGCGTGTCGCGCAGGTCCAGCAACAGGTTCAACACCTGGGCGCGGATGGAGACGTCGAGCGCGGACACCGCCTCGTCACAGACGATCAGGTCCGGTTCGAGCATCAACGCCCGCGCAATCGCCACGCGCTGACGCTGACCGCCAGACAGCTCATGCGGCAGCCGTGCGGCCATATCGGCATGCAGGCCGACCTTGTCGAGCATCTCCGCCACGCGCGCGCGCCGCGCTGCCGAAGCGCCCCGACGATGCACGATCAGCGGCTCCTCCAGCGCCCGTCCCACGGTGGTGCGTGGGTTCAACGAGGCGGCGGGGTCCTGGAACACCATCTGCAGGCGCGTACGGATCGTATCGAGCGCGCTGCCGCGCCGCGCGCCAATGTCCTCGCCATCGAGCAGCACGCGGCCGGTATCGACGTCCGTCAGGCGCATGGCCACGCGTGCCACCGTGGATTTGCCGCAGCCACTTTCGCCGACGAGGCCGAGCGTCTCGCCACGTGACACGTGGAGCGAAACGTCGTCAAGGGCCCGCACGACACCTGCCTGGGTATGGAAATGCCGCGTGACATTGCGCAGCGCAAGCAACGGCTCGGTCATGCCGCCACCTCTTCGAGAACGGGGATGCTGCGCACCGGCAAGCTCAGCGGGGCATGGCACGCGGTTTGGCGACCGCCTTCGCGTCGCAGTGTTGGGATCTCCGTCCGGCATCGGGGCAGTGCGTGTGCGCAGCGCGGCGCGAAGGCGCAGCCTGGTGGCATGGCGGACAACGGCGGTACCGTGCCGGGGATCTCCGGCAGCCGCGCGCCGGGCGGGAGCGCCTCGATGGCGAGGGAGGCGAGCAGGCCCGCCGTGTACGGATGAGTGGGGTGTGACAGCAGGTCGCCCACATCACCGTGTTCCACGATACGGCCCGCGTACATGACGGCCGCGCGGTCGGCGGTCTCCGCCACCACGCCGAGGTCGTGCGTAATCAGCAGCATCGCCATGCCGGTCTCCGCCTGGAGACGCTTGAGCAGCGCAAGGATCTGGGCCTGGGTCGTGACGTCCAGCGCGGTGGTTGGCTCGTCGGCAATCAGCAGGTCGGGCTCGCAGGCCAGCGCGATGGCGATCATTGCCCGCTGCCGCATGCCGCCGGACAACTGGTGTGGATAGTCGCCGGCGCGCGCGGCTG
Source organism: Cupriavidus sp. 05T42 (assembly GCF_056396345.1). Taxonomy (NCBI): domain Bacteria; kingdom Pseudomonadati; phylum Pseudomonadota; class Betaproteobacteria; order Burkholderiales; family Burkholderiaceae; genus Cupriavidus; species Cupriavidus sp. 05T42. The sequence continues at coordinate 67,016 of NZ_JBFTLH010000014.1, forward strand.
ATGATGGCATGCGAACCTGCTCGAGCAGCCCCACCGCGCGTTCGGCAGCCTGCGCGCGCGTTACCTGCCGATGCAGGCGAATCGCCTCGGCAATCTGGTCGCCGATCCGCATCACGGGGTTGAGCGCAGACATCGGCTCCTGGAAGATCATGGCGATCCGGTTGCCACGGATGTCCTGTATCGCACGTGCGTCCAGCGCCAACAGGTCCGTGCCATCAAATAAGGCCTGTCCACCCGCAATCCTTGCCGTGCGGCGTGGCAGCAGGCCCATGATCGAGTAGGCCGTCACGGACTTGCCCGAGCCGCTTTCGCCAACGAGCGCCAGCGTCTCGCCGCGATCGATGTGCAGCGAGACGTCGTGCAGCGCGGTGACGGGGCCGTTGGCGGTGGTGAAGGTGGTGCGCAGCGCGCGCACATCGAGCAGCGTCATGGCGTCAGCTCCGTCGTTGGCGCAGGTGGGGGTTCAAGGCATCGTTGAGACCGTCACCGAGCAGGTTGAAGGCCAGCACGGTCAGCACGATGGCAAAGCCGGGCAGGCCACAGATGTACCAGGCGTCCACGACTTGTTCGCGCCCGCTGCCGATGATCGTGCCCCAGCTCATGACGTTGGCGTCGCCGAGACCGAGGAAGGCCAGCGAGGCTTCGGTCTGGATCGCGGTGGCAACCGTGAGGGTCGCCATGGCGATCACGGGCGGCAGCGCATTGGGCAGCAGTTGCGTGACGATGAGGCGCGTGTGGCCCATGCCGATGGTCTCGCCGGCGAGTACGAACTCGCGCTCGCGTAGCGACAGGAACTCGGCGCGTACCAGCCGCGCGGTGGCGGGCCATGACACCACGCCAATAGCCAGCACCACGGTCGTGATGGATGGCTTGAAGATCGCCACCAGCACCACGGCGAGGACAAACTTCGGCACCGTCTGGAAGACTTCGGTCAGCCGCATCAGTGCCGCATCGACGCGTCCACGGAAATACCCGCCGATAGCGCCGACGGCAATGCCGAGGGTGGCCGCCAGCGCGGTACTGACCAGTCCGATCAGCAGCGAGACGCGCGCGCCGGCCGCCAGCCCCGTGGCGAGGTCGCGCCCCATGAAATCGGTGCCAAGCGGGTGGGCCGGGTCCTCGCCGGGCCACAGCATCGGCGGACCTGCCATTTCCCACKGGTCGCCCGGGAACACAACGGGCCCCACTACGGCAGCAAGGACGACGATCAGCATCAGCAGCGCGCCGAGCGAGACGGCCGGATGTCGCGTGATGGTGCGCCAGAGCGCCCGCGGACGGGATCGGGCGATAACGGAAGCGGTCGCTGCAGTCATGGCCGTGCGCCAGTGCGGACCACGGCCACACGCGGGTCAATGGCCGCGTAAAGCAGATCGACGAAGATGTTCACAACGATGACCAGAAGCGAACTGAGCAGCAGGATGCCGAGCAGCAGGTTGAAATCCCGCGCGAGGACCGATTCGAACGCAAGCCGCCCCAGGCCCGGCCAGCTGAAGACCGACTCGACGAGCACCGCCCCACTGAGCAGCGAGGCCACCTGATAGCCTGCCATCGTCACCAGCGGAAGCAAGGCGTTGCGCAGCGCGTGGACGAGCGTGACGCGGATCTCGCCAGCGCCCTTGGCGCGCGCGGTGCGCACGAAGTCTGCGCCGTCCAGTTCCAGCATCGCGGTGCGTACCAGGCGCGTGTAGACCGCCAGATAGAACGTTGCCAGCGTGCAGGCCGGCAGGATGGCGTGGCGCGCCACATCGCCGAAGTAGGCCAGCCCCGTATGGGCGGCGCTGACATCGGTCATGCCACCGGACGGCAGCCAGCCCAGTCGCGCGGAGAACAGCACGATGGCCATCAGGCCGAGCCAGAACGTTGGCATGGCGTAGGCCACCAGCGTTCCCAGCGAGATGAGGCGGTCGGGCCAGCGATGCACGCGCACGGCGGCCACGACGCCGAGGGCAATGCCAAGGACCAGCGCGATGCCCATGGCGAGCGTCATCAGCAACAACGTGGCCGGCAGGCGGTTCACGATCAGGGTGAAGACCGGCATGTTCTGGCGGTACGAAAAGCCGAGATCCAGCGTGGCGATCTGTCGCAGGTAATGTGCGAGCTGTAGCCACATCGGCTGGTCTAACCCGAAGTTCGCGCGCAGTTGGGCCATGGTCTCGGGCGTCGCCGCGCCGGCCTCGCCGGCCAGCACGTCGACCACATCGCCGGGCGCGAGCTGGAGGATCACGAAGTTCAGCAAGGCAATGCCAAGCACCACGGGTATCACCTGCAACAGGCGCTGGCGCAGGAACACAAGGGCGGGGCGGCGCATGCGCTTATGCCTTGGGTGTGAGCCAGGCATCGGCATACGAGGCGAACAATCCGTCGCCCTGCGCAGTGGCCTTCCGGAAGCGCGCCGTCGATACCGTGACCCAGGTCTGCTCGACGAGATCCAGCACGGGCACATCTTCCTGCACGATCTGTTGCCAGTTGCGGATCAGCGCCTTGCGCTTGCCGTCATCGGCTTCGCGTCCGGCCGCCTCCATGATCCGGTCGAGTTCGGGATTCGAGTACCCCGAGCCGTTGGTCCACGGCGCGCCCTTGATGATGTTCTTGGTCCAGAACAGGCGCTGCACGCCGAGCGTGGGATCGGGCAGGCGATGCAGGCTCGAKATCATCAGGTCGTAATCCTGGTCAGTGAACACGCGCCGCAGGTAGGTGGCGGTGTCACCGGCGCGCAACTCCACCTCCACGCCGACGCGCGCAAGCGACTGCTTGATGAACTCGGCAGGCCGGCTGGCGGTGACGCCGCCGCCGCCATCGTAGTCGAGCGTGATGCGCAGCCGCTTGCCGTCCTTGCCGGGCTTGAAGCCAGCCTCGTCGAGCAGCGCCGCCGCTTTCTTCACATCGAACGGGTACTGGCGGGTGTCGCCGGCGTAGTAGTTGACCACCGACGAAGGCACCGGACCCGTGGCCGGCTTGCCGTAGCCGAGAAACACCACCTTGAGCAGCGCGTTGCGATCGATCGCATGGGCGAACGCCTGGCGCACGCGTTTGTCGGCGAAGTAGGGCTTGCGCACGTTGAACTGCGTCAGGAAGATCGTTGCCAGGTAGCGGCCGTCGTCGGTGTTGATGCGGTAGCGCTGCTTGTCCTGGAAGCGGTTCAGGTTCGACAGCGGAATGCTGGAGCCGAGCGCCACGTCCAGCTCGCCGGCTTCCAGCGCCACGGTGCGCGCGGCGGCGTCTGGGATGAATTTGAAGACGATACCGTCGAGATAGGGCTGATCGGCCTGCCAGTAGTGCGGATTGCGCTCCAGCCGGACATGGCTGCCCTTGATCCACTCCTTGAACACGAACGGGCCCGTGCCAACCGGCGCGCTGTTGAGCGGGTTGCTGAGCACGTCCTTGCCCTCATACAGGTGGCGCGGCAGGATCTGCGCGCCGTAGGTGTTGATGTAGTTGATCAGGTACGGGGCCGGCGAGGACAGCCGGATGATGACCGTGTGCGGGTCCGGCGTGTCGACTGCCGTGACGTTGGCGAACGCTGCGCGCCCAAATGGATGCAGCTTCTTCCAGACTTCGAGCAGGGTGTACTGGACATCGGCGGCGGTGAAGTCCTTGCCGTCGTGCCACTTGACGTTCTTGCGGAGCTGGAAGGTGGTCTTGAGCCCGTCCGGCGAGGTGTTCCACGCCGTCGCCAGCGCGGGCACGGGTTTCAGGTTCAGATCGTAGGCGACCAGCCCTTCCAGCACCTTGCTGGAGACTTGCCCGATGTTCATGGTGGTGATGAACGCCGAAGTCAGCAGCGTGGGCTCCGGGGAGACGGCCACATTCAGCACGCCGCCGCGCACGGGGGCGGTGGCCTGGGCGAAGGATTCAGCGGAGAAAGGCAGGCCAATCGAGAGCAGGGTGGATGCAGCCAGGAAATCGCGGCGGTTCATGGATGGGTATGGTGTGATCGGTGGAAGAAGGCGGTCAGGCGGCAGCGCGCGACGTGGCGGGCTCCGGCGCGGATACCCGGCCAGATGGCCGGGGCAGGTCGAGGTGGTCGCGCAGGGTACGACCCGTGTACTCGGTGCGGAAGATGCCGCGACGCTGGAGGATGGGCACCACGCCCTCCACGAAGGCGCTCAGGCCATCGGGCAGCACKTCCGGCATCAGGTTGAAGCCGTCCGCGGCGCCCTGGCGGAACCAGTGCTCGATGTCGTCGGCAATCTGTTCGGGCGTGCCGACKATGACGCGATGCCCCCCACCGCCGGCCAGTTCGCGGATCAGCGCTCGCACGGTCAGCCCGCGCCGGCGGGCCAGCGCCACAGTGGTGTTGAAGAACGTGTGGTTGCCGTTGCCGTTGGCCGGCAGTGTCAATGGCTCGGGCAGCGGCGCATCGAGTCGAAGGCGGTCGGCCGGGATGCCCAGCGTGCCGGCCAGCCGGTTAAGGCTGTAGTCCCACGGGATCAGGTCGACGAGTTCGTCGCGCCGGCGCAGCGCCTCCGCCTCGGTCGCACCGATGATGGTCGTGAGTCCCGGCAGGATCTTCACGGCGCGCGGGCCGCGCCCGATGGCTTCGGCCTGCGCGTTGATCCGCCGGCCATACTCGATGGATTCCTCGATCGACTGCGCCGCCGAGAACACCGCTTCGGCATGCCGCGCGGCCAGTTCCTGCCCGTCGGCCGAGCCGCCGGCCTGGAACAGCACCGGATGCCCTTGCGCCGAACGGGGCAGGTTCAGCGGCCCTTGCACGTTGAACGACGCGCCGCGGTGCGCAATGGGCTGAAGTTTGCGGGTATCGACGAAGCGGCCGTCCCGCTTGTCGCCGATGAAGGCATCGTCCTCCCAGCTATCCCATAGCGCGCGCACCACGGTCGTGAATTCGTCCGCTCGCGCATAGCGCTGCGCATGATCGGGCACGGCGTCGTGGCCGAAGTTGCGTGCCGAGGCAGCGTCGGCGGTGGTCACGACGTTCCAGCCCGCGCGACCGCCGCTGACATGATCGAGCGTGGCAAAGCGGCGGGCGATGTTGTACGGCTCGTTGTAGCTCGTCGAGGCGGTAGCGACCAGCCCGATGTGCGTCGTGGCGGCGGCCACGCAGGCCAGTAGCACAGTGGGTTCCAGCGCAGTAATCGGCCGGAAGTTGATCTGGTCCGCAATGGCCGCGTTGTCGGCCAGGAAGATCGCATCGAACTTGCCGGCCTCGGCGGTGTGGGCCAGCCTGACGTAGTGCTGCACGTCGGTGAATGCGAGCGGGTCGCTGTCCGGGAGCCGCCATGCCGACGGCACGAAGCCGCTGTGCAGCGCGTTAAGGTTCAGGTGCAGCTGGCGTGGGGCGCGTTGAGGATCGAGTTCCAGCGGAGCGGTCATGCGAGGGTCCTTTCCCGTACAAGCTACGCAGGATAGGGAAGGGCCTCTCGCAACGGAACGAAGGAAACACGATAACGATATGTGGCGTACGTGGCCGACCATCACCGCGCCGCCCGGCCATCAAGGCGCCCGTGGCCGCTTCAGGTCCTCAGGATTAGGCCGTGCCCTGTCGGGTTCTCCAGTCCGCATACAGGTCCGCGACGCCGTCCAGCCTGACGGGCACATAGTCGATGTTCATTGACTGTTCCGCGAACGGCCGCGCCAAGTCCGCGTAGATCGCCGCTGTCGAAAGGCCGAACGGTTCCCCATCGTCATTCGAATAGGCGTACGCCACCTGCGTCACGCCGGCCAAGCGCATGGCCGCCATGCACATCGGGCACGGATGTCCGCTGGCATATACCGCGCAGCCAGCAAGGCTTGGGCGGCCCAACGCCTGGCTGGCAGCCCGGATGGCGTTCAGCTCGGCATGCGAGGTGGGATCGTTGGTGGTCAGGATTTCGTTGACGCCGGTGGCGATTACCTTGCCGTCGCGCACGATCACTGCGCCAAAGGGCCGTCCGCCGGCCTCCATATTGGCTTGGGCGAGCCGGATGGCTTCGCGCAGGAATGTTTCGGTATCGGTCATGGTGTGTCTCGAAGTCGTCAGGAAGGCGATAGTACTGGACGCGGGGTGCCTTCTTCGTCGCTTCATGGCTGCCGGCGCCTGGTGGAATGTCCAAGGGGAAGACGGCTTGCGTTGCTTCCCTGCATACGTACTATCACCTAATGCTGCATTGCGACAATCCTTCTGCTACAATTCGGGAAAACCCCATAAGGGTAATCCCTCAAGGAAGGAAGCCATGAACACCCAATCCGACATCAAGATGACCGATCAACTCGAACGCGACCTGATCGAGCGCGAACTGGGCACGCAAAGCCTGGGTTTTGCCAACGACGTGAAGCGCGTTGTGGCTGCTGTGCAGAATGTTTTCTCCCGCCTGCAAGCGGAAGCGCGCAAGGCCAAGGTCGTCTACGCGAACGGTTAATCCGGTCAGAACACCCCCTGTAGTGCCTGCGGCGTCTCCCGGCGCCGCCATTGAAAAGCCGACCCGCCGTACAGCCCTTCGAGGTGTGCGGCGGGTCGGCTTTTGGCTTTTTTGGTGATTAACGCGTCACTTCGATGCGATCGACACGATCCGGGTAGAAGGCCAGATGATTAGCGATCTGGGCAACCGCCTGATGGGGCGATTCGTAGGTCCACACGGCGTTGTCCGTGCGGGTGCCGCCTGCGGGAATGCTGTAGTAGGCCGCATCGCCTTTGTAGGGACAGTGGCTGGTGTGCTGGGTGCGCGTCAGTTGAGACATGTCCACGTCTTCGCGCGGAATGTACTGGACTGGCGGGTATGAGGCCTCGGCGAGCGTCAAGGCGCGGCGGGTATCGGCAACCACACGGCCCGCTACGGTCACCACCACGCGCCCGCCCTGGGGCGTGATCGTGATCGGATGATCCGGGCCGGGAATCCTGACGGATTTGTCGGTGGATTTGTCGGTCATGGCAGACCTCCCTAAGAAAGGAGGCGCGGCGATCAGGCCGCGCCTCAAAGAAAAAACCGCCACGGAGGTGACGTGAGGCCGAAAAGGGAGAGAAGAGCCTCGGCCTCGGTATGGACGATAGCAAGCGCGGGCGGCCCGGCATAGCACGCGCGAGGKAACACACTCTTCTCGTGGATTAAACAATCCACCCCAACATTCCAAAACAAAGCCCCGCATTGGGCGGGGCTGCTGGGGCTGTTGGGGCTAGGCGGGATCGAAAGCTATCGATCAATCAAAACGATAGCGATTGACCGCCTGCTGACTGTTCCTCGATCCACAGCGACAGCCGCACCTTGTACGCCTGCTGGATATGGCGCCGGGCGATCTGCTCGGCCTGCGCCGGGTTGCGGGCCTCGAGCGCTTCCACCAGCGCCAGATGTTCCTCGTATGAGCCCCGGGCGCGGCCCGGCACGGCCAGCGTGGAGCGGCCGAGCAGCGCCATCGACTCGTGCAGCGAGCGCAAGGTCTTCAGCAGATAGCGATTGTGCGCGCAGCGGTGCAGCGTCTCGTGGAATAGGCGATTGTTGACCGCCAGCTTGTCGGGATCTTCGGCGAAGGCCAGGTCGCGCTCGACAATATCGCGCAACAACGAGATTTCCACATCGGTGGCGTGGCGGGCAGCCAGCGCGGCGGCAGTGGATTCCAGTACCTCGCGCATGACGTACAGCTCGCTCACCATGCTGGCGTCGAGCCGCGTCACCATCATGCCGCGATTCGGCTCGTTGACGACGAGCCCTTCGGACTCGAGCCGCGACAGCGCCTCGCGCACCGGCGTGCGCGACAACCCTAGCGATTCGGCCAGTTCCACCTCGCGCAGGCGCGTGCCGGGCGGCAGGTGGCCGGCCTGGATCGCGCCCCGGAGTTGTTGGTAGGCCCGTTCGGAACGCGGCAGCGACGCGCTCTGGTCGCCGTCGGCGCCGGCAAGATCCGCAGGAAGCATGGATGCGTGTGAGTGGGGATGACAGCAAAGACAGCCATCATACCCGCTCGGGCAGGCGGCTCGCCAGCCACCGCGCCCGAATACCCGATATCAGGCCGGCGGCGACGCCGCGCGCCGGCTGCGCCGCCGCCGCGCCAGCATATTCAACGCCTCCACGCCGCACGAGAACGCCATCGCTGTATAGATGTAGCCCTTCGGCACGTGGTGACCCAGCCCGTCGGCAATCAGCGTCATGCCGATCATGATCAGGAAGGCCAGCGCCAGCATGATGATGGTGGGATTGGCGTTGATGAAGTTCGCCAGCGGCGTGGCCGCGAACAGCATCACGGTCACGGCGGCGATGACGGCCACGAACATGATCGGCACGTGGTCGGTCATGCCTACGGCGGTGATGATGCTGTCGACCGAGAACACGAGGTCGAGCACCAGGATCTGGCCGATGGCCATCGCGAAGCCAGGCGCGGCGCGGGCKACCATGCCTTCCTMGCCGTGCCCGGGCTCGGGCGCGACGTGCTGATGGATCTCACGCGTGGCCTTCCAGACCAGGAACGCGCCCCCGGCGATCAGGATGATGTCGCGCCACGAAATGCCCTTGCCGAGGAGCGTGAAGACCGGCTCGGTCAGCGCCACGATCCACGCAATCGTCGCCAGCAAGCCCAGGCGCATCACCAGCGCCAGGCTGATCCCCAGCCGTCGGGCCTTCTCGCGCATGGCCTCGGGCAGCTTGTTGGTCAGGATGGAGATGAAGATGAGGTTGTCGATGCCGAGCACGACCTCCATGGCCACGAGCGTGGCCAGTGCGGCCCAGGCGGCCGGGTCGCGCGCCAGCGCGAGTAGCGATTCCATGCGAACTCCTTGGTTGGGGTGGGCTGGGGCAGGGCTACCCGAAAGCGGACTACCAGGATCATGGTAGCGCACGCCGGCGGTGCAGGGGACATCAGATAGGGCGAGATTGAGGTTGTGAAACGCCAAGACTGGAATATAGTATGTGATATATCAAAATAATACCGGTCATCACAACCATCGAGGAGACAACCCATGAAGATCTGTATCTATGGGGCAGGGGCAATTGGCGGCTACATGGGCGCGCAGTTGGCGCTCGCGGGCGCCGACGTGAGTTTTATCGCACGCGGGCCGCATCTGGCGGCCATGCAGGCCAACGGCGTGCGCCTTCATATCGAAGGAGAGGAGCGCGTGGCGCGCGTGCGCTGCACCAGCGATCCGCGCGAGCTGGATCCGCAGGACTATGTGTTCATCACGCTCAAGGCGCACCAGGTGCCCGGCGTGGTGGATCTGATGCAGCCGCTGCTCGGGCCGGAAACGGCAGTCGTGACCGGCGTCAATGGCATTCCCTACTGGTACTTCCACAAGCATGGCGGCGAGTTCGCCGGGCGCACGCTGGAGAGCGTGGACCCAGGCGGCAAGCAGTGGCGMGGCCTCGGGCCGGAGCGGGCGATCGGCTGCGTGCTGTATCCGGCCGCCGAGATCGAGGCGCCGGGCGTGATCCGCCATGTCTACGGTAAGAAGTTTCCTATCGGCGAGCCAGATGGAAGCCGTTCCTCGCGCGTGACGCAACTCGCCGACCTGATGGTCAAGGCGGACCTCGACGCGCCCGTGCGCGACAACATCCGCGATGAGATCTGGCTCAAGCTGTGGGGCAACCTCTGCTTCAATCCGATCAGCGCGCTGACGCATGCCACGCTGGACATCATCACGTCCGACCCAGCCACGCGCGCGCTGTCGCGCCAGATGATGCTGGAGGCCAAGGCGATTGCCGAGCGCTTTGGCGTGCACTTTCGGGTCGATGTGGAGCGGCGTATCGACGGCGCCGGCGCGGTGGGGGCGCACAAGACCTCGATGCTGCAGGACCTGGAGGCCGGCCGGGCGATGGAAATCGACCCCTTGCTGACCGTGGTGCAGGAGATGGGCCGGATGATCGGCCAGCCTACGCCGATGGTCGATGCCGTGCTGGGGCTGATCAAGCAGCGCGACAGGATGGCGCAGGGCGGTCAGACTGCGCCGCCCGTGCCGGTGGCGCGCGCGGCATGACGCGGGAGAAATCCCCGGCGATGTGGTGATCTTGATATACCATATACGAAAGGCCGGACCCGCCCCTTTCTCACCCATTCGGGTTCTTGACGCGCGATCATCGACGAGATTGATGAGCAAACCGCATGGCGCCATGCCAAACTGGACACCATGCGTCCGCGCGTCAGGTCCCGGCAGTGGAGTGGGGCGGGACGCCGCCGGAGGCCGCCTCGGCCCCCGGGGCGCCGGTCATAGACGAGTGCATTCATGTCCGCCCAAACACCCGAAGTCCAGCCCGCCGGCCTGACCCTGTCGCTGCAGCCGATCAACGCGGGCGCCAGCCTGCGCGACCAGGCCTATGCGATGCTGCGCCAGGCCATTGCCGATGCCGATATCTATCAGTCGCGAGAGGAAGTGCGGCTGGACGAGCGCGTGCTGTCCGAAGCGCTGGGCGTGAGCCGCACGCCGATCCGCGAGGCGATGACGCTGCTCGAGCAGGAAGGCTTCCTGCGCACGGTGCCGCGCCGCGGCATCTACATCATGCGCAAGACCAAGCGCGAGATCGTGGAGATGATCCAGGTCTGGGCCGCGCTGGAGAGTATGGCGGCCCGCCTGGCCACGCTCCATGCCACCGACGAGGAAATCGGCAAACTGCGACACATGTTCGACAGCTTCCGAGACTCCACGCCAGCCGAACACATCGAAGAGTATTCCGACGCCAACATCGTCTTTCACCAGGCGATCGTGCAGCTATCGAAGTCGCAGATCATCATGGACGCGATCAAGAACATCTTCGTCCATGTGCGTGCGATTCGGAAAATGACGATCTCGCAGAGCGACCGCGCCGCGCGGTMGATCGTCGATCATCTGCGGATTATCGAGGCGCTGGAGAAGCGCGATACGGAACTGGCCGAGAAGCTGGTGCGCCAGCACTCGCTGGACCTGGCCGACTACGTGGAAAAGAACTGCGACTTCCTGGACTGACTGCCGGCCACGTCATGCACGCCCCGTCGCCCAGCCCATGACGGAGCGCGGGCATTGTTCCGCGATGTGGCCGAATCTTCTTGCGCCCCAACAGCTTTACGGCACGTTGGGGCTTTTTCTTTGGCACGTTTCTTTGGCTATTTGCCCATCTCGCAGGCGAGGGGCTGTCCTTGGAACGGCCTATGCGCATTTGCTGCGATGCAGCGTCGAAACTTCCATGATTCGGGTTTAAACCCTCTTGCATCTTGCTGATATACCACATACTGTATGTCAAAAGAGCGAAGCACAAATCAGGAGACGAGCATGGCCGAGGCTACCAACCAAAGTCAGAGCAGCACCATGGCGCAACGCAAAGCCCTGGACGGCATTCGCGTCCTGGACATGACGCACGTTCAGGCCGGCCCCTCGGCTACGCAGTTGATGGCCTGGATGGGCGCCGACGTGATCAAGGTCGAATTGCCCGGACGCGGTGACATCACGCGCAGCCAGCTGCGTGACGTGCCCAACGCTGACAGCCTGTACTTCACCATGCTGAACAGCAACAAGCGTAGCCTGACGCTCAATATGAAAACGCCGGAAGGCAAGGCACTGCTGGAAGACCTGATTCAGCAGAGCGATGTGCTGATCGAGAACTTCGGTCCGGGCGTGCTGGCCCGCGCCGGATTCGACTGGGAACATATCCAGGACCTGAATCCGCGCATGGTCTATGCGTCGATCAAGGGCTTCGGTCCCGGCCCCTACCAGGACTGCAAGGCGTATGAAAACGTGGCCCAGTGCATGGGCGGTGCGGCATCGACGACAGGCGAAGCCAGCGGCATGCCATTGGTGACGGGCGCGCAGATCGGCGATTCGGGTACGGGCGTGCACTGCGTGGTCGGGATCCTGGGCGCACTGCTGCAGCGCGAGCATTCGGGGCGCGGCCAGCGCGTGGAAGTCGCCATGCAGGACGCCGTACTGAACCTGTGCCGCGTGAAACTGCGCGACCAACAGCGCCTGGATGCCGGCCCGCTGCGCGAGTACCCCAACGATCAGTTCGACGACCACGTGCCGCGCGCGGGCAATGCGTCGGGCGGCGGCCAGCCGGGCGCTGCGCTGCGCTGCGCGCCGGGCGGTGCGAACGACTACGTCTACGTCATCATCCAGCCGCAGGGCTGGGAGCCGCTGATGCGCCTGTGCGGCCGCGAAGATCTGATCACCGATCCGGAATTCGCCACGCCTGAAGTGCGTCTGAAAAAGCTCGCCGCGTGCTTCGGCATCATCGAGCAATGGACCCTGGGCCACACCAAGTTCGAGGTGATGAACGCACTCAACGAGGTGGATGTGCCGTGTGGCCCGATATTGTCGATGAAGGACCTGATCGGGGACCAGTCGATGTACGAGCGCGGCTTCCTGATCGAGCTGGAGCACCCGGTGCGCGGCAAATACGTGCAGCTCGGCTCGCCGATCACACTGTCCGACTCGCCGGTGAACGTCGAKCGCTCGCCGCTGCTGGGGGAGCACACCAACGAGATCCTCGAATCGCTGGGGCGGTCGCCGGCCCAGATTGCTGCGCTGCGCCTGGCGGGAGCGATCTGACCCGAGGCGTCCGGCCCCGGCCGGTGCCTCGTCTCCACAGCCCCTGACGGGGGTCTCTCCATTCTCTGCTGAAAGAGCAGGCGCGGCACGCTCGCGCCTGTCAGAGGAGTTCTGCCGTGCAAACCTGGATTCGCTTCCGCCGTCCTGATGGCGACGCCGCTTATGGCCGGCTTGACGAGGGTGATGCCGACCGCGTCATCGAATGCGATGGCCCTGGCTATACCGATCCTCGCCCTACGGGCAATAGCTACAGCTACGCCTCGCTGGACCTGCTGGCCCCGTGCCAGCCGGGCAAGATCGTGGCGCTGTGGAACAACTTTCACGCCCTCGCGGCCCGGCTGGAGAAAGCGGTGCCCGTGCATCCGCTGTTCCTGCTGAAGCCGGCAAGTTCGCTGGCCGGCCCCGGCGACGGCATCCTGCGTCCGAGCGGGTATACCGGCAAGATCGCCTACGAAGGCGAACTCGGCATCGTCATTGGCCGCGAATGCCGGAATGTGCCGCTCGCCGAAGCTGCCTCGCACATCTTCGGCTACACCATCGTCAATGACGTCACGGCGAGCGAGCTGCTCAATGCCGATCCCAACTTCCCGCAGTGGACGCGCGCCAAGGGTTCCGACACCTTCGGTTGCGTCGGTCCGGCCATTGTCTCCGGCTTTGACTGGCGAAGCGCCAGCGTGGTAACGCGTCTGGACGGCGTCGAGCGCCAGCACTACCCGTTGTCCGACATTGTTTTTTCGCCCGAGGAGCAGGTCAGCCTGCTGTCGCGGGACATGACGTTGATGCCGGGCGACGTGATCGCCGTCGGCACCTCGATCGGGGTCGGGTCGATGAAGGAGGGTTCTGTGGTGGAGGTGTCGATCCGCGGGATCGGCTCGCTGGTCAACCATGTGCGCGGCTGAACGAGCCAGTTTGCGAAGGCGGGAGCTCGGTAGTTTCCCTTATCTGGTTGCGTAATTTCGGGGAAATGCTGCGGCGCATCGACGAAAGTTCGCATCAATGCTTGCTGAATACTGATATATCACATACCGTATTTGCCAAAGGTCGCTGCCTGTAGCGAATCGTCAAGGAGGAGACATCGTGAAGTCCGAAGTAGCCAGGCGGGCGCGAGAACGACCGCTGAAGACACCTTGAAGCAGAAGTTTTCCAATCCCCGTCAATTTGTATAGAAGGATGCAACCATGGCAGAAGTCGGAAACGAGCTGCAGCGTCAGGCTGGCGAAGAACATCAGGCACAAACCGATGGTTTTCATCTGGTCATCGAAGCGCTGAAGCTGAACGGCATCGAGAACATCTACGGCCTGCCCGGTATTCCGGTCACGGATCTGGCCCGTCTGGCGCAGGCCAACGGCATGCGCGTTATCAGCTTTCGTCATGAGCAGAATGCCGGCAACGCCGCAGCGATTGCCGGCTTTCTCACGCAGAAGCCGGGCGTTTGCCTGACCGTGTCTGCGCCCGGCTTCCTGAACGGGCTGACGGCGCTGGCGAATGCGACCACCAACTGCTTCCCGATGATTCTGATCAGCGGCTCGAGCGAGCGCGAGATCGTCGATCTGCAGCAGGGTGACTACGAAGAGATGGACCAGCTGGCTATCGCCCGTCCGCACGCCAAGGCTGCCTTCCGCGTGCTGCACGCTGAAGACATTGGTGTCGGTATCGCGCGTGCCATCCGCGCCGCCGTGTCGGGCCGTCCGGGTGGTGTGTACCTGGACCTGCCGGCCAATCTGCTGGGCCAGTCGATGGAAGCCGAGCGTGGCCGCAAGTCGTTGATCAAGGTGGTGGACCCGGCCCCGCGCCAACTCCCTGCACCGGACTCGATCGACCGTGCTGTCGCGCTGCTGAAGAGCGCCAAGCGCCCGCTGATCCTGTTGGGCAAGGGTGCCGCATACGCTCGCGCCGATGCGGATATCCGCGCGCTGGTCGAGAAGACCGGCATTCCGTACCTGCCGATGTCGATGGCCAAGGGCCTGCTGCCCGATACACACCCGCAATCGGCCTCGGCCGCACGGTCGTACGTGCTGGCGGAAGCTGACGTGGTGATGCTGGTCGGCGCCCGCCTGAACTGGCTGCTGTCGCACGGCAAAGGCAAGACCTGGGGCAAGCCGAAGCAGTTCATCCAGATCGACATCTCGCCGACCGAGATGGACAGTAACGTGGCCATCGCCGCGCCCGTAGTGGGTGACATTGGTTCGTGCGTATCGGCAATGCTCGACAAGATCGGCAACGGCTTTGCCAAGCCGGGCGCCGATTGGCTGAACGCGGTGGACGAACGCAAGGACAAGAACCTGGCGAAGATGGCCGAGACCTTGTCCAAGGATGTGTCGCCGATGAACTTCCATAGCGCGCTGCGCGCGCTGAAGGACGTCGTCAAAGCCAATCCGGGCATCTCGTTTGTCAACGAAGGCGCCAACACGCTGGACTACGCCCGTGCCGTGATCGACATGTACGAGCCGCGCAAGCGCCTCGACGTGGGCACCTGGGGCGTGATGGGTGTGGGCATGGGCTACGCGGTCGCTGCGGCGGTCGAAACCAGCAAGCCTGTCCTCGCGCTGTGCGGTGACAGTGCGTTCGGCTTCTCGGGCATGGAGGTGGAAACTATCTGCCGCTACAACCTGCCGATCTGCATCGTCATTTTCAACAATAACGGCGTCTACAAGGGTATCGACGTGAATCCGACCGGCGGCAACGATCCGGCGGTCACGATGTTCGTCAAGGGGGCGCGCTACGACAAGATGATGGAAGCGTTCGGTGGGGTTGGTCACAACGTCACCACACCGGCGGAACTCGAAGCCGCGGTGAACGAAGCCTTGCGGTCGGGCAAGCCCACGCTGGTCAACGCCGTCATCGACCCGGCTGCCGGTACCGAAAGCGGTCGTCTGACCAATCTGAATCCGCAGAGCGCGGCCAAGAAGTAATCCACCCCAGTTTCACCCTCTATTCCATCAGGAGAGCGATTGTGAACCTCCCACTCAACGGCATCAAGATCATCGACTTTACGCACGTGCAAGCCGGCCCCGCCTGCACGCAGCTTCTCGCATGGTTCGGCGCAGACGTCATCAAGGTGGAGCGCCCCGGCTCCGGCGACGTCACCCGCACGCAATTGCGCGACATTCCCGACGCGGACGCGCTGTACTTCACCATGCTGAACAGCAACAAGCGCTCGCTGACGCTGGACACCAAGAAGCCGGAAGGCAAGAAGATCCTGGAGCAGTTGATCCGCGAATCGGATGTGCTGGTCGAGAACTTCGGCCCCGGTGCGCTTGACCGCATGGGCTTCTCCTGGGAGCGCATCAAGGAACTGAACCCGAAGATGATCGTGGCATCGGTCAAGGGCTTCAGCGACGGCCACCACTATGAAGACCTGAAGGTCTACGAGAACGTGGCACAGTGCGCTGGCGGTGCCGCGTCGACCACCGGTTTCTGGGACGGCCCGCCGACCGTGTCGGCCGCCGCCCTGGGTGACTCGAACACCGGCATGCACCTGGCCATCGGCATCCTGACCGCGATCATCGGCCGCCAGCAGACCGGCCAGGGTCAGAAGGTTGCCGTATCGATGCAGGACGCCGTGCTGAATCTGTGCCGCGTGAAGCTGCGCGACCAGCAGCGACTGGACCGCCAGGGCTATCTGGAAGAGTATCCCCAGTATCCGCACGGCACGTTCAGCGACGTGGTGCCCCGTGGTGGCAACGCCGGCGGTGGCGGCCAGCCGGGCTGGGTGCTGAAGTGCAAGGGTTGGGAGACCGATCCCAACGCCTATATCTACTTCACCATCCAGGGCCACGCCTGGGAGCCGATCTGCAAGGCACTGGGCAAGGAAGAGTGGATCAGCGATCCGAACTACAACACGCCCAAGGGCCGTCAGCCGCATATCTTCGAAATCTTCAAGACCATCGAAGAATGGCTTGCCGACAAGACCAAGTACGAGGCGGTGGACATCCTGCGCAAGTTCGATATTCCCTGCTCGCCGGTGCTGTCAATGAAGGAACTCGCGGCGGATGAATCGCTGCGCAAGAGCGGTTCGATCGTGGAAGTCCCGCACAAGGAACGTGGCACCTACCTGACCGTGGGCAGCCCGATCAAGTTCTCGGCCATGAAGCCGGAAATCACCGGTTCGCCGCTGCTGGGCGAGCACAGCGAGGAAGTGCTGGCCAGCCTGGGCTATGCCGCCGAGGAGATCTCCCGTCTGCGTGAGTCGCAGGTGATCTGAGCCAGGCGCCAGCACTGCCAGTGCCCAATGTGACAGCGGGTCACACCTGGAGCGCCGGGGAATGCGTAGACGGGACGTAACGCACCCTGGCGCTTCATGGTTTGGACGCCAAGCTGAGGGACCGGCATGGCCGACAGTGCCACAATGACAGCCCGGACCCCTGGTGGCGAACCTCGCCACCCTCCCATTCGCCTGGAAAGCTCAGGAAAGACCAAGACCATGCAGACCGCGATCGACTATGAACAGCTGGTGTCGGCCATCGGCGACGCCGTGATCATCTCCGGCGCCGACGGTGCCATCACGTTATGGAACCCGGCCGCCGAGTACATGTTCGGCTACACCCGGGAGGAGGCCCTGGGCAAGTCGCTGGATCTGATTATTCCCGAGCGCCTGCGTGCGCGCCACTGGGAGGGCTACGACAAGACCATGGCAACGGGCCAGACCCGCTACGGCCATGACTTGCTCAAGGTCCCGGCGATCAACAAGAACGGCGAAGCGATGTCGATCGCTTTTACCGTGGCGCTGCTGCACGGGCAGGGCGGGGAAATCACCGGCATCGTGGCGGTGATCCGTGACGAGACCGTGCGCTTCCAGGAAGAGCGGGCGCTGCGCAAGCGCATCACGGAACTGGAAGCCAGGGCGGGCGCCGAGGCCGGAGCCGGCTGACTCACCGGACGCAGTTGCAGCATGGCGCAGGAACGATAAGGCCGGGCGATTCTCCCGGCCTTTTCCGTTTCTACGTTCACGCGCTGGCCAACGCCAGGTTTCGTCTGAGCGGGGCGCGTTCCGATGCCTGCTTCATTGCCGCCGCCATGGTCGCACCCAGCTCCGCTGGCGACCCGGCGACATGGATGCCGGCTTCGCGCATGGCGTTGACCTTCGCTTCCGCCGTGCCCGTCCCGCCCGAGATGATCGCGCCGGCGTGCCCCATGCGGCGTCCCGGCGGCGCCGTGGTGCCGGCGATAAAGCCMGCCACCGGTTTGCGCCTGTGCGCATCGCGCAGGAACTGGGCTGCCTCTTCCTCCGCCGATCCGCCAATCTCGCCAATCTCGCCAATCATGAGGATGCCTTCGGTCTTGTCGTCGGCCAGGAACATCTCCAGGCAGTCGATGAAGTCGGTGCCGTTCACCGGATCGCCGCCGATGCCGATGCAGGTCGATTGCCCCAGTCCGGCCGCCGTGGTCTGCGCCACGGCCTCATAAGTCAGCGTGCCCGAGCGCGACACCACGCCGATCTTGCCCGGTGTATGGATGTGGCCGGGCATGATGCCGATCTTGCACTGCCCCGGCGTGATTACCCCCGGACAATTCGGGCCAACCAGGCGGCTGCCGGACCCCGACAGCGCACGCTTGACTCGCACCATGTCCATCACGGGAATGCCTTCGGTGATGCAGACGATCAGCGCGATGCCGGCATCGACCGCTTCCAGGATGGCATCGGCGGCGAACGGTGGCGGCACATAGATGACCGAGGCGTCGGCGCCTGTGGCATTGGCGGCAGCGGCCACGGTATCGAAGACCGGGAGGCCCAGGTGCGATTCACCGCCCTTGCCGGGCGTGACGCCGCCCACCATCTTCGTGCCATAGGCCAGTGCCTGTGCCGAATGGAATGTGCCTTGTGCGCCGGTAAAGCCCTGGCAGATCACGCGGGTGTCTTTGTCGATCAGCACKGCCATTTCACTTTCCTCCCTTCTTCGATGGGTGCGTGCGCACGGCGGACACGACTTTCTCGGCCGCATCGGCAAGATCCTTGGCCGAGACGACCGGCAGGCCCGAATCTCGCAGGATCTTCTTGCCGAGGTCGACGTTGGTGCCTTCCAGCCGCACCACCAGCGGCACGGTCAGGTCCACTTCGCGCGCCGCGGCCACCACGCCTTCGGCAATCACGTCGCAGCGCATGATGCCGCCGAAGATATTGACGAGAATCCCTTCGACCCTGGGATCGGCCAGGATCAGCCGGAACGCCGCGGTGACGCGCTCCGTCGTGGCGCCGCCGCCTACGTCGAGGAAGTTGKCCGGCTCGCCGCCATGGAGCTTGATGATGTCCATCGTGGCCATCGCCAGGCCTGCGCCATTCACCATGCAGCCGATGTTGCCGTCCAGCCGCACGTAGTTCAGGGCGTGCCGGGCGGCTTCGGTCTCGGCCGGGTCTTCCTCGCTCTCGTCGCGCATGGCATCGATGTCGGGATGGCGGAAGAGGGCGTTATCGTCGAAACTGAACTTGGCGTCGAGCGCCATCACGTCGCCGCTGCCGGTGACCACAAGCGGATTGATCTCGACGATMGACGCGTCGAGTTCGGTGAACGCGCGGTAGGTCGAGAGGATAAAACGGGTAGCCGCGCCCACCTGCTTGCCCGACAGCCCCAGGCCGAATGCCAGCCGGCGTGCATGAAACGGCTGGATGCCGCTGGCCGGATCGATTGCCACCTTCAGAATTTTCTCGGGCGTGCGTGCGGCAACCTCCTCGATCTCCATGCCGCCTTCGGTGGACGCCATGATCGTGATGCGCGAGGTGGTGCGGTCGATCAGGATGCCCAGGTAGAGCTCGCGCGCGATGTCGCAGCCTTCCTCGACGTAAAGGCGCCGCACTACCCGGCCGGCCGGGCCGGTCTGCCTGGTGACCAGGGTCTTGCCCAGCATCTGCGCGGCGCTCGAGCGGACGTCATCGATCGACTTCACCACGCGCACGCCGCCCTTGCCCGAGCTGTCATCCGCGAAGCGGCCGGCACCGCGGCCGCCAGCGTGGATCTGCGACTTCACCACCCAGACCGGGCCGCCCAGCTTGCGGGCGGCATGGGCGGCCTCGTCTGGTGTAAAGGCCACGCGGCCATGCGGTACAAGCACGTCATAGCGCCTGAGCAACTCCTTGGCCTGATATTCGTGAATGTTCACGTGTCTCCTCGGTTGAAAAGCGCCGCGGGCCGCCAGGTCGGGACCMGCCTGTTCAGTTCTTCGCGGCGTAAAATACGATATGTAATATATCAATAATAAAATCATGCCGAAACTGGGTGCGAGCTGAATCGCGCAAAAGGGATGTCCGCGCTGACAAGGCCATCGCATCAATAGCGCAAGATTGATCGCAAAGCCTTCTATGTTGCGGGTTAACGCTCGTGTATGCCGCAGGATCTATTGCGATGCGGAATGAAAAGTCTGAACCGCGCTGCATTTTCTTCTTGTTGTGTCGTGATATATCACATACGTTATCCAGCAAGCGCGCACGGGAATACTCAAGGAGACAACGCATGAATAACAAAGCACTCGACGGTGTCCGCATCCTGGACATGACGCACGTGCAGGCCGGCCCCTCGGCCACCCAGCTGATGGCCTGGCTGGGCGCCGACGTGATCAAGGTGGAACTGCCCGGGCGGGGCGACATCACGCGCAGCCAGCTGCGCGACGTGCCGAACGCCGACAGCCTCTACTTCACGATGCTGAACTCCAACAAGCGCAGCCTCACGCTGAACATGAAGACGCCCGAGGGCAAGGCGCTGCTGGAAGACCTGGTGCAGCGCTGCGACGTGCTGGTGGAGAACTTCGGTCCCGGCGTGCTCGACCGCGCCGGTTTCGACTGGGACCGCCTGCAGGAGTTGAACCCGCGCCTGATCTACGCGTCGATCAAGGGCTTCGGCCCGGGGCCGTACGCGGACTGCAAGGCGTACGAGAACGTGGCCCAGTGCATGGGCGGCTCGGCCAGCACGACCGGTACCGAGGATGGTGCCCCGACGGTGACCGGCGCGCAGATCGGCGACTCGGGTACCGGCGTGCACTGCGTGGTCGGCATCCTGGCCGCGCTGCTGCACCGCGAGCATTCGGGCCGTGGCCAGCGCGTGGAAGTGGCGATGCAGGATTCGGTGCTGAATCTCTGCCGCGTGAAACTGCGCGACCAGCAGCGCCTCTCGGCCGGTCCGCTTAAGGAATTTCCGAACGAAACCTTTGGCGACTATGTGCCGCGTGCCGGCAATGCGTCGGGCGGCGGCCAGCCGGGCGCCGCGCTGCGCTGCTCGCCGGGCGGGGCCAACGACTACGTCTACGTGATCATCCAGCCGCAAGGCTGGGAGCCGCTGATGCGCCTGTGCGGCAGGGAGGACCTGATCACCCATCCGCAGTTCGCCACGCCGGAAGCGCGCCTGAAATGCCTGGGCGAGTGCTTCTCCATCATCGAAAAGTGGACCAAGACCAAGACGAAATTCGAGGTCATGGACGCCCTGAACGAGGTGGACGTGCCGTGCGGCCCGATTCTCTCGATGAAGGACTTGATCGAGGACGAGTCGATGTTCGACCGCGGCTACCTGGTCGAGCTGGACCACCCGGAGCGCGGCAAGTACGTGCAGCTGGGTTGCCCGATCACGCTCTCGGCCTCGCCCGTGGAAGTGGAACGTTCGCCGCTGCTGGGCGAGCACACCGAAGAAATCCTCGACTGGCTCGGCCGCTCGCCGGCCCAGATCGCGGCGCTGAAGGCGGCCGGCGCGGTCTGAGCCGCGCCACCTCTCGAATGATTGTCTGCAATGCCTGAACAGATGGAGACCTGACATGGCACATGACAAGGATGCGGTACGCAAGATCCTGGCGACCGTGAAGGAAGAGGGGCGCGCTGCGCTGACGGCGCCCGAGGGCAAGCTCGTCTGCGACGCCTATGGCATCTCGGTGCCGGGCGAGGGCGTGGCCAAATCGCCGTCGAACGCGGTGGAATTGGCGACGAAGATGGGTTTTCCGGTGGTGATGAAGATCGTCTCGCCGGACATCCTGCACAAGACCGAAGCCGGCGGCGTGCTGGTGGGCCTGAAATCGGCGGCGGATGTGGAGCAGGGCTACCGCACCATCATCGAGAACGCCAAGAAGTACAACGCCAACGCCGAAATCATCGGCGTGCAAGTGCAACAAATGATCACAGGCGGCCAGGAAGTGATCATCGGCGCCGTGACCGATCCGTCGTTCGGCAAGCTGGTGGCGTTCGGCCTGGGCGGCGTGCTGGTGGAAGTGCTCAAGGACATCACCTTCCGCATGGCACCGGCCACCAACGAAGATGCGCTGTCGATGCTGGACGGCATTGCCGCTGCCGAGGTGCTCAAGGGCGTGCGCGGCGCCGACCCGGCCAACCGCGAGGCGCTGGCCGGCATGATCGAGCGCGTGTCGCAGCTCGTCAGCGATTTCCCGGAGATTTCCGAGCTGGACCTGAACCCGGTGTTCGCCAGCAAGGACGGCGCCATCGCCGCCGACGTGCGGATCGTGGTGGACTTCTCGCCGCAGCCGGAGAAGTACCGTCCGACGCAGGAACAGATCGTCAAGCAGATGAACCGCATCATGCGCCCGGACACGGTGGCGGTGATCGGCGCGTCCGCCGAGGACGGGAAGATCGGCAATTCGGTGATGAAGAACCTGATCAACGGCGGCTACCAGGGCAAGATCTACCCGATCCACCCCAAGGCCGAAGAGATCATGGGCATGACGGCCTACAAGAGCGTGCTCGACGTGCCGGGCAATATCGATGTGGCGGTGTTTGCGATCCCGGCCAAGTTCGTGGCCCAGGCGCTCGAGGAAGTCGGCAAGAAGGGCATTCCCGGCGCCGTGCTGATTCCGTCCGGGTTTGCCGAAACCGGCAACGTGCAAGGGCAGGACGAGATCGTGGCGATTGCCCGCAAGCACGACATCCGCCTGATGGGACCGAATATCTACGGTTTCTACTACACGCCGAAGAACCTTTGCGCCACGTTCTGCACGCCGTATGACGTGAAGGGCAAGGCGGCGCTGTCGTCGCAGTCGGGCGGTATCGGCATGGCCATCATCGGCTTCTCGCGCTCGGCCAAGATGGGCGTGTCGGCCATCGTCGGCCTGGGTAACAAGTCGGATATCGACGAAGACGATCTGCTCACCTTCTTCGAGCAGGACGACAACACCGAGATCATCGCCCAGCACTGCGAGGACTTGAAGGATGGCCGTGCCTTTGCCGAGGTGGCGCGCCGGGTGTCGAAGAAAAAGCCGGTGGTGGTGCTCAAGGCTGGCCGCACCAGCATGGGCGCGCGGGCAGCCAGCTCGCACACCGGCGCGCTGGCCGGCAACGACCGCATCTACGAGGACGTGTTCAAGCAGGCCGGCGTGATCCGGGCGCGCTCGCTGCGCGACCTGCTCGAGTTCGCGCGCGGCATTCCCAAGCTGCCGACGCCGAAGGGCGAGAACGTGGTCATCATCACGGGCGCGGGCGGGTCGGGCGTGCTGTTGTCCGATGCCTGCGTGGACAACAACCTGTCCCTGATGACGATGCCGGACGACCTCGACGCAGCGTTCCGCAAGTTCATCCCGCCGTTCGGCGCCGMCGGCAACCCGGTGGACATCACCGGCGGCGAACCGCCCACGACGTACAAGAACACGCTGCGCCTTGGCATGGAAGATCCGCGCATCCATGCGATCATCCTCGGCTACTGGCACACGATCATCACGCCGCCGATGGTGTTCGCCCAGCTGGTCATCGAGGTGAAGGAAGAGATGGCGGCGAAGGGCATCGAAAAGCCGATCGTGGCGTCGCTGGCCGGCGACGTGCAGGTGGAGGAAGCTGCCGAGTACCTGTACGAGCACGGCGTACCGTCCTACGCGTACTCGACCGAAATCCCGGTGGCGGTGCTCGGCGCGAAGTACAAGTGGGCGAGGGGAGCGGGCAAGATCTGATGCGGTCCGCCCCGCCGGCATAGCCAGACCTGCCGGCATCTCCAGCACAACCAGCCCCCAGCGAGACAGCAACCGTTGGGGGCATTTGATAAACGAAGGGGCAAATGCGACAGGCCGTTCCCGAGGGAACGGCCTGTCTGGTATTGCGCGACGAATCGTAAAGGGAAATCGTAAAACGCCTAGTTCATGCCGGTGCCGGACATCGCACGCAGGTATTCATTCTTCTTGTCGAAGATCAGCTGGCTCAGGAACGGCGCGTCGTAGGCGTTGAGCAGATGCGCGTGGTGTTCCTCGATATAGCGGGCCACGCGGGTCTTCTCGCATTCGATGCCGCAGAGCCACTCGAACATCGGCATGTCCCAGCGGAAGCGCAGGCCCAGTTCGGCGAAGGCGGCGTTGAAGGCGGCGAGTTGCAACGTACGATCAGGGCCCGTGGCGCCGGCGACGGGCGACGAAACGGACGCGGAAGACGCGGCGGGATGCAGTGGGTTCATGATCGTCTCCTGTGTTTGCAAGGTCACGAGCTTGGTACAAGTGCAGAGTAGGCGCGACGAACGATTTACGATAATTAAAGTTTCATCGAGAAACCATAAGCTATCGCTTATACATTGGGAATCTGGACCTGGCGGGCGATACGCGGCCGGATCAGCCCCTCCACGCCGGTGATCTGCTGGATCAGGGTGGCGCCTTCTTCCATCAGGAAATGCTTGAATGCCAGCGCCACGGGCGGCAACCGCTTGTTCTTGCGGTGCACCACATACCAGTTCAGCATGACTGGGAATCCCTCGATGTCGAGCACGGCCAGCTTGCCGGCCTGTAGCTCCAGCCCCACCGTGTGCGCGGACAGGAAGGCGATACCCATATTGGCGATGACTGCCTGCTTGATCGTCTCGGTGCTCTTGATCTCCATGGCGATGCGCAGGTTCGAGAGCCGCCCGGCAAAGCCTTCCTGCATCGAATTCCAGGTATCGGAGCCTTTCTCGCGCGAGACGAACGCCTCTTCGGCCAGCCCGGCCAGGGGGATGTCGCGGCGCCCGACCAGCGGATGGTTCGGCGCGGCCACGATGACATAGGGGTGGGGGGCGAACGACTCGGCGATGGTGTCCATGCCTTCGGGCGGGCGCACCATGACGGCGAGGTCGGTCAGGTTGCCGGCCAGCTGGTGCAACAGTTCCTCACGATTGTGCACCGCGAGATTCAGCGTCACGCCATCATGCCGATTCATGAATTCGGCCAGCAGGCGGGGAAAGAAATAATCGCCGGCGCTGATCACCGCCACGTTGAGCCGGCCTCCGGAAATACCCTTGAGTTGCGCCATCGCGTCCTCGGCCTCGCGGAATTGCTGGATGATGCTGCGGCTGTAGTGCAGCATCTCCGTGCCGGCCGGCGTGAGGTAGATCCGCTTGCCCAGCTGCTCGAACAGCGGCAGGCCCACGTGGTGTTCGAGCTGCCGAACCTGTGTGGAAACAGCGGGTTGCGTGAGATGCAGTTCCTCCGCCGCGCGCGAAAAGCTCAGATGGCGGGCCACCGTTTCGAACACTTTCAACTGGCGCAGCGTGGCGTTCTTCATTGGTCGATATCCTGCAATCTATAAAGGATCGTCAATGATCATAATAAAAAACTTTATGCTTTGCGTATCTAAGTTTGAAGTAGCATCAATCAGCAATGCAACGTGCCGCAATGTCAGGCGCGCTCATTCAGTAGTGAAGTAGGGCGTCCCCACGCAGGTCTGCCCACCAGTCGCGCCGTCAGAGCGCGAGACACACTAATGTAAGGAGACACGACATGGCGCACCCGCACGCGGCAGGCCCCGCCTTTGGCAACGGCAATCTGGACGGGCAGGGCGGCTTGCTCCGCAATCGCTGGTTCCAGCTCTTCATCGGCGTCCTTTGCATGGGCCTCGTGGCGAACCTCCAGTACGGCTGGACGCTGTTCGTGACGCCCATGAATGCGCGTCATCACTGGGGCGAGTCCCCCATCCAGGTCGCCTTCTCCATTTTCATCGTCACCGAAACCTGGCTCGTGCCGGTAGAGGGCTGGCTCGTGGACAAGTTCGGCCCGCGCCCCGTGGTGGCCGTGGGCGCGCTGTGCGCCGGAGCAGCCTGGGTCATGAACTCGTTCGCCACCTCGCTGCCGATGCTCTACGCGGCGGCCGTCGTGGCCGGTATCGGMGCGGGCGGCGTCTATGGGACGTGCGTGGGCAACGCGCTGAAGTGGTTCCCGGACAAGCGCGGCCTGGCCGCCGGGCTGACCGCCGCCGGCTTCGGCGCGGGCTCGGCGCTGACCGTGATCCCCATCGCCAACATGATCCAGAAATCGGGCTACGAGCACGCGTTCTTCACGTTCGGCATCTTGCAGGGCGTGCTGATCTTCATCCTGGCGATGTTGCTGGTCAAGCCGAAGCCGCCCAAGGGGCTCGTCGCCGGCAAGGCCAACCTGACCAACCCCGTGGCGCTGACGCCGGGCCAGATGGTGCGCACGCCGGTGTTCTGGGTGATCTACGCATCGTTCGTGGCCGTGGCGGCAGGCGGCATCATGGCCACTGCGCAGCTCGGCCCCATCGCCAAGGACTTTGGCTTCGCCTCGATGCCGGTCACGCTGCTGGGCATGACGCTGCCGCTGCTGACCATGACGCTGTCCATCGACAACCTCTGCAACGGGCTGACGCGCCCGCTGTGCGGCCTGATCTCCGACCGCATCGGCCGCGAGAACACCATGTTCTTCATCTTCATCGGCGAAGGGCTGTCGCTGATCGGGCTGATGGAGTTCGGACACAACCCGTACTGGTTCATGTTCTTCGCGGCGCTCACCTTCCTGTTCTGGGGCGAGATCTTCTCGATCTTCCCGGCGCTCTGTGCCGATACGTTCGGCAGCGAGTACGCCGCAGCCAATGCGGGCACGCTCTATACGGCCAAGGGGACGGCGGCGATGCTGGTGCCGCTGGCCTCGGTGTTGTCGCATCGCGGTGGATGGAGCCTGGTCTTTACGGTGGCGGCCGTGCTGACCGTGGCAGCGGGGCTGTCCGCCAAGTTCCTGTTGCAGCCGATGCGCCGGCGCTTCATCACCGGACACGCGGCAACCCATCCCACCATGCAAGGACAAGGAGCGGCACCATGAATGTTTCGCTTCCCCAACTGAAGGCCTTTGCTGCGGTTGCGCGCCAGAAGAGCTTCACGCGCGCGGCGGCGGAGCTCGGCCTGACCCAGTCGGMCATCAGTCGTAGCGTGCGTGAGCTGGAGGAGGAAATCGACCAGCGGCTGTTCGACCGCACCACGCGCCAGGTGGAGCTGACCGACGCCGGCGAGCATCTGTCCCAACGGATCTGCCATCTGATCGAGGAAGTCGAGCAGACGCTGCGCGAGAGCCACGGCACCGGCAAGCCCAGCCAGGGCACCGTGCATATCGCCACCGATCCGGTCTTGTCGTCGATGTCCATGCCGATGTGGGTGGCCGGCTGCCGTACGGCATGGCCCGGCATCGGCATCACGCTGCGCGACCGCTCGCACGAATGCGTGCTGCAAAGTGTGCGCAGCGGCGAGGTGGACTTCGGCATCGCCAGCAACCCGGTGGCCTGCGACGACCTCTATTGCGAACCGCTCTATATGGACCCGCTGCACGCGGTGCTGCCCTCCGGGCATCCGCTGGCCGCGCGCGAGTCCCTCGGCTGGGGCGAACTTGCCGATGCCTCGGTGCTCTCGCTCGACCACAACTCGGGCGTGCAGCCCGCCGTGGAGCGCGCGCTGGCCACCTATCACGTACGGCCCGGCGCCTTGCAGCTGCTCGGGCATTTCTCGGCGATTTTCGGCATGGTGGCGATGGGGCTCGGCATCGGCGTGGTGCCGTCGCGCACGCAGGCCGCCGGTCTGGCGCCCGCGGCCGTGCTGCGGCCCTTGCGGCCCCAGGTCAACAATAACGTGATGCTGGTTCGAAGGAAGGCCCGCTCGCTCAAGCCCAACGCGGCGGCGGTGTGGGACAACCTGCGTGGCCAGGAGTACGAACAGGGCCAGATGAAGAAAGCGGGGTAGGGCCGTGAATCGGATTCATCTGATGCAGCGCCGCAACGTTTTTTGCGCTGAATAAGGCGCTATTTCCCGCGAATTCGCCAGTCGTTCTCGCGAGAAGCGATCCACAACGCACCCCACGGGGAGCGTTGTTGTTTTTAGTGCCAATCTTCTATTGATATATCACATACAGGATATTTACAGACCTCGCGGTGCAGCATATACTGAAGACTCATTGACCTACCTCATTCAGGAGTTTTCATGCACGCCGCACAGCTTTCCCTCATCGCCCTCGGTCTGATTGCCTCGGGTGTTTCCGTAACCTGGCTGATTGCCACGCGCCTGCCGATGGGTCTGCTGACCACCGCCGGTGACCATGGCCGCTTTGCCGGCCTCGGCTCGGATCAGGCAGTGGACGGGATCGGCCGTGCGACGCCTGCCGCTGGCGCGCGCCCGCAGTTCGCCCACGCGTAAGCCAGTTGGGTTCGAAGGCAGGGAGCTTGTAGCGGCCGGCAACTCCCTCCCAGCAGTCGTCGTACTCATCGGCCGTATCTTTCGTTTCCCCCTCGCTTCATCCCCCGCCTGATCCAGCGTTTTCCAGCCTTTCCCAAGGCCTAGGACTTTCCCTAGGACATCTTTTTTCCCTTCGCATTGCAGCATCCCAGGTGCTTGCCGCCAGGTCGCGCCATTGATCTGGCGCCGTCCGCTAAGTCATTGATCGGCAACGAACCGAGCGCCGTTTCGCGGCATGGTTTGATGCGCCCGGCGCACCACTGCCAGCCTCGCTCCGGGCGGCGGTGGTCTGAGTCGTATCGGGCAGAAAAACTGGTCACTGAAAACGGCTTGACTTGGGTGATATACCACATACTGTATAGCACTAGAGCGGCGAGCCACTCTACGAAAACATCTAGAAAACGATAGCGGTACACAGAGGCATCGAATCAGATGCCCATCCACAACGGCGGCGATGACCGCCAGAAGGAGACACCATGGAACTACAGCAAAGCGCGTCCACGTCACGATTTGCGTCCCCATGGACGCAGCTCGTATTCGGCGTTATCTGCATGGCGATGATCGCCAACATGCAATACGGCTGGACCCTGTTCGTCAATCCGATCGATGACAAATACCACTGGGGCCGCACGGCCATCCAGGTGGCGTTTACGATTTTCGTGGTCACGGAAACGTGGCTGGTGCCGATCGAGGGCTATCTGGTCGACAAGTACGGCCCGCGCCCGGTGGTGGTGGGCGGCGGCCTGCTCTGTGCGATTGCATGGGCGCTGAACTCGGTGGCGTCGTCKCTGCCGCTGCTGTACTTCGCTGCGGCCATTGGCGGCGTCGGGGCCGGCGCGGTGTATGGCACCTGCGTGGGCAATGCGCTCAAGTGGTTCCCCAACCGGCGCGGGCTCGCGGCGGGGATTACGGCGGCCGGTTTCGGCGCGGGCTCCGCGCTGACCGTGGTGCCCATCGCCAACATGATCAAGACCAGCGGCTACGAGAGCACCTTCCTGACCTTCGGGCTGGGGCAAGGCATCGTGGTGGTGATCCTGGGCCTGGCGCTCTATCCGCCGTCGGCCAAGATCCTCTCCGACGTGAAGAGCACCCTGAAGGCGGCTGCTACTTATAATGCGTCGCCGCGCCAGGTGCTGTCCTCGCCGATCTTCTGGGTGATGTACGCGATGTTCGTGATGATGGCCG
This sequence comes from Cupriavidus sp. 05T42, assembly GCF_056396345.1. NCBI lineage: Bacteria > Pseudomonadati > Pseudomonadota > Betaproteobacteria > Burkholderiales > Burkholderiaceae > Cupriavidus > Cupriavidus sp. 05T42. The sequence continues at coordinate 96,011 of NZ_JBFTLH010000014.1, forward strand.
CCGGCGGGCTGATGGCCACGGCGCAGCTGGGCCCCATCGCCAAGGACTTCGGGCTCCATGACTCCCCGGTGTCCATCCTCGKCCTGACGCTGCCGGCGCTGACCTTCGCGCTGACCATCGACCGCGTGCTGAACGGGCTGACCCGGCCGTTCTTCGGCTGGATCTCCGATAACATCGGCCGCGAGAACACCATGTTCCTGGCCTTCGCGGTGGAGGCGGTCGGCATCCTGCTGCTGTCCAAGTACGGGCACAACCCGGTGGCGTTCGTGATTCTGACCGGCGTGGTGTTCTTCGCCTGGGGCGAGATCTACAGCCTGTTCCCGGCCACCTGTGGCGACACCTTCGGCCCCAAGTTTGCAGCGACCAACGCCGGCCTGCTGTACACGGCCAAGGGCACGGCCGCGCTGCTGGTACCGTTCTCGAGTGTGATTACCGCCGCCACCGGTGACTGGCACGCGGTGTTCATGCTGGCCTCCKGCATGGCGGCGCTCTCGGCGGTGCTGGCGATCTTCGTGCTCAAGCCGATGCGCGAGGCCCATGCCCGGAAGTACGTCAATGATAGTTCGGCGCCGCCGATGGGCTATCGGGCCGTGCCGGACGACCTGACCTGACCTGAGCCGAGCGCCGGGTTAGACAGAAGGGGCCCGCCATCGCGGGCCCCGTGCGTCTGGCGATGCCGGGCGTATCATCAGACCAGCCGGCAGCATAGCCGGCGCGCAACACAGCAACCGACAGGATTCCCCATGAACCAGGTTGTGATTCCGATTGTGGTGGAGGGCGGGGGACGCGAGCGGAAGCGCCGCCAGCCCAAGGGCCGGCAGGTGGATCCGGCGGCACTGTCCGAGGTGCGCCAGCTGCTGGGCGATGCCCCACGCCGCCGCGATCTGCTGATCGAGCATCTGCACGCCATCCAGGACCACTACGGCCAACTGGCCACCCCCCATCTGGCCGCGCTGGCGCAGGAAATGCGCATGGCCCAGACCGAAGTCTTCGAGGTGGCCAGCTTCTATCACCATTTCGATATTGTCCGAGAGGACGCCGATGGCCATATCACCGCCCCGGCGGCGCTGACCGTGCGCGTCTGCGAGGGCATCGCCTGCGAGATGGCCGGCGCGTCCGCGCTGCTGGAACGCCTGCCGGCGTTGCTCGGCACCGATGTCCGCGTGCTGGCCGCGCCCTGCATCGGCCGCTGCGAACGGGCGCCGGCCGTGCTGGTAGGCCAGCATCCCGTGGATGCCGCCACGCCTGCTGCCGTCCAGGCCTGCGTGACGGCCGGCACGGTGCGCGATGACCCCCAACCCTACCTCGGCTATGACGACTATCGCGCCCAGGGTGGCTATCGCCTGTTGCAGGCGCTGGAGCAGGGCGATACCAATGCGGATGCGCTGATCGCCGTGATGGAGAACTCGGGCCTGCGCGGGCTGGGCGGGGCGGGCTTTCCCACCGGCCGCAAATGGCGCATCGTCCGGGCTGAGCCGGCGCCGCGCCTGATGGCCGTCAATATCGACGAAGGCGAGCCGGGCACGTTCAAGGACCGCGTCTACCTGGAGCGCGATCCCCACCGCTTCCTGGAGGGGATGCTGGTGGCCGCACGCGTGACCGGCGTGGCCGCCATCTATATCTACCTGCGCGATGAGTACGCGGGCTGCCGTGCCGTGCTGACCGAGGCGCTGGCGCAACTGCGCGCCGCGCCGCCCGTGCCCGGCCTGCCCGAGATCCACCTGCGGCGGGGCGCCGGCGCGTATATCTGCGGCGAAGAGTCGGCCATGATCGAATCGATCGAGGGCAAGCGTGGCATGCCCCGGCTGCGTCCGCCCTATGTGGCGCAGGTCGGGCTGTTCGACCGGCCCACGCTCGAGCACAACTTCGAGACCCTGTACTGGGTGCGCGAGATCGTGGAGCGCGGCCCGGAGTGGTTCGCGGGGCAGGGCCGGCATGGTCGCAAGGGGCTGCGCTCGTTCTCCGTGTCCGGCCGGGTGCGGCATCCCGGCGTGCATCTGGCGCCGGCTGGCATCACCGTGCGCGAGCTGATCGACGAATACTGCGGCGGCATGCTGGACGGCCACGCCTTCTACGGCTACCTGCCGGGCGGGGCGTCCGGCGGCATCCTGCCGGCGGCGATGGGCGATATTCCGCTCGATTTCGACACCTTGCAGCCACATGGCTGCTTTATCGGCTCGGCGGCTATCGTGGTGCTGTCCGACCACGACCGGGCCGTCGATGCCGCGCGCAATCTGATGCACTTCTTCCGCGACKAGTCCTGCGGGCAGTGCACGCCGTGCCGTGTGGGCACGGCCAAGGCGCTCGACCTGATCCGGCAGCCGGCAGCGGCGTGGGACCTGGCCGCGCTGGCCGACCTGTCCGCCGTGATGCGTGACGCGTCGATCTGCGGGCTGGGGCAGGCCGCGCCGAATCCCGTCGATTGTGTGATCCGCTACTTCCCGCATGAACTCACATCCGTCGCTCCGGAGGGCCAGCCATGAATGCACTGACCCGCGCTGAAGTCGCGCTCGTTCAGGCGTCGTCCGATACCGAGGTCACCTTCCGGCTCGATGGCCGGGACGTGACCGCCCGCCCCGGGGAGTCGCTGCTGCAGGTGGCGCGTCGGGAAGGCATCGAGATTCCGCATCTTTGCTACAAGGATGGGCTCGATACGGCCGGCAACTGCCGCGCCTGTATGGTGGAGATCGATGGGGAACGCGTGCTGGCGCCGTCGTGCTGCCGCGCGCCGGCCAATGGCATGACGGTGCACACGGACTCCGAGCGTGCCCGCCGCGCGCAGCGCATGGTGCTGGAACTGCTCCAATCCGACATGCCGGAGACCGCGTACACGCGCCATAGTGAACTCGACCAGTGGTCGGCCCGGCTCGAAGTCGGCAAGCCACGCTTCGCCCCGCGCGAGGCGGTGCCGGCTGACCTGTCGCACCCAGCCATCGCCGTCAACCTCGACGCCTGCATCCAGTGCACGCGCTGCGTGCGTGCCTGCCGCGACGAACAGGCCAATGACGTGATCGGGCTGGCATTTCGCGGCGATCATGCGCGCATCGTCTTCGATATGGCCGATCCGATGGGCGTCAGCACCTGCGTGGCCTGTGGCGAGTGCGTGCAGGCCTGCCCGACCGGCGCGCTGATGCCGGCACGCAACGTGGCGCTGGCGGTGCCCGACCGCGAGGTGGATTCGGTCTGCCCGTATTGCGGCGTGGGCTGCCAGCTCACGTACCACGTCAAGGACAACCGCATTTTGTTCGTGGAAGGGCGTGATGGCCCGGCGAACCACAATCGGCTCTGCGTGAAGGGGCGCTACGGCTTCGACTACGCCCAGCATCCGCACCGGCTGACGGTGCCGCTGGTGCGGCGCGAAGGCGTGGCGAAATCCGGCGACATCGTGCTGGATCCCGATCGCGTCATGGAGGTATTCCGGGAAGCCACCTGGGAAGAGGCGCTGGCGCTGGCCGCCGGCGGGCTTGCGCGCATCCGGGACACCCTGGGTGGCCGCGCACTGGCGGGGTTTGGCTCGGCCAAGGGCAGCAACGAGGAAGCCTATCTGTTCCAGAAGCTCGTGCGGACCGGGTTTGGCAGCAATAACGTCGATCACTGCACGCGGTTGTGCCATGCCTCATCGGTGGCGGCGCTGCTCGAGGGGATCGGCTCGGGCGCGGTGTCCAATCCGGTGATGGATGTCGGCAAGGCCGAGGTGGTGCTGCTGATCGGCGCCAATCCCACGGTCAACCATCCGGTGGCGGCCACCTGGATCAAGAATGCGGTGCGCAACGGTACGAAGCTGATCGTCGCCGATCCTCGCCGATCGGATCTGGCGCGCTTTGCGCACCGTTTCCTCCAGTTCCAGGCCGATACGGACGTGGCACTGCTGAACGCGATGATGCATGTGATTGTGGAGGAAGGACTTGTCGATCCCGAATTCATTGCCTCGCGCACGGCCGGCTACGAGGCGCTGGCGGCCAATGTGGCCCCGTACAGCCCCGAAGTCATGGCCCCGGTCTGTGGCATCGACGCGGAAACCATCCGCGAGGTGGCCCGGCTCTATGCCACCTCGAAGGGATCGATGATCCTGTGGGGCATGGGTGTGTCCCAACACGTGCATGGCACCGATAACGCGCGCTGCCTGATCGCGCTGGCGCTGATGACGGGCCAGATCGGCCGGCCGGGCACGGGTTTGCATCCGCTGCGCGGGCAAAACAACGTGCAGGGCGCGTCCGACGCGGGGCTGATCCCGATGATGTTCCCGGACTACCGGCGCGTGGATGACCCCGCCGCCAATGCCGCCTTCGAGGCGCTGTGGGGCATGCCGCTGGACAAGCAGCCGGGCCTGACCGTGGTGGAGGTCATGCAGGCTATCGAAGCGGGTACCGTGCGCGGCATGTACATCATGGGCGAGAACCCGGCGATGTCCGACCCGGACGCCCAGCACGCGCGCGAGGCGCTGGCCGCGCTCGACCATCTGGTGGTGCAGGACATCTTCCTGACCGAGACCGCCTGCCTGGCCGATGTGGTGCTGCCCGCCTCGGCCTTCCCCGAGAAGACCGGCACGTTTACCAATACGGATCGCACCGTGCAGCTTGGCCGGCAGGCCATCGACCCGCCCGGGCAGGCGCGTCAGGACCTGTGGATTCTGTGCGAACTGGCTGCGCGGCTCGGGCTGCCCTGGGACTATGGACATGCCACCCGCGATGCGGCGCCCGTGGCCTTGGTTTTCGACGAAATGCGACACGCGATGCCGAGCATCGGCGGCATGACGTGGGCGCGGCTCCAGCGCGAGCATGCGGTGACCTATCCCTGCAAGACGGAGGGAGATCCAGGCGAGCCGGTGATCTTTACCGACACGTTCCCGACCGTAAGCGGACGCGGGCGATTCGTGCCGGCAGACATCATCCCGGCGGCGGAGCGTCCGGATCAGGAATATCCGACGGTCCTGATCACGGGCCGACAGCTCGAACACTGGCATACGGGCAGCATGACGCGCCGCGCCGGCGTGCTCGACGCCATCGAGCCGGATCCGGTGGCGCTGGTCCATCCGCTCGATCTGGCGGCGCTCGGCGGCAAGCCCGGCGACGTGGTCACGCTGGCGTCCCGGCGCGGCCAGGTGATGCTCTACGCGCGCGCCGACGATGGCACCCCGCGCGGCGCCGTCTTCGTGCCGTTCTGCTATTACGAGGCGGCCATCAACAAGCTGACCAACCCGGTGCTCGACCCGTTCGGCAAGATTCCGGAGTTCAAGTACTGCGCGATCCGGATGACGCTGGGCGGCGCCGTGCCCGAGCAGCTGAGCTTCGGCGGTGGGCAAATCCTGGATTCGCTGGCCGGTGCATTGGCCTTGCCCGGATGATTTTCCGAAAATTCGTGAAAGTGATTGCGGATTCATCTGGCTAATCAGGGCAATCCGAAACGGTTAGGATGCAGGCATCCCCTCGATACGTTGGAAAGGATGCCTGCAATGAAAGCCATTGGACTGACCCGTTACCTGCCGATCAGCGACCCCCAAGCGCTGGTGGATGTGGCAATCGACAAGCCCGCCGCTTCGGGCCACGACCTGCTGGTCAAGGTRGAGGCGATCGCCGTGAACCCGGTGGACACCAAGGTCCGCGCGCCCAAGGACAAGGTTGAAGATGCCCCGCGCGTGCTCGGCTGGGATGCCGCCGGCACCGTGGCCGCCGTGGGCCCTGACGTGACGCTGTTCAAGGTCGGCGACCCGGTCTTCTATGCGGGCAGCATCACGCGGCCCGGCGCCAACAGCGAATTTCACCTCGTCGATGAGCGCATCGTCGGCCATAAGCCGGCATCGCTGGACTTCCCCAACGCCGCCGCGCTGCCCCTGACGGCCATCACCGCCTGGGAGGCGCTGTTCGATCGCCTTGGTGTCTCGCCGAAGGGCGACGATGCCGGCCGTTCGGTGCTGATTATCGGCGGGGCAGGGGGCGTGGGCTCCATCGGCATCCAGCTGGCCAAGGTGCTGGGMGGGCTGACGGTCATCGCCACGGCCTCGCGGCCGGAATCGGAAGCCTGGTGCCGCCGCCTGGGCGCCGACCATATTATCGACCATCGTGCCGACATCCCCGCGCAACTGCGCAAGCTTGGGTTTGACGCGGTGGATTACATCCTCTGCTTCAACGACACCGATCGCCATTTCCCGGCGATGGCCGAAGCCATCGCGCCGCAGGGCAAGATCTGCTCGATCGTCGAGAACGCGAGCGAACTGCCGGTGGGCGCGCTGAAGAGCAAGAGCGCGACCTTCGTCTGGGAGTTCATGTTCACCCGTGCGATGTTCGGCACGCCGGACATGATCGCGCAGCACCGCCTGCTCAACGAGGTGGCACGGCTGATCGATGCGGGACGCCTGCAAAATACGGTGGGCGAGAACCTGGGCACGATCAACGCGGCCAACCTGCGCCGCGCCCACGCGCAGCTCGAAGGTGGCCAGACTATCGGCAAGCTGGTGCTGTCCGGGTTCTAATCTGCAATTAACCGCCAAGTCGCGGGCGCGCCATAAACGAGGGCCGGGGCTGCTGACGCAGCACCCGGCCCTTATTGTCTATATAGAAGGGGGTTAGCTGAGAGGACGAGCGGCGACCGCGCGCGCGAGGCTTCGCACTGGGTTCTCCCCAACCAGTCCCGCCACGAAACTGACCACTTCGGTCGCCACGGCCTTGTCCTGCAGGATGCGCCGATGGCCGAGTCCGGTCGTGGTCACCAGCTGCGCCGCCGGCCACGCGCCTGCGATGGCGGCGCCGTCTTCCCAGCGCACTTCCTTGTCGTCGCGGTCATGGATTACCAGCGCCGGCGGCACCGGCCGCGTGCGCCCCACATCGGGCACGTTGAACGTCGCCCAGGACGTGCCGAGCCACTGTTCGCTCTGTTGCCGCATACGCGCGAGGATGCCCGGCGCAATGCCGAGCTGCCAGGCGAGGGCGGCGCAGGATTCGCCCATATCAGCGGGCGAGCCGATCATCACCGCGCCGCGCACCGGCAAGCCTTCGCGTATCGCCTGCGCGGCGGCGGCACCGCCCAGCGAATGGCCGACCACTGCATGGACCGGCCCGACCTGCCAGGCCGCGGCCAGCAGCGAGCGTGCCATCTCCAGCAAGGAGGTCTGGTTCGGCCCGCGTGCGCCGGCGTCGGAGGCCCCGTGAGATAGCGCATCAAACGCCACCACGCGCATCCCGGCGCCCAGCAGCGCATGGACCAGCGCATGCCACTGGCCGGCATGACCGCCCCAGCCATGGGCCAGCAGGACCACCGGCCCTTCGGTGCCCCAGCGGTAGACGCGCACACGCCGGCTGATGCCCTGGCCGGTGACCAGTGCCCATTCGCTGCGCGCGGCATCGATCAGGCGCAGTGCATCCGGGCTCGACTTGGCGCGGGGCGGCGTGAACCATAGGCGCTCCAGCGCGCGGGCGGTGCCCCCCGGATGGAGGAGGCTCGCAGCCTGCCACCGCAGTCTGAGCCACACGGGCGGCCCCCTGCGGACGGTGGAAACGGGTTCCGCATGCGTCACATGATGTGACCCAGCGGCGCGTGGCGTGGATGAGGAAAACAGCACTTGCGGCACGGCTAACACCTCCAACCGATGGCTTGCCGGCGAAATCGGCCAGCTTCGCTGGCTTCCCGCCTGTTTTTTTATGATTCACGACCGACCAGTCGTGCTATTTTTCGGGCAATAAATGACGATGAAAATGCCGTCTGACACACTGCGTTCGTGCCCGGGAACGCCGTGGTGTGAAGCCGCCGGCGAGCCGTTTCAGGCGTCGGCCGGGGCGGTTTCCCGCGTGGTTCGGGCGTCGTCGAGCAGCCGGGCGAACGCGCGCCGGGCCATCGCCTCGGCATCGCTGCGCGCCATCAACTTGAACGATGTCTGGAACGACATACCAATTCCGGCCATCTCGAACGCAAACTGGCGCGGGTCCACATCGGTCCGGAGATCGCCTTCGTCCATCGCGTCGGTAATCACGCGGCAGATGGTGCTGTGCCAGTCCTTGAAGGCCTGCACGACCCTGTCACGAATGACGCCAGGCTTGTCGCGGTACTCCTGGGAGAGCGCCATGAACAGGCAGCGCCCCTCCGTCACCGTGGCACCTAGCCAGTCCATATAGCCGTCGAACAGCGCCTGCAGGCGGCGTGCGCCGCGCGGCTGGCGCATCGCCGGACGTACGACGACATCGTTGAAACGCTCCGCCGCGCGCTCGAGCACGGCCTCCTGCAGCGCCTCTTTCGAGCGGAAGTGCGCGTAGAGCCCGCTCTTCGACATATTMGTGTCCGCGGCCAGCGTGGCGAGCGAAAGCTGCTCGAACCCCACGCGCGCGGCGGAAGCGAGTGCCTGTTCGATGATCGCGGTACGGGTGAGCTGGCCTTTTTGCATGAGGTTGAGAATAGCACGACCGGTCGGTTTGTCAACTTGCCTTATTCCACACATCGTTGATACTGAAGTGACGTCAACGCAAAGCGTGCGTTGTCGTTATGAGGAGGCGGGGAGAGGAAGTTGTGCTGTATCCGCCTTTTGGAGGAGGTTCCGGTGGGCGAGATCAAGCCATCATAAGAAATCTGTAAAAGTGTTCCAAACATGACCTTACGGAACGCTTTACGTGCTCTATACTCGAATGCACGTCCGCGCACTTTTTTTTCACTGGTGACTGGAGACCGACATGAACAGTACAGCCGTGCCAAGAGGCGCTAGCGAACCGTTCCGGCAACTGCGGGCGTTGCGTCGTGCGCGCAAGCTCAAGCAGGAGGACGTCGCCCGTAAGGCGGGAATTTCCCGGGAAGCCTATCTTCGGGCCGAATCGGGGCAAGCCGATCCACGCATGTCCACGTTCCTGGCGGCCTGTGAGGCGCTGGGGCTGGAAGTGGTGCTGGCCCCGCAGCATCTGGCAGCCGACGTCAACGCATTCATCGCCAGCCGCAATGGCGGCGTTACAGCAGCCTCGATGGCCGGCCAGCCGGCCGGCTCGGCTCCCGCGGCAGCGCCGCAGGGGCAGGGCGGGTTCGGTTCCGGACCCAGCACCGGGGAGGGCCACAAGCCCATGTAACACCGCCAGTCCACGGGCCTGGGGGCACCCGCCCACATGGTCTGCGGATAGCAAGACCACCGGGCATTTCCGGCGCGGCTAATCCGCCGCGCTGGCAATGCCCGGTCCTTCATGCCGATCGCGCCCGCGATCCCCAGCCGCTGCCATTGCGCCGCGTGCTTTTTCGTGCACATCTCGCTGCGCGTCTTCTGATTTCCGCTTCGCCTTTTCCATCGGCAGTGCTGTAACCGGCCGCCGGGTCGCCTATTGTMGTCCTAGGACCGACTTAGGGTCGTTCCCGGTTTGACACGTCCATCCGTCGTCATTACGATATGAGAAATTGATTTTACCATTCGTAATTTGTCGGACGACGAATACGATCCGGGGCACGAGAGGAGACTTCATGACCCAGACTCAACTGAACGAAGCCATGGCGGACGTCTCGGTGGCCGGCTATCTGTCCGGCTTCGCCAACGAATTCGCCACCGAGGCACTGCCCGGCGCGCTGCCCGTGGGCCAGAACTCGCCCCAGCGCGTGCCATATGGCCTGTACGCCGAGCAGATCTCGGGCACCGCCTTCACCGCGCCGCGCGCTCACAACCGGCGCGCGTGGCTGTACCGCATCCGCCCGGCCGCCATGCATCAGCCGTTCAGCCGCCTGGAGCCGGGCCGCTGGCTGAGCCGTTTCGACGAGGTGCCGCCGTCGCCGAACCAGCTGCGCTGGAGCCCGCCGGCGATGCCGACCGCGCCGACCGACTTTATCGACGGCATCGTGACGATGGCCGGCAATGGCAGCCCCGAAGCGATGACGGGCTGCGGCATCCACCTGTACCTGGCCAACCAGTCGATGCAGGACCGCTTCTTCTACAACGCCGATGGCGAGATGCTGATCGTCCCGCAACAGGGCCGCCTGCTGTTGTCGACGGAAATGGGCCGGCTGGCGGTGGAGCCGCAGGAGATCGTCGTGATTCCGCGCGGCGTGCGCTTCCKCGTGGACCTGCCGGACGGCACCGCGCGCGGCTATATCTGCGAGAACTACGGCGCGCTGTTCAAGCTGCCGGACCTCGGCGTGATCGGCTCGAACGGGCTGGCCAATCCGCGTGACTTCCTGACGCCGGTGGCGAGCTACGAAGACCGCGAGGGCAAGTTCGAACTCGTCGCCAAGTTCCAGGGCAATCTCTGGCAGGCCGAGATCGACCATTCGCCGCTCGATGTGGTCGCGTGGCATGGCAATTACGCGCCGTACAAGTACGATCTGCGCCGTTTCAACACGATCGGATCGATCAGCTACGACCATCCGGATCCGTCGATTTTCCTCGTGCTGCAGTCCCCGTCGGACACGCCGGGCGTGGACACCATCGACTTCGTGATCTTCGGCCCGCGMTGGCTGCCCGCGCAGAACACGTTCCGTCCGCCCTGGTTCCACCGCAACGTGGCGAGCGAGTTCATGGGCCTGATTTCGGGCGTTTACGATGCCAAGGCCGAGGGCTTTGCACCGGGTGGCGCCAGCCTGCACAACTGCATGAGCGGCCATGGCCCCGATGCGGAAACCTTTGAGCGCGCCTCGGGGGCTGACACGAGCCAGCCGCACCACATCACCGACACCATGGCGTTCATGTTCGAGACGCCGGGCGTGATCCGCCCGACGCCGTACGCGGCCCAGTCGGCGCTGCTCCAGCATGACTACTACACCTGCTGGCAAGGCCTGAAGAAGCATTTCAACCCGAACGTGCGCTGATTTCCGGAAGATTCCCAAGATGACTGCCCCCCAAACCGGCACCCAAACGCGTGCCACCAGCTGGGTCGAATCGGCCAACGACGGCCAGACCCATTTCCCGATCCAGAACCTGCCATACGGCCTGTTTTCGGCAAACGGCCAGGCCCCGCGCGTGGGCGTGGCGATTGGCGACCAGGTGCTGGACCTCGTCGCGCTCGACGATGCCGGCCTGCTGCCGGCGGCGGCCAAGGGCGCGTTTGCCTCGGCCAGCCTCAACCGCTTTATCGCGCTGGGCCAGCCCCTGTGGCAGGCCACCCGCGCCCGGCTGACGGCGCTGCTCTCCGGCGAAGACGCCGCGCTGCGCGATCACGCGGCGCTGCGCGCMAAGGCTTTGTTGCCGATGGCCGGCGTGACGCTGCACCTGCCGGTCGAGATCCCTGGCTACACMGATTTCTATTCGTCGCGCGAGCACGCGACCAACGTCGGCCGCATGTTCCGCGACCCGGAAAACGCGCTGCTGCCGAACTGGCTCGAAATCCCAATCGGCTACAACGGCCGCGCCAGCTCGGTGGTGGTTAGTGGCACCGCGCTGCGTCGCCCGAACGGCCAGACCAAGCTGCCGAACGAGGCGCGCCCGACCTTCGGCCCGTGCCGCAAGCTCGACTATGAGCTGGAGATGGGGTTCATCGTCKGCAAGCCGTCGGCGCTGGGCGAGCCGGTCAGCACGGGGGATGCCCCCGCGCACATGTTCGGCATGGTCATCCTCAACGACTGGAGCGCGCGCGATATCCAGCAGTGGGAATACGTGCCGCTCGGGCCGTTCAACAGCAAGTCGTTCGGGACGTCGATCTCGCCGTGGGTGGTGACGATGGAGGCGCTCGAGCCCTTCCGCCGTGACAATCCGGCACAGTCGCCCGAACCGCTGTCGTATCTGCAGCAGCAGGGCCGCAACGCCTACGACATCGCGCTCGAAATCGCGCTGCAACCGGCTGGCGCGGCGCCCAGCACGGTCTGCCGCACCAATTTCAAGGCGATGTACTGGACCATGGCGCAGCAACTGGCGCACCACACGGTGTCTGGCTGCAATGTGCGCGTCGGCGACCTGATGGGCTCGGGCACGATCAGCGGCACCACGCCCGATTCGTGCGGCAGCCTGCTGGAGACCACGCGCAATGGCGCCGAACCGGTGGCGCTGAGCGGCGGCGTGCAGCGTGGTTTCCTCGAGGATGGCGACACGGTGACCATGACCGGTTGGTGCCAGGGCGATGGCTACCGGGTCGGCTTTGGCGAGGTCACGGGGAAGATCCTGCCGGCGGCCTGATCGACACGTCCTCCGGGGCGTCCCAGCACAGGGCGGGGCGGCTGAAAAGCCGCGCCCGCCCTCGTTACATTTGCGAAGGACCGTTACTGTTGCGCCATTCCTACGGGTGCCGCTTTATGCGAGAATTCGCCCCTGACAAAAAAAGTGTGGCGAAGTTCGCCGGGTTGAAACATTTCGGTAGTTTGCCGCGATGACCGCCCGGAGCACGCTCCACGGACACCCCTCGACTGGGCGGCTCAGTGTTTGGCCGAAACCCGCCGTTAGCGCGGTATATGCGAAATCGGGGTGTCGATAACTAACTTCGGCGAAATCCTCGGATTTTGCTTCTAATTTCAGGGAAAAACGGAATCTGTTCCCCGGTGCGATGGTCGCGCGCGGGCCCGCGCACACGCGCGTGGCCAACGTTGCCCCAGGCACGGCGGGGGACGCGGGGCTCACATTCCACCCAACGCGCACGGCATGGCAATTGAATTCGGAATTCGCGCATGGGCGGCCTGTGCGCCGGCACTGCAATCCCCGGAAGCCTGGCAGGCGTGGAGTCTTGCGCCATGGCTGCCCGAGGGATCGGACCTGCCGGCGCTCTCGGCCATGGCCCCGATGTTGCGCCGACGCGTCAATGCCATCGGCCGCGCGGCGCTGCATCCCGCCTACGACACCCTCCCGCCCGACGAGGCCCCCGCCGCGCCAGCCCCGCCGGCCGTGTTTGCCTCGCGCCACGGCGACACCCGCCGCGCCTTCGACATGCTCAGCGAACTGGCAGCCGGCGAGCCACTGTCGCCCACCGCGTTCGGCCTCTCTGTCCACAACGCCATTGGTGCGATGTTTACGATCGACCGGGGAGACGCCTCCAACCTCCAGGCCGTGGCGGCTGGCCGCGATACCGTGGAGACGGCCGCCTTCGAAGCCTGCGCGCTGCTGGCCGATGGGGCGGACGAGGTGCTGCTGGTCTGCTATGACGCGCCGCTGCCCGAGGCCTATGCCGAGTTCGCCGATGAGCCCGGCTGCCTGTTCGGCTGGGCCTGGCGCATCGGCAAGCCGCGCCCGGGCGAGCCGGTGTTCCGGCTCGACATCGACCATGTGCGCGAGGCGTCGGACCCCGACACCGCCCATCCGGTGCTGCCGCACGCGCTGGATGTGCTGCGATTCATGCTGACCGGCGACGCCGAGCTGTGCCACCGTGGCGAACGCGCGGTCTGGAGGTGGCAGCGCCATGGTTGAACGCCTCGACCGCGCCTGGCGCGTGTGCGCCACCGGCTTCTGCTTCTCGAGCTTCGGCGTGGGCGGCCTGCTGCTGCGCGTGCTGGTGTTCCCGGCGCTGGCGCTGCTGCCGTGGTCCACCCAGACGCGCCAGCGCGTGTGCCGCGATGTCATCCACCATGCCTTCCGGCTGTTCCTCTGGCTGATGCGCAGCGTCGGCGTCATCGGCTACGAAATCCGCCATCCAGAACGGCTGCAACGCGAGGGGATGCTGGTGGTGGCGAACCATCCGTCGCTGATCGACGTGGTGTTCCTGATGGCGCTGACGCGCCGCGCCGACTGCGTGGTGAAGTCCGGCCTGGCACGCAACCCGTTCACGCGCGGCCCGGTGCTGGCCACCGGCTGGGTGCAGAACGACAGTGGCGCGGCGATGGTCGACGACTGCATCGCCTCGCTGCGGGCCGGCAACAACCTGATCATCTTTCCGGAAGGCACGCGCACGCGCCCGGGCCAGCCGCTGCAACTCCAGCGCGGCGCGGCCAACGTGGCCGTACGCGGCGGCTTTGCGCTGACCCCGGTGGTCATCCGCTGCGAACCGCCCACGCTGACCAAGGGCGAGAAGTGGTACCACGTGCCGGTGCGGCGCCCGCGCTTCGTCATCGACGTGCACCCAGACGTGCCACCCGCGCAGTGGGTGGCGCCGGGCACCGACGACGCCATGGCCGTGCGCCACCTGACCCAATCACTATTCGAGTTTTTCTCCAGGGAGATCCGCCGTGCAGGCGCTTGAGCAAGAAATCAAGGAACTGATCATCTCGTCGCTGTCCCTCGAGGACGTGGCGGCTGACGATATCGACGCCACCGCGCCGCTGTTCATCGAAGGCCTGGGCCTCGATTCCATCGACGCACTGGAACTGGGCCTGGCGCTGCAGAAGCGCTACGGCATCACCATGAACGGCGACAAGGAGGAAATCCGCGCGCGCTTTGCCAGTGTTTCGGCGCTGGCGGCGTTCGTGGCGTCGCAGCGCGGCCAGGCCCCGGCCTGATCCGCGAGGTCATCGCAATACTGCTATACGGAGCCAGATCATGACTCACGACGAAATCTTCGCGCGGGTGGCGGCGGTTCTCGAGGAAACCTTCGAGATCGCCCCGGAGCGCATTACGCCCGAGGCGCGGCTGTATGACGACCTCGACATCGACAGCATCGACGCCGTTGACCTGCTGGTGAAGCTGAAGCCGATGCTGAACAAGCCGCTCAAGCCCGAGCAGTTGAAGTCCGTGCGCACCGTGCAGGACGTGGTGCAGGCGCTTGCGCTGCTGATCGACTCGCCGGCCACCGCCTGACGCCCGATGACCTGGCGMAAGTGGGGGCTGGGGCTGCTGACGCTGTCGTACCCGGTGGTGATCTACCTGGGTCTGCAGCACTTCTCGCCGCGCGTGATGGCGCTGGCGCTGGTCGCGCTCGCCCTGCTGCGCGCCGGCACCAGCCGCCAGGCCGGCTGGCGGGCGATGGCGGTGCTGGCGGCGGGGCTGGCCCTGATCGTGCTGGCCTCCGACCACGCGCTGCCGCTGAAGCTCTACCCGGTGCTCGTGAACGTGGCGATGCTGGGCGTGTTCGGCTGGAGCCTGCGCCATCCGCCCTCGCTGGTGGAACGCATGGCCCGGCTGCGCGAGCCGAACCTGCCGCCCAGCGGCGTGGCCTATACGCGCCGGGTGACGCAGGCCTGGTGCGTGTTCTTTATCTGCAATGGCGCCGTTGCCGCCGTGACCGCGCTGGCCGCCAGCGACCGGGTCTGGGCGCTGTACAACGGCGCGATTGCCTATGGCCTGATCGGCGCGATGTTCGCCGGCGAATGGCTGGTGCGGCAGCGCGCGCGTGCGCGGCATGCGGAGAATCGTCATGACTGAGCCCGCGCTCAGTGGTTTCACCGGCTTCACGGGCGTTGGCGCCGTGATGGCTGCCCAGGCGGCACGGGCCGCGCAAGGCGATGCCCAGGCGGCAGCGGTCGTCGCCAGTGTGGCGGCGTGGCGCCGGGCCTTCGCGGCGGCGCCAGGCGCGCGCTGGGCGCTGTACTTCGAGGGCACGGCCGATTTCGCCGCCGCGCTGTTCGGCGCGTGGCATGCCGGCAAGCACGTGGTGCTGCCCGGCGATACCCGCACGGAGACGCTCGCGGCGCTGCGCGGCCATGCCGATGGCTGGGCCGGCGAGTTGCCGGGCGGCCTGGTGCCAGCGCCCGGAACAACTCCGGGGGCAGGGGAGGCCGACTGGCTCCCGCTAAGCACGCACGACACCTGGGTCACGCTGTTCACCTCGGGGTCCACCGGCGAGCCCGGCGCCATCGACAAGCGCCTCGCCCAACTCGATGCCGAGGTCCACACACTCCAGCAGGCCTTTGGCGCGCGGCTGCCCGCCGATGTGCGCGTGCTGAGCACGGTCTCGCACCAGCACATCTACGGCCTGCTCTTCACGGTGCTCTGGCCGCTGGCGGCGGGCCGGCCGATGCCCGGCGCGCGGCTCGCCTTCCATGAGGAACTGGTACGCGCCTGCGCGGACGACGCCCGCCCGGCGGTGCTGGTCAGCAGCCCGGCGCACCTGAAGCGTATGCCCGATGCGCTCGACTGGCCCGTCACGCGCCCGGTGCTGCAGGCGGTGTTCTCGTCCGGCGGGCCGCTCCCGCCCGAGGCTGCGGCGGACGCGCTGCGCCACACCGGCCGCTCCCCCATCGAAGTATTCGGCAGCTCCGAGACCGGCGGCATCGCCTGGCGCCAGCGCGCCGTGCAGGCGGACCGCTGGACGGCGCTGCCCGGCATCGCCTGGCGCCTGCAGGACGGCTTCCTGGCCGTGCGCTCGCCGCATCTGGCCGATGACGACTGGTACGTCTGCGCGGACCGCGCGCTGCCCGCCGGCGACGACAGCTTCGTGCTGGCCGGCCGCGCTGACCGCATCGTCAAGATCGAGGAAAAACGCGTCTCGCTGACGCAGATCGAGCAGCGGCTGGCCGCCTCGCCGCTGGTGCGGGAGGCGCGGGTCGTCATGGTCGAACTCGATGTCGGCACCCGCGTGGCCGCCGCCGTGGTGCCTGGCGACGCCGGACAGGCACTCCTCGACACCCATGGGCGTGCCGCGTTGACCGCCGCGCTGCGCGCGCAACTGGCCGACGCCGTGGACCCGGTGGCGCTGCCGCGTCGCTGGGCCTTCGTGCCGGCGCTGCCGTGCAACGCGCAGGGCAAGACCACCGAAGCCATGCTGCGCGACCTGTTCCGCCGCACGGTGCCGGCTGCGCACTGGCTGGACGCTGAGGCCAATTCGGCCACCTCGGCCACCGCCGCGCTGGAGGTGACCGATGACCTGGCGATCTTCGACGGCCACTTCCCCGATACCCCGATCGTGCCCGGCGTGGCCCAGGTGGACTGGGTGATGGCGCTGGCGCCCCAGCGGCTGCCGATTCCGCCGCGCGAGCGCTTCGCGCGGCTGGACACGCTCAAGTTCCAGGCCGTGATCCAGCCTGGCACCACGGTGCGCATGGCGCTGACGTGGCAGCCAGACGCCCTCGCGCTCGGCTTCCGGCTGACATCCGACACCGGCCCGCACGCCAGCGGCAAGATCGTTTTTCATCCCGATACGCCATGACGCCGCTCCGTCCGGTTGTGCTCGTGCCGGTCTATGACCACGAAGGCGCCATCGGCGCCATGGTCGATGCCATCCTCGCGCATCCGCTGCCGTGCCTGCTCGTGGACGACGGCAGCAGCCCGGCCTGCGAGCAGGTGCTCCGCGAGATTGCCGCCGCGCACCCCGAGCGCGTCCGCCTGATCCGCCTGTCCGTGAATCAGGGCAAGGGCGGCGCGATCATGGCCGGCTTCACGGAGGCCGCGCGGCTTGGCTACACGCACGCGCTGCAGATCGATGCCGATGGCCAGCACGACGCCGGCTGCATTCCCCAGTTCACCGCGCTGGCGCAGGCCCAGCCTGCCGCGATGATCTGCGGCCACCCGGTCTACGACGACTCGGTGCCGCGCCTGCGGCTCTACGCGCGCTACCTGACGCACATCTGGGTCTGGATCAACACGCTCTCGTTCCAGATCAAGGATTCGATGTGCGGCCTGCGGGTCTACCCGCTGGCGGCGGTAACCGCCCTGATGCGCGACGTGGACCTCGGCCGGCGCATGGAGTTCGACACCGAGGTGCTGGTGCATCTGGTCTGGCGCGGCGTGCGCATCGTCAACGTGCCGACGCGCGTGACGTATCCGTCCGATGGCGTCTCGCACTTCCAGGCGTGGCGCGACAACGTGCTGATCTCGCGCATGCATACGCGGCTGTTCTTCGGCATGGTGTGGCGGCTGCCGCGCCTGCTCTGGCGCAGGGTGAGGCCGGCATGAGCACGGCGAAGCCTACGGCTGACGCCGCCACGCGCCGCACGCCGTCGCGCCACTGGAGCACCATCGGCGAGGCCACGTGCGTCTGGGGCGTCTGGTGCCTGTACGGGCTCTATCGCGTCTTCGGCCGCACGCTGTTCCGGGCGGTGCTGTACCCGGTGGTCACCTATTACTGGATCACGCATCCGCTGGCGCGCCGGGCGTCGATGGACTACCTCACGCGCATGGAGGCCACCGCCGGCGCGATCGGCGCGCAGCCCACCTGGCGCCATACGCTGCGCCACCTGTTCTCGTTCGCAGACACGCTGCTGGACAAGCTGCTGTCCATCGGCGGCCAGTACCGCTTCGGCAACGTCACGCGGGAAGGCCACCAGGTGCTGCTGGACCAGATCGCCAGCGGGCAGGGCGGCATCATCATGACCGCGCATATGGGCTGCCTGGAGCTGTGCCGGGTGCTGGCCAACCAGCGGCAGGGGCTGCGGCTGACCGTGCTGGTGCACACCGCCCATGCCGAGCGATTCAACCGGATCCTGTCGCGGCTCGATCCCAAATCGGGCCTCCAGCTCTATCAGGTGGACGATATCTCGCCCGCCACGGCGCTGGAACTGGCGGCCAAGGTGCAGGCGGGCGAGTTCGTGGCGATTGCTGGCGACCGCGCGCCCGCGCACGGCGGCCGGGCGGTGCGCGTGCCGTTCCTGGGCGCGCCGGCGCGTTTCCCGGTGGGCCCGTACGTGCTGGCGGGGCTGATGCGCTGCCCGCTGTACGCCATGGGCTGCGTGCGCCATGGCGACGGCCATCTGCTGCGTTTCACGGAACTCACGCGCGCGGTGACGCTCCCACGTGCGAGCCGTGACGCCGCGCTGACCGCGCTGGCCACGACTTACGCCGCATGGCTGGAGGCGCTGCTGGTGCGCTCGCCATTCGACTGGTTCAACTTCTACGACTTCTGGGCGGACGATCCGGTCCGTACCGGTCGCCAGAACGCGCAGGACGCGCGCCAGGACGCGCACTAAGCCGCGCCGCCCACCGGAGACCTATGTCCAAAGCTTTCAGCCACGAGATCACGCTGACGCCGGCGTTCCACGACCTCGACCCGATGAACGTGGTCTGGCACGGCAACTACGTGCGCTACTTCGAAGTGGCGCGCTGCGCGCTGCTCCAGCAGATCGACTACGACTACCCCCAGATGCGCGATTCCGGCTACGCGTGGCCGGTGGTGGACCTGCGCGTCAAGTACGTGCGCCCGCTGGTCTACGGCCAGTCGATGATCGTGCGCGCCACCATCGTCGAATGGGAAAACCGGCTCAAGATCGACTACGAGATCCGCGATGCGGCGTCTGGCCAGCGGCTGACCAAGGGCTATTCGATCCAGGTAGCCGTGGACATGACGACGCAGGAGATGCTCTACGTCTGCCCGCCGGTGTTGCTGCGGAAGCTCGGGGTGCCGTCGTGAGGCGCCGCCAGGTTCTGGCCGCTGCTGGCGCACTGGCGCTGGTGGTGATGTTGCCGGCGCTGCCGGCCCATGCCGACGACCTGCTGGCCTCGGTGGCCAAGCGGCTGGCCGATGCGCCCGTGATCCGGGGCCGGTTCGAGCAGACGCGCCGGCTGTCCGGCTTCAGCAATCCGCTGGTCTCGCGGGGCGATTTCGTGCTCGCGCGCGGCCGTGGCGTGGTCTGGCAGACGCGCGAGCCGTTCCCGTCGAGCCTGCTGGTCACCCCTGAGAAGCTGGTGATGCGCGGCGCCGATGGCAGCGTGCAGCAGCAGATGCAAGCCGAATCCCAGCCTGCGATGCGCGTGGTCGGCGAGTCGATGATCGCCGTGCTGCGCGGCGACCTGCACGGGCTGTCCGCGCGTTTCGACGTGACCGGCAAGCTGGTCGGCAGCGCCGGATGGGCGCTGACGCTGATCCCAAAGGATGCCGGCATGCGGCGCGTGTTCACCCGGATCGAGCTGGCCGGCGACAAGTTCGTGCGCGACGTGCGGCTCGAGGAAGCCGGCGGCGACAGCACCGTGGTCCGCATGATCGACCCAGCCGCCGCCGCCAGGCTGACCCCGGCCGAGGAGCAGCGCTTTGAGTAACGTGGCGGGCGGCGTGGCGATGCAGGGCGGCATCACGCGGCTGGCGCGTGGGCTGGCCATCGTCTGGCTGCTGATCGTGCTGGCGATGATCGCCCATCAGGTGCAGTTCTGGCGCGGCTCGCGGCTCGATACGGATGTGATGGCGCTGCTGCCGACCAGCGAGCGCACCGCTGCGGCGGACCGCGTGCTGCGCCGGCTGGCCGACAGCGTGGCGCAGGAGGTGGTGGTGCTCGTCGGCAGCCCGGACTGGGCGCGCACGCGCGCCGCCGCGCAGCGCTTCAGCCAAGCCACGGCGCAGGGCGGCACGCTGCTGCAACCGGTGGACAAGATCGCCGCGTTCGACTTCGACAAGGCGCTCGACTTCTATCGCCCGTGGCGGGACCGCCTGCTGACCGACGCCCAGCGTCAGCAGTTGCAGCAAGGTCATCCGGACCAACTCGCCCAGCAGGCGCTGACGCGCCTCTACCAGCTCTCCACCGGGCCGCGCCTGACCGACTGGGCCGCCGATCCGCTTGGGCTGTGGCAGGACTGGTGGCTCTCCCGCGCCGCCGTGACGCGCGTGCAGGAGCGCGACGGGCTGGCCGCCTTGTCCGGCGATGGCAAGGAGTGGGTGCTGCTGACGTACCACATCACCAAACCGGCATTCTCGGTCAGCGGCAGTACCGACTACAGCGACCTGCTGCGCGCCGCCGAGGCCGCTGCGCGGCAGGGCGATGCGGACGTGCGCGTAGTGGCCGCCGGCATTCCGCTGCACGCGGAGGCCGCCGCCGCGCAGGCGAATTTCGAAATGAACGTGATCGGCTGGGGCTCGCTGGCGGCGGTGCTGCTGCTGGTCTGGCTGGCGTTCCGCTCGCTGCGGCCGATCGTGCTGGTGGGGCTGTCGCTGGCCATCGGCACGGCGGCGGCGATCTCGGCCACGGCCATCGTCTTCGACCGCGTGCACCTGATCACGCTGGTGTTCGGCGCCAGCCTGGTGGGCGTGGCGGAGGACTTCGGTATCCATTACTTCGTCTCGCGGCAGGCGCTGCCGCGCGCCACGCCGCCATCGGTCATGCGCCATCTGCTGCCGGGCATGGCGCTGGCGCTGGCGACCAGCGTGGTGGCATACCTGGCGCTCGGCATCGCGCCGTTCCCGGGGCTGCGCCAGATGGCGCTGTTCTCGGCGGTGGGGCTGGTCGCCGCGTTCCTGACCGTGGTGTTCTGGTTTCCACTGCTGGACCGGGGCGCGCTGCGGCCCACGCGGGTGTCGAGCTGGCTGGCCCAGAGCCTCGCCCGCTGGCCGCGCGTGCGGGCGGACCGGCGCACGGCGCTGGCGCTCGGGGCGCTGGCCCTGTTTATCGTGCCGGGGATCTGGCAGGTGCGGGTTGTCGATKACGTGCGCCAGCTGCAAAGCTCGCCGCCGGCGTTGATCGAGGCGCAGCGCCTCACGGGCCGCCTGCTCGGCACGCCGAGCCCCGCGCAATTCGTGCTCGTACGCGGTGCCACGCCGGACGAGGTGCTGGCGCGCGAGGAGGCCGTCAAGGCCGCGCTGGCGCCGGCCATCCGGCGCGGCGAGCTGGCCGGCTTCCTGGCGATTTCCGACTGGGTGCCGTCCGCCGCCCGCCAACGCGCGGACGCCGCGCTGGCCGGCCGTCAGGAAGCTGCCGTGCGCGAGCGGGTGACCCGCACGCTGGGTGGGTCGATTGCCGCGCCGGCGGCGTCCCCGGCCGACGCCGTGCTGACGCTGCCCGCCTGGCTGGCCAATCCGGTCTCGGGCACGCTGCGTCATCTGTGGCTGGACCGCGAGGGCAGCGGCTATGCCAGCGTGATGCTGCTGCGCGGGCTGGAAAATCCGGCAGTCATGTCTGGCATCGCCGCCGCCGTTAACACGGTGCAGGGTGCCGAATGGGCCGACCGCATCGCCGATCTGTCCTTCCTGCTGCACCATTACCGCGTGCTGATGAGCTGGCTGCTGCTGGCCGGTGCGGCCGGCGTGGCCCTGCTGCTGGCGTGGCGCTATGGCCGCGAGGGTTGGCGCGCGCTGGCGCCCACGCTGCTGGCCGCCGCCTTCAGCGTGGCCGTGCTGGGCTGGCTCGGCGTGCCGTTGCAACTGTTTTCGGTGCTGGCGCTGGCGTTGCTGCTCGGCGTAGGTGTCGATTACGGCATATTTCTGCTCGAACACCCCGGCGATGGCGTGTCCTGGACCGCCATCGTGCTCGGGGCGGCCAGCACGCTGCTGGCGTTCGGGCTGCTCGCACTGTCTTCCACGCCGGCGCTGCATGCGTTCGGCATGACCATGCTTTCGGGCGTGGGCGCGGTCTGGGTGCTGTCGCCATGGTTCCGGCCATTCGCCCGGCATGCCTCACAACAACAAGCTGAACAGGGTTGATCCATATGAAAACGGAACAGGTGGAGGTTTTGATCGTCGGCGCCGGGCCCGCTGGCTCGGTGGCGGCTGGCCTGCTGCGCAAGCGCGGCGTCCAGGTGCTGGTCATCGAGAAGGAGACGTTCCCGCGCTTCTCCATCGGCGAGAGCCTGTTGCCGCAGAGCATGGAATACATCGAGGAAGCCGGCATGCTGCAGGCCGTGGTGGAGGCCGGGTTCCAGTACAAGAACGGCGCCGCCTTTGCCCGGGGCGACCGCTACACGGAATTCGACTTCCGCGACAAATTCTCCAAGGGCTGGGGTACCACCTACCAGGTGCAGCGCGCGCATTTCGACGACGTGCTGATCCGCGAGGCCGAGAAGCAGGGCGCCGAGGTGCGCTTCCGCCACGTGGTGGAAGCGGTGGATGTCACCGGCGCGCAGCCGGTGGTCACCGTGCGCGACCCGGACGGGCAGGCGTACAACGTGCAGGCGAAGTGCCTGCTCGATGCCTCCGGCTTCGGTCGCATCCTGCCGCGCCTGCTGAAGCTCGAGTCCCCGTCGAACTTCCCGGTACGCGCAGCCATCTTCACGCACGTGGAAGACCGCGTGGCGCCCGGCACCTTCGACCGCAACAAGATCCGCATCGGCGTGCATCCCGAGCATGTCGATGTCTGGTACTGGACCATTCCGTTCTCGAACGGCCGCTGCTCGCAGGGCGTGGTGGCGGAGAAGTCCTTCCTGGACCAGTATCCGGGCGACGAGATGGCCAAGCTGAAGCAGCTGGTCAGCGAGGAACCGGGGCTGGCGCACCTGCTGCGCGACGCCAACTGGGACACGCCGGCGCGGCAGATCGTCGGCTATTCGGCCAACGTCAGCTCGCTCTGGGGCAATGGCTACGCGCTGCTCGGCAATGCCGGCGAGTTCCTGGACCCGGTGTTCTCGTCGGGCGTGACCATCGCCTTCAAATCGGCCAGCCTGGCCACCGCCTGCCTCGCCCGCCAGCTGGCCGGCGAGACCGTGGACTGGGAGGCCGACTACGCCAAGCCGCTGAAGGCCGGCGTGGATTGCTTCCGCACCTTCGTCGAAGCCTGGTACGAAGGCCGCTTCCAGACCCTGATCTTCCATCCGAACGCCACGCCCGAGATTCGCCGGATGATCTCGTCGATTCTGGCCGGCTACGCCTGGGACCGMAGCAACCCCTTCGTGGCCGAGTCCCGGCGGCGCCTCAACGTGCTGGAGCAGCTTTGCGCGGTCTGAGGCTGACGTGTTCGATATTGGCCGGCGCGGCGTTTGCCGTGCTGGCCGGTTGCGCCGCCACGCCGCCGGCCGGCCCCACGCCGCCCGTGGCGGAAGCGGGCCGCCMGGCGGTGCCGCTGCTGCGCCTGCCGCCCGCGTCGCTCGGTCGCACCCTGCATCTGCAGCAGCAGATCACGGTGCGCTATCCGTCGCCGCAGGGCGAGCAGACGCGGGACATCCTCGCGCTGCTGGAGGCCGACGCCGGCCACACCCGGCTGGCCGCGCTGGCCGGCGGACAGGTGCTGGCCCGGCTGGACTGGGACGGCAGTGACCTGCACGTGACACGCGCGCCATGGGCGCCCGCGGAACTCGTGCCGGAGCGTATCCTCAGTGATCTGCAGTTGTCGCTCTGGCCCGTGGCGGCCATTCGCGCGGCGCTGCCGCCGGGCTGGCGCCTGGACGCCACGCCGGCCATKTGCCGCCTGCTGGCCGGTGACGAACTCGTGGCCGAGATCCGCTATCCCGACGCCGCCACCACGGAATTCGTGCAGCGCCGCGACGGCTACCGGCTGACCATCCGCACGCTGCAGGGCGAAGGAGCACGGCCATGACGATCTTCCTGAACGCGATGAATGTCATCTGCGCGCTGGGCAGCGGCAACGACGCCGTGCGCGCCGCGCTGTGGCGCACGGACGGCCCGACGGGCGGCGAAGTCACTGACCGCTACACGCCCGGCACGCCGCTGCACCTGGGCACCGTGCGCGAGCCGGTGGCCGCCACCGACCTGCCGGCCGGCATCGCTCCCGCGCTGTTCAGCCGCAACAATGCGCTGCTGGACCGCACGCTGGACGCGCTGCGCCCCGCCGTGGAAGCTGCCATCGCCCGCGTGGGTCCGACCCGCGTGGCCATCGTGCTCGGCACCAGCACCTCGGGTATCAGCGACGGCGAGCTGGCMGTGCGCGCGCGGCACGCGGMCGGCACGTGGCCGGATGCCTTCCACTATGGCCAGCAGGAGCTGGGCTCCCCCGCGCAGTACCTCGCGCTGGCGCTGGGCACGGCCGGGCCGGCCTATACGATTTCCACGGCGTGCTCGTCGAGCGCGAAGGCGCTGGCCGCCGCCGCGCGGCTGCTGGAACAGGGCATGGCCGATGTCGCCATCGCCGGTGGCGTGGATACGCTGTGCGCGTTCACGATCGCCGGCTTCCGCTCGCTCGACTCAGTCAGCGCGGAGCGGTGCAATCCGCTGTCGGCCCATCGCCACGGCATCAACCTGGGCGAGGGCGCGGCATTGTTCCTGATGTCGCGCGAGGCCGGGCCGGTGCGGCTGGCCGGCTGGGGCGAGACGTCCGATGCACACCATATGTCCGCGCCCGACCCGGCCGGCGCGGGCGCCCGCGCCGCCATGCAGGAGGCCCTGACGCGCGCTGGCGTGCAGCCGGCGGACATCGACTACCTGAACCTGCACGGCACGGCCACCGAGCAGAACGACGCGATGGAATCCCGCGCCGTGGCGGACCTGCTCGGGCACGACGTGCCGGTCAGCTCGACCAAGCCGCAGACCGGGCACACGCTGGGCGCTGCCGGCGCCGTGGAAGCGGCGCTGATGGTGCTGACCATGACCGACAACCCGCGTGGCCGGCTGCCGGCCCACTGGTGGGACGGCGCGGCCGATCCGACGCTGCCGCCGCTGCACGTGGTGGGCGCGGACGAGTCGCTGGGCCGGGCCCCGCGCTACGTGATGAGCAATTCGTTCGCCTTCGGCGGCAGCAACAGCGTGCTGGTGATGGGGGAGGGCTGACGTGACGGCATCTGACACGCAGCCTGACTTCACGCCACTCCTGCCGCCGGTGTCCGAAGTGGTGCCCCACGCGGGCGCCATGCGGCTGATCGACGAACTGGTTGAGGCCGATGGCGAGCACTGCGTGGCCCGCGCCACGGTGCGCGCCACGCAGTTGTTCGTGGACGATGCCGGCATGCCCGGCTGGGTCGGTATCGAATATATGGCCCAGACGATTGCCGCCTGGGCCGGTGTGCGCGAGCGCGCGGCGGGCCGCCCGCCGGGGCTGGGCTTCCTGCTCGGCTCGCGCCGCTATGCCTGCGACGTGCCCGCATTTCCGGTGGGCAGCGTGCTGACCATCCGCACCCAGGTGGAACTGATCGGGGACAACGGCCTCGGCATGTTCGCCTGCACGCTCGAGATGGATGGCCGCGACGTGGCGCGCGCCAATGTTTCCGTTTTCCAGCCTGCGGACGCGCAGGCGTTTCTCCAGGGGCAGCAAGCATGACGAACAAGACCGTGCTGGTCACGGGCTCCTCGCGCGGCATTGGCCGCGCCATTGCGCTGCGGCTCGCGCGCGACGGCTACGACGTGGTGGTGCACTGCCGCGCCCGCCGGGACGACGCCGACTCCGTGGCCGACGCCGTGCGCGCCTTCGGCCGCAACGCGCGCGTGCTGGCTTTCGACATCAGCGACCGCCAGGCCACCGCCAGCGTGCTGCATGCCGACATCGAGGAACACGGCACCTACTACGGCGTGGTCTGCAACGCTGGCATCGCGCGGGACGCGGCGTTCCCGGCCATGAGCGGGGAGGAATGGGACGAGGTGGTGCATACCAATCTCGACGCCTTCTACAACGTGCTCAATCCGCTGGTGATGCCGATGGTGCAGCGCCGCCAGCCGGGCCGCATCGTCACGCTGTCGTCGGTGTCCGGGCTGGTGGGCAACCGCGGCCAGACCAACTACAGCGCCGCCAAGGCCGGCATCATCGGCGCCACCAAGGCGCTCGCCATCGAACTGGCCAAGCGCCATATCACGGTGAACTGCGTGGCGCCGGGGCTGATCGACACGGAAATGGTGGACGAGCATGTGCGCGAGGAAGCGCTGAAGATGATTCCCGCGCGGCGCATGGGCACGCCGGACGAGGTGGCGGCCACGGTGGCCTTCCTGCTCTCGCCGGATGCCGGTTACATTACACGGCAGGTGATTTCGGTGAACGGGGGGATGTTCGGATGAAGCGGGTTGTCGTAACCGGCGCGGGCGCAATCAGCGCATTGGGCAACGACTGGACCACGGTGCGCGCGCGCCTGGCCAGCGGCCGCAATGCCGTGGTGCAGATGCCGGAGTGGGCCGACATCAAGGGCCTGAACACGCAGCTGGCGGCACCGGTGCCGCCGTTCGCGCTGCCGGCCCACTACACGCGCAAGGCCACGCGGTCCATGGGGCGGGTCGCCCTGATGGCGGTGCTGGCCAGCGAGGCCGCGCTGGCGGATGCCGGGCTGACCGGCCATCCGATCATCACGGGCGGGCAGATGGGCATCGCCTACGGCTCGTCCACGGGCACGCCGTCCGCGATCCAGGACTTTGGCCGGATGATGAGCGAGCGCACCACCGAGGACATCAGCGCCACCACCTATATCCGCATGATGCCGCACACCACGGCGGTCAATATCGGGGTGTTCTTCGGCATCACCGGACGGATTCTGACCACGTCGAGCGCGTGTACGTCCGGCAGCCAGGGGATCGGCTACGCCTACGAGACGATCCGCGCGGGCCGGCAGGTGGCGATGCTGGCTGGCGGCGGCGAGGAACTGGATGCGACCGAGGCGGCCGTCTTCGACACGCTGTTCGCCACCAGCACGCGCAACGACGCCCCCGAGGCCACGCCGCGCCCGTTCGACGCAGACCGCGACGGGCTGGTGCTGGGCGAGGGCGCCGGCACGCTGGTGCTCGAGGAACTGGAGCACGCCCAGGCGCGCGGCGCGCGCATCCTGGCGGAGATCGTCGGCTACGGCACCAACAGCGACGGCGCGCACGTGACCCAGCCGCAGGCCGCGACGATGGCCGTGGCCATGCGGCAGGCGCTGGAGGACGCCGGGCTGGCGCCGGATCGCATCGGCTATGTCAATGCGCACGGCACGGCCACCGACCATGGCGACATCGCCGAATCCCACGCCACGCACGCGGTGCTGGGTGGCGCCGTGCCGGTCAGCTCGCTGAAGAGCTATCTCGGCCATACGCTGGGCGCGTGCGGGGCGCTGGAGGCGTGGATGACCATCGAGATGATGCGCGACGGCTGGTTCGCGCCCACGGTGAACCTCGTCAACCCGGATCCGCGCTGCGCGCCGCTGGACTACATCATGGGCGAAGGCCGCCGACTCGACACCGGGTACGTGATGAGCAACAATTTCGCGTTCGGCGGCATCAACACCTCGCTGGTGTTCCGCCGCTGGGACGCCTGAGCAGGAAGCCGTACCCGAGCCGTACCGCCGTTTTCATCCCTCAACAATCAAGAACAAAGGAAGGTCAATGAAATTCGCTCTCCCGCTGGTTGCCCTCGCCTGTGCAGGCACGCTGCTGTCCACCCCTGCCGCCGCGCGCGACACCAAGTACATGCTGCCGTTCCAGGACGTCCTGAACATGCCGGAAGCCAAGGAAAAGCTCGACGGCTCGGTTGCGTTCTACCTGGCCGGCCAGAAGACGCCGAAGGTGCTCGAGAAGAAGGACAGCGACGTCTCGAACAAAAAGACCAACGGCGTGGGCAAGGCCGATGAGGAAGCGTGCCGCTGGGCCGCGCTCTCGGCGCTGATCTCGTTCCAGGACAAGGCCAAGTCGCTGGGCGTGAATGCGGTGGTGGACATGGTGAGCTATTACAAGAAGGACACCAACGCCAGCAACACCGAGTACGAATGCCACGCCGGCGCCGTGGTGGTGGGCGTGACGCTGAAGGGCACCTACGCCAAGGTGGCCGCCAAGTAAGGCGCCATCGACGGGACCTGTTTGAGACGTTTTCAGGACGATTGCCATGCCGCTCGCGCTGCGCACAGGATCGGTCATGGCATTCGCGGCCATGGCGCCGCCCGTCAGCCGTTGGATGTCACCCGAGGAACTGGCGCGGCTGGCCGCCATGCGTGCCCGGGCCCGCGCCGAGCAGTTCGCGGCGGGCCGCTGGCTCGCCCGGCGGCTGCTGGCGGTGACGTTCGGCGGGGAGGCGGCGGAATGGTCGCTGTCGGCCGCCGAGGATGCGCCGCCGCTGGCGACCCATACCAGGGGGGCCGTCGGCACGCCGGTATTCCTGTCGATTGCCCATTCGGGTGATCACCTCGCTTGCGCCGTGTCCGACCTGCCGGTTGGCATCGACATCGAGGACATGCAGCCGCGCAAGCACCTGGACACGCTGATCGAGGCCACCACCACGGAGGCCGAGCGCGACGCGTTGCCGGCCTTGCTGGACGTGGGTGACGAGTTGGCGAAGCTGGAGGCGTTCTACGAGCTCTGGACGCTCAAGGAAGCCTGGATCAAGTGCCACGGCGGCAATCTGTTCCGGACCATGATGGGCCACGTGGTGGAAGCCGTGCCGGTGCAGATGGCGCACGCCAATGGCATCACATGGCGGCGCGATGACGCGGTGCTGGCGCTGACGGCTTCGGCGCCGCTGGCCTCGGTGTCGGTGCCCAATCCGGCCGGATGGCGCCTCCGCGCGCAGCAGATCGACTAGATCCGCCTGGCTAGATCTTCTCCAGCGCCGCGCACGCCGCGCGCAGGATGGCCGCGTAGCGCTCCAGATGCGGCTCGATCCGGTAGACCGGGCCGGCAATCGAAATCGCGTAACTCTCGCCCGACAACCGCACCGGCCAGGCCAGCGCGCCGACATCAGGCATCGACTCACTGAGATTCACGAACGCACCGCGCTCGCGCGCTTGCCGGAGGTCGTCCTCCAGCGCCGCCGGCGTGGCTAGCGTGCGCGCGGTGAACGGCTGGAAGGGAAGCTGCGGGAGCAGGGCGGCGCGCTCGGCGTCGTCCATGGCGGCCAGCAGCGCCTTGCCGATCGAGTTCGCATGGAGTTCGCGCCGCTCGCCGGCCGTGGCGATGTAGCGGATCGCATGTGGCGATTCGAGCACATCGAGATACACCACCGCGTGGCCCTCATGCAGCTTGCCGATAACGATGGTCTCGCCAGTGGCTTCGCGCAATTCGCTCATGGTGCCGTGCACGCGATCGAGTACGGGGTCGTGCCGGGCAATCTGCTGGGCCATGGCCAGCAGCCGGCCGGTGGGGTAGTAGCCCTGCCTGCGGGCCGTCTCATAGAGATAGCCTAGCGAGGTCAGTGTGCGGATCAGCGCCAGGCAGCTAGAGGCTGGCACGGACAGCAGCCGGGAGAGCTCCGAGAGCGACAGCGCGCGCCGTTCGCGCGCAAAGGTCTCGATGATCTCGAGCACGCGCAGGGCGGTC
This sequence comes from Cupriavidus sp. 05T42, assembly GCF_056396345.1. Classification (NCBI taxonomy): domain Bacteria; kingdom Pseudomonadati; phylum Pseudomonadota; class Betaproteobacteria; order Burkholderiales; family Burkholderiaceae; genus Cupriavidus; species Cupriavidus sp. 05T42. The sequence goes on from NZ_JBFTLH010000014.1 coordinate 125,527, forward strand.
TTGACGTTCATCGAGGGCGGCTTGGCGGCGGACGGATCGGGACGCACGGGCATCGGGGCGTGTCATGCAATCAGGAGGGATATGGGGCCGGAATGTACCACGGCGTGCCCGATGGGCCGCGTCGATACAGCTTAATGGCTGTATTTCCGTTTTACGCCCGATAGGCTGTATCTTGAAAATACAGCCAAAATGGCGTAAAACGGCTTTACAACTTCCTAGCTGTATTCGCGCCCCCATCCGAGCATACATCCGACTATGTATCCCATCCGCATCATCAGCCAGTTACGGCCGATCCTCCAGGGCTTCCGCAAGTCCCGCGGGCTGACCCAGGCGCAACTCGCGGCGCGCCTGGGGGTGAGCCAGCAGACCTATGCCCGGCTGGAAGCCAACCCGGCACGCGTCAGCGTGGAGCGGCTGCATGCGGTATTGCAGGCGCTGGACGTGGAAATGCTCCTGTCGACCGATGGGGACGAGGACTATCGCGGCGGCGGCTCCATGCTCCGCCAGCCCCCGCCAAGCGAGCCCTGGTAATGGGACGTCGACCTCTGCGACGCCAGCTCGGCGTCTGGATGAACGGCCATTTCACGGGCGTGTGGGCACAGGGCAGCGAGGGCGAGACCTTCCACTATGCGGCCCGCTGGATCCACAGCGCGCAAGGCCGGCCGCTGTCGCTTTCGATGCCGTTCCGGTCAGACAACGCGCCGTATCGCGGCCGCGTGGTGACGGACTACTTCGACAACCTGCTGCCGGACAGCGACGCCATCCGCCGGCGGCTCGCGCAGCGCTATCGCACGCGCGGCATCGGTCCGTTCGATCTGCTCACGGCGCTGGGCCGCGACTGCGTGGGCGCGCTGCAGCTGCTCCCCGAAGGCGAGGTACCCGAAGAACTGCGCGTCATCGAAGGCAGCCTGGCTGATGACGCCCACATCGCCCGCTTGCTGCGCGACACCACGAGTGCATCGCCCCTCGGCCAGCATGGCGACGATGCCKACCTGCGCCTGTCGATCGCCGGCGCGCAGGAAAAGACCGCGCTGCTGCGCCGGGACGGCCAATGGTTCGTTCCGCACGGCAGTACGCCGACGACCCATATCCTCAAGCTGCCGCTCGGGCTGGTAGGCAATATGCGCGCGGACATGCGCACGTCCGTCGAGAACGAATGGCTTTGCGCGCAGCTGGTCGAGGCCTTCGGCCTGCCCATCGCGGCGTGCGAGATGGCGATGTTCGAGGATCAGAAGGCGCTCGTGGTCGAGCGTTTCGACCGGCGCGTGGCGCCCGATGGCGAGTGGATCCTGCGCCTGCCGCAGGAGGACTTCTGCCAGGCGATGGGCATGTCCCCGCTGGCCAAGTATCAGGCCGATGGCGGGCCGGGCATCGCGGACATCATGGCGATCCTGGCCGGCTCCGACGCGCGCGAGGCGGATCGTCGCAATTTCTTCAAGACGCAGATCCTGTTCTGGATGCTCGCCGCCACGGACGGGCATGCCAAGAACTTCAGCCTGAGCATCGGGCCGGGCGGTCGCTACTGGGCCACGCCGCTGTATGACGTGCTTTCGGCACATCCCATCGTCGGGGGCGGCGCCAATCAACTCGCCATACAGAAGGCGCGCATGGCCATGGCGGTGCGGGGCTCGCAGAACTACTACCGGCTGGCCCAGATCCAGCGTCGGCACTGGATTGCGCAGGGGCGGCAGGTGGGGCTGCCCGAGGCGGAGGTGGAGTCGATGATCGCCGAACTCGTTGCCGCCATGGACCCGGCGATCGCCGCCGTCGCGGCCCGCCTTCCCCGGGAATTTCCGCAGGACGTGGCCGGGGCCGTGTTCGATGGCATCAGGGCCCAAGGCAAGAAGCTGTTATAATGCCGGACTTGGTCCTCTCTCCAAACGACAGGACCGGGTGCCGACATCACTACAAAGACTCAGTTTTGGCACCCTTCGGGCGTACACCCGAATCGATCCGGGCCACGTGGCCCGTCACCATAATGACCGGCGGCAAGTCCGCTCCGTACCCGGCACGCCCCGTACCAGCGCGCCAGCTTACGCAAGCACGGTCACTCCGCGTCAATCGCGACGACATGCGCCTCAGTGCGTGTCGCGCACATTGACCCCCTTCCCATCGCGTTGGAACCAACTGGCAAGCAGAGGCGCACATCGGTGCCCAGCCTGCGCATGCGCGTTCACGCGAAACGAGACATCACATCACATTGCAGCAAACGCAAATCATTGAATCGCCGTACACGGTTGCCGTGTACCCCATCGAGCAAGAGCCAGGCGTCTGGTTCGCGGCCTACCTGATCCGCGAATACAAGGACGGCATGGAACGCGTGGTGGCCAACGTGGCCATGCGCCACGACACCTACCGCACCGCCGCCCGGGCCAAGCATGCCGCCCGCTGTGCCGGCGAAGGCGCCATCACGCGCCTGGCTGCGCGACACCATCAACCGGGCGCCACTGCCCACGCTAATCAAGGAGCCCGTCATGGCTAAGGAAGATCTCGTCGAATTCGGCGGCCACGTTTCCGAAGTGCTGCCCGATAACCGTTTCCGCGTCGTTCTCGAAAACGGCTTCCAGGTGTGGGCATATTCGTCGGGCCGCATGAAGAAGAACCGCATCCGGATTCTGGCCGGCGACCGCGTGACGCTGGAAATGTCGCCCTATGACCTGACCAAGGGCCGCATCAACTACCGGCACAAGAATTGAGCGCAGTCATGAGCCATCCCGACCTGGAAGAGGCCGTCATGTCAGCCAATGACGAATGGGAAATCATGCATCTGACGCCCAAGGGCTGGATGGACGGCAGCTACCGGCACGAGCCGGGCGATGCCGTGAACATCGCCCCGCCGGCCGATGACGTGCTGACCGTGCGCCGGCACGTCAGCGCCACCTACGGCGGGCCGTCCCGCGTGGTCGAGGACCGCACGCCGCGCACCGAAGACATGGCGCTGATCGAACAGCTGCTGACGAAATTCGGCGCGCCCGGCTTCGGCGTCTGAGTACCCGAGGCGTCAGCCGCGTGCGCGGCGCGCCTCGTAGGCCTTGAGACTCGTCAGGGCCAGTTCCAGGGTCGGCGCCGGCGTCTTGCCGCGCCGCGCCAGCAAATCTCCCACGATCTGGTCCGATTCGATGGCAGCGCCACGCTCCAGGTCGCGCAGCATCGACGCCATCAGCGGTGAACCTTCCGCAAACAGTGTCGCCCGAGCCTGCTCGAGCGCCGGCGCCCGCGCCGGATAGCCGTTCGCGGCCGCAATGGCCGCGCACTCATCGAGCAGCGCCGCAATGGTCTCCCGCCCGCGCGGTGCGGCCAGAATGTCGCCAATCGTCGCCCGCATCAGGCAGGTGGCCGACGCCAGCGTCGCCAGAAACAGCCACTTCTCCCACATGTCCTGCATGATCGCTTCGCTGCGCTGCACGTCGAAACCGGCGTTCTCGAGCAAGGCGGCCACGGCGCGCGCGCGTTCGGTATTGCCAGCCGGGCGCTCCCCGAACGAGAGGATATGGAAGGCCGACAGATGCAGGATGGTGCCTTGCTCGTCCAGCGTGCTGGAGATCATGCAGCGGCCACCCATCACGCGCTCGGCGCCGAAGCGCGCATCGAGCTTGTCCAGGTGCTGCATGCCGTTGAGCATCGGGATGACCACCGTGCCGGGGCCCATGGCCGGCGCGAAGCTGTCCATGGCGCCGTCGAGGTCGTAGGCCTTGCAGCTCAGCAGCACCACGTCGTACGGCTCGGTGATCTGGGTGGATAGCACGGTGGGTGGGTCTTCCACGCGCACGTCGCCGTGCGGGCTCATGATCCGCAGGCCGCGTTCGGCCAGCAGGGCCGCGCGCCGGGGCCGCACGAGGAACGTGACGTCACGCCCGGCCTGCAGCAGCCGCGCCCCGAAATACCCACCAATCGCACCCGCTCCGACTACCAGAATCCGCATGTTCGACTCCCCAGGTCAGCCCGGCTTCAGGCCGGGTGTGCGCCATTGTAGTGGCGCGCCGCAAAAGCTGCAGGGGCCGTTCATTTCCCTTCGCCCCGCGCCTGGCTGCGGGCGAGGTAGACCTCGTGCAGGGTGATCTTGCGCACCTCCGCCTGGCTCGCCCCGATGTGCGAGCGCAGCAGCCTGCAGGCTTCATCTGACCGATGGGCGAGCACGGCGCGCAGGATGCGCCCGTGCTCTTCATACGTGGCATCCACGCGCGCCGGCTTGGTGAAGTCCAGCCGGCGGATCAGCCGGATGCGTTCGGTTACGTCGCGATGCACGCGCGCCATCTCGGGATTGCCGGCAGCCTCCACCAGCGTGCAGTGGAAAGCCTCGTCCAGTTCGCCCACGCGCGCCATGTCCGGCAGCCGCGCCTCGGGCGGCACCAGCCAGATCGCCGCCAGCGCGGCCAGCGCCTCCTGGTTGCTGTCCGGCGCCATCGCGCACAGCCGCCGTACGGCCTCGGTCTCCAGCACCATGCGCAAGTCGTACAGTTGCTCGAACTTGTCGAAGTCGAACGGCAGCACGCGCCAGCCGGCGCGGAAGCTGACCTCGACGAATCCTTCCTGCTTCATCCGGAACAGCGCCTGGCGGACCGGCGTGCGTGACACGCCCAGCCGCTCGCAGACTTCGTTCTCGGTGAAGCGGTCGCCGGGCACGAGGCGAAAGTCGGCGATATCGCGCTTCAGCAGCGCGTACACATCGTCGGCACGCGAGGTGCGTTCGGCATCGGTAGGGGGCATGGCATTCATGGGGATAGGCGCGGTGCGGGTCTCATGGGGAAGGCTGGGCCGGCGCTGGCGCCCATTATGCGCCGGCGCCGGCCGGGTCGCCACCGGCCCCGGGGGCACGCTTCAGCGCCTGACTTCACGCTGGAAGATCTCCAGGCTCTGCCGCTTGGCCGCKACGAAGCTCGCCTGCGACAGCGTCTCCACCGTGCGCGGCCGCGCGTCGCCGTAGTCGAGGATCTCGGCCACGCGCGTCGGGCGCTTGGTCAGCAGCAGGATCTGGTCGGCCAGGTACACCGCCTCCTCCAGGTCGTGCGAGACCAGCAGCATGGTCGTGCCGGTCTGCATGAACACCTCCTGCAGCTTCTCCCGGATGAACAGCGTCATTTCGAAGTCGAGCGCGGAGAACGGTTCGTCGAGGAACAGCACCTCGGGCCGGGGCGCCAACGCCCGCATGATCGACGCCGTCTGCTGCTGCCCGCCAGACAGCTCGTACGGGTAGCGGTTCAGGTCGAACTTCACGTCGAAGGACGCCACCAGCTCCGCCATGCGCCGGTCCACCTCGGCCTTGCTGCGGCCCTCCAGCAGGAGCGGATAGGCGATGTTGTCGATGGTCCGCATCCACGGGAACATCGCCTCGCGGTAGTTCTGGAACACGTAGCCGATGCGCGTGTCCTTGAGCGACTTGCCGTCGAACAGGATCTCGCCCCGGTCGATCGGAATCAGCCCCGCGATCATGTTGATCAGCGTGCTCTTGCCGCAGCCGTTGGGGCCGAACACCGAGACGATCTTGCCTTTCGGGATGTCGAGGTCGAAGTTCTCGTACAGCGGCCAGCCGGCGAAATACTTGGTCAGCCCGCGGATGGTGATGTGGGTGCCCGGCGGCCCGGGGCGGAACGGCGGCACCGGCACGTCGGCGTGGCGGGCAGGGGACAGAACGGTGGTCATGGTTACCTTCCACTCCAATGGACGATGCGGCGTTCCAGCACGAGGAACGCGATGTTGAGCACGTAGCCGAGCGCGCCGGCCGCGAGGATGGCCGCGTACATGGTCTTGACGTTGAGCACCTGCTGGGCATCGATGATGGCGTGGCCGAGACCGTTCTCGGAGCCGATGAACATCTCCGCGACGATCACGATGACCAGCGCCATCGACACGGCGGAGCGCAGGCCGACAAAGCTCGGCTGCAGGCTCTCCCAGACCAGCACGTCCCGGAAGATGCGCCAGCGGGAGGCGCCCATCACGCGCGCCGCCATCACGCGCTGCTTGCGCGCGTTGATCACGCCATAGGCGCTGTTGAAGACCACGATCAGCAGGGCACCGAAGGCGGCGATGGCTATCTTGTTGATGTCGGACACGCCGAAGATCAGCAGGAACAGCGGAATCAGCGCGGAAGACGGCGTGGAGCGGAAGAAGTCGATCAGGAACTCCACGCTGCGGTAGGCCCGCTCATTGCTGCCGAGCAGCACGCCCAGCGGCATGCCAACCACCGCCGCAATGGCGAACGCCTGCAGCGTCCGCGCGACGGTGACGGCGAAGTCCGCCAGCAGCTCGCCGCCGGCCAGCCCGGTGGCCAGCGCCACCAGCGTATCGCCGGGGCTCGGCAGCAGGATCGGCTTGATCAGGCCGAAGCGGACCACCAGGTCCCAGATCAAGAACAGCACCAGCGGGCCGACCATCGGCAAGAGTCGGTCGCCGAGGGGCCGGCGTGGCGCGGCGTCGTGCGAGGCCGGGGGCGCCCAGGACTGGCCGGCGGGCGGGGCCGTGCCCGGCACGGCGGCGGTATCGGAGAGTTCGGACATGGTCGTCAGGCCTTGTAGAGCAGCGTGTTGACGTCCACCTTGCGCGAGAAGATGCCCTTTTCGGTGAACAGGTCGTAGAACTTCTGGAAGTGGGCGGCGTCGCTGGCCTTGAATTCGTCGAAGAACAGGTAGTCAGCCATCGGCACCTCGGCCGTCAGCGCGCCTTCGATGGCCGTATAGCCCTTGAGGAAGGGGCGCGCCTCGGTCGGGTTCTGGCGCACCAGCACCACGCCGCGCCGGTAGGCGGCGAGGTAGGCCTTGACCACGTCCTTGTTCTTGCCGAGGAATTCCGTGGTCAGGCTGGCCGAGCCGCCATGCCACGGGGCCATCGGGTCGCCGAGGATGTAGCGCGCCACCACGCCGGCTTCCAGCGTGCGCGTGGTGCCGTTGAGCCGGCCGATGGTGCCGGTCGGCTCGAGCGAGTAGACCCCATCGATCTGGCCGGCGGCGAGCGCCGCCACGTGCTGGCCAATCGGCAGTTCCGTCACGCTGATCTTGCCGGCACCGGCACGCTCCAGCATGGTCTTGGCCAGCACCACGTTCTGCAGGCCCGGGCCGCACGCCACGCGCTTGCCCTTGAGTTCCGCCACGGTCTTGATCGGGCTGTCCTTGGCCACGAGGAACTCGTCGAGCACGAACTTGGCGTTGGTCGGGTTGGTGCAGAAGATCTTCAGCAGGCCGGGCTGGGCGATGTCACCGATGGCCAGCGCGGCCGAGGCGGTGCCATTGGCGCTGCCGTCGCAGCGGCCGGCCAGGATGGCCTCGATGACCTGCTGCGGGCTGGCGAACTTGATCGGCTCGACGTTCAGCCCCGCTTCCTTGAAATAGCCCTTTTCGACGGCGGCGAAGAAGGGCAGGCCCGAGGCGACCGGCCAGTAGCCGATGCGCAGCTTGGGCGTACCCTGCGCGCGGACGATGGCCGGCGCGGCCAGCACGGACAGCGCGGCGGCGCCGGCCTTCAGCGCGCGGCGGCGCGAGGGGGAGACGGTGGCGGGACGGGAGGTGGAGCGGGTCATGGCAGGTTCCTGTGCGTGAATGTTGAGGATTCGGAAGACGGTCAAGCGGCGGAGAGCGACGTGATATAGGCGCGCCAGCCGCCATGGGCGCTGACATCGGGCGCACCGTGCAGCGCATGGCCTTCGCAGACGAAGCCATGGACCCAGCGGCCATCGGCCAGCTCGAGGCTGCCCAGCGCGAGCGGGGCCGGCACCAGCGCCAGGAAGCTGCCGACGGCGGCGAGCGGCACCTGCCACACCTCCACCGCGATGGCGGCGCCGGCATCCTCCCCGGCGTCCACGCGGCGCAGGCCGGGCTTTGGCGGGGTGGTGCCGGGCAGCGCGTGCAGCMGATAGTGCGGCGCGGTGGTGGTGGCCTCGGCCAGCGTCGCACCGCGTTCGGTCAACTGACCGTTCAGCGGCATGCCAGAGAGATGGGCGCCCACCACGGCCAGCGGCAGATGAGTGGCGGGGGACGGGGCCAGCCCGGCAATGGACACCGGCGCGGGCAGCGGCTCGCCCGTCGCACCCAACGTCAGCCCCGTGGCGTGGTGGAAGCGTTGCCCCAGGTCGGCGAGCTGCCAGTCGCTGCCGGCCTGGCCGATCAGCGTGATGCCGAACGGCAGCCCGTCCGGGCGCAGGCTAGCGGGCACGGACAGCGCGGCGTAGTCGAGCAGGTTGACGAAGTTCGTGTAGTGGCCGAGTTCGCGGTTGCGTACCACCGGATCGGCCAGCATGGCGGCGATGGTGCAATGCGTCGGCGCCGTGGGCACGCACAGCACGTCGATGTCCTGCCACATCGTGGCCGCGCGCTGGGCCAGGGCCTGGAGCGCGTGCTGGGCATCGAACACATCGGCGGCGCTGTAGCGGCTGCCGGCGGCCAGGATCGAACGCACCGGCTCGATGACCGCGCCCGGCGCGCGGTCGAAGAAGGGGCGCACGGCGGCGTAGCGCTCGGCGACCAGCGCGCTGTCATAGAGCAGCGCGGCGGCTTCGGCCAGCGGGGCATAGTCGATGGGCACCGCGCGACCGCCCAGCGCCTCCAGCGCGGCAACGGCGGCGTCGAAGGCCCGGCGGGCGAGGTCATCGCCGAAAAACTCCGGCTCGGCCGGCAGGCCAAAGCGGAACGCAGCCGGCAGCGGCGTGCGCGCCAGCGGCAGCGCGCGCGAGTACGGGTCTTGCGGATCATGGCCGGCGGCGGCTTCCAGCACGCGCACCGCCATGGCCACCGTGCGTGCCAGGATCGACACGCAATCCACGCTCTGCGCGGCGGGGAACACGCCGTGGGCGGAGATCAGGCCCTTGCTCGGCTTCAGCCCGACGATGTTGTTGAGCCCGGCGGGCACCCGGCCGGAGCCGGCGGTGTCCGTGCCCAGCGCGAAGTCAACCTCACCGCTGGCCACCGCGTACGCCGAACCGGAACTCGACCCGCCGCTGACATAGGCCGGGTCGAACGCATTGGGCACGGCGCCGTAGGGCGAGCGCGTGCCATTCAGGCCGCAGGCGAACTGGTCCAGGTTGGTCTTGCCGGCCAACGCCGCGCCGGCGCCCAGCAGGCGCGCGATCACCGTGGCGTGGGCGTCCGGCACGTAGGCGAATTCGGGGCAGGCGGCGGTCGTCGGCACGCCAGCCACGTCGATATTGTCCTTGGCCGCAAAACGCAGGCCGGCCAGCGGGGCGTGCTCCGGGTGCGGGGCGACGACCGGGGTATCGAACCGCGCGATCCACGCCGCATCGGCCTCGCCGGGGGCGGCTGTCGTGGCCGCTGTGGTGGCCGAGGTAGAGGTACGCATGAGAGTCCTATCTGAAATCCAATCTTGGATACAAGATAGCAATCACCGTGCCAAAGGGACTTTTGGGCAGGGGGAAGCCCGGTCAGACGTGGAAAATGTCAATGAAATCAGTCGATTAACCACGTGGCTGTTCACGCGTGACCGGCTGCTGGGCGCCTTCGGCCTGCCACCCACACCCCGCCGCCCACCCGCAAGCCCCTGCGTGGTGCGCGCACGCACCAGTGTCGGGAGGTCTTCACTGACACGGCGCTACGGGGTCCGCCCGACAGCGCCCGCCCGCCGCGCCGCCTACTGTGAAAGTCTCGACCGGGATATATCGAATAGAGGAGCCAGCTTGTTCGCGACCTGGGCATTGGTCATTGGCGCGCTGCTGATCACGATGGGGCTGATCGACTCCATGGTGAAGCGCCTGCCCATGTCCCCGTCCGGCCTGTATCTATTAGTGGGGATGGCGCTGGGGCCCGGCGGGGCCGGGCTGATCGTGCTCGATCTGACGGACCCGGGCCACGTGAGGGTACTGGAATGGATCACCGAGCTGGCCGTGCTCGTCGCTCTGTTCGGCGTGGGCTTGCGGCTGCGGGTGCAGATGACGTACCGCGTCTGGCGCCTGCCGGTGCGGCTGGCCACCGTGGCGATGCTGCTGACCATCGGCGGCGTCTGCGCCGTGGCGGTGGGCTGGCTGCAGGTGCCACTGGGCCTGGCGGTGCTGCTCGGGGCGATCCTGGCGCCCACGGACCCGGTGCTGGCCTCGGACGTGCAGATGGCCGATACCGAGGATCGCGACGTGGTGCGCTACAGCCTGACGGGTGAGGGCGGCCTGAACGATGGCGCGGCGTTCCCGTTCGTCATGCTCGGCCTTGGCTTGCTGGGTTTCCACGAACTGGGCGCGTGGGGCRGCCGCTGGATGGCGGTCGATCTGGTCTGGAGCACCCTCGGCGGGCTGGCAATCGGTGGGCTGCTGGGCTGGCTGGCGAGCAAGACCATCCTGGTCCTGCGGCTGCGCTTCCATGAGGCGGTGKGGCTGGAGAGTTTCCTCACGCTGGGCCTGATCGGCGTGTCCTACGGCGCCGCGCTGTTGCTGCACACCTACGGCTTCCTGGCCGTGTTCGCGGCGGGGCTGGCGATGCGGCAGGTGGAGCGCCGCGAGAATCCCGCCACCTCGCCGGCGGAGGTGCTGGGACCGCTGCATACGGCCGATGTCGAGACCACCTCCACGCACGAGCGCAAGGCCGCCGCCTACCTCACCCATACCGCCTCGGAGTTCTCGTTCAATATCGAACGGCTGGCCGAGCTGTGCGTCACCCTGCTGATCGGGGCGATGCTGACCCGGGAGGTCTTCCACGCCCAGTACGTGGTGCTGGCGCTGCTGCTGATCTGCCTGATCCGGCCGCTATCGGTCTATGCGTCCACCTTCGACCTGCCCATGGCGCGCGGCCAGCGGCGCCTGACCGCGTGGTTCGGCATTCGCGGCATCGGCTCGCTTTACTACCTGGCCTATGCCCTGACGCACACCGCCGGCGAGGAATGGAGCCCCTTCCTGATCCACGCCACGCTGTGCACCGTGGTGTTCTCCATCGTCCTGCACGGCCTGACGGCCACGCCGCTGATGGCCTTCCATCAACGGCTGGGGCGCTAGCCAGCACCCTTCAGCGTCATTCAGCGCCGCTGCGCCAGCCCGATGCCTGCGGCGATGGTKAGCAGCCCCACGCCGTGATACCAGTGGGGCGACTCGCCGAGCAGCAGCGTGGAGAGCAGGGCGGCGAACACCGGCGTCAGCGTGATGAAGAACACCGGCAACTGCGCGCCGGCCCGTGCGATGGCGCGGTCCCAGGCGAAGTAGGCCAGCAGCGAGGGAATCGTCGACACATAAAGCAGGATGCCCATCACCTTGCCGTTCCAGGGGATGGGCGTCGACAGCGTCATCAATTCCCACGCCGTGACGGGCACGCTGGCCACCACGCCGGTGACGATCTGCGCGAACAGCAGCACCGGCAGCGGCAGGTCCGGGCGATGCTTGCGCAGCAGCCAGGTATAGGCGCTCCAGGCGATGGTCGCCGCAAGCATGTATAGGTCGCCGGGCACGAAGTCGAGCTGCGCCAGCCGCCCCAACTCCCCGCGCACCAGCACGAAAGACACCCCCACCAGACACAGCAGCGCCCCCGCCACAGCCCACGGCCGCATGCGCTCCCCGAAGAACAGCGCGCCGATGATCAGCAGGAACAGCGGCGTGGAGGCGCCAATCAAGGTGACGTTGATCGGCGTCGAGGTGGTCAGCGCGAGGTACTGGAACGCGTTGTAGCTGGCAATCGACAGCACGCCCATCGCCGTCAGCAGCCCCGCATGCCGGCGCAGCGTGGCCCGATGTTCCACCACCCCGCGCCAGGCGTAGAGCCCCAACAAGGTCCCGGCCAGTACCCAGCGCACGAAATTCAGCGTGAGGGGCGGAAACGTACCGGCGGCCAGCCGCCCGACAATGGCGTTGCCCGCCCAGGCCAGTGGCGGGAAGGTGAGCAGGAACAGGGTGGTCCCGTCGAGGCGGCGGGTGGCGCTGGCATGCATGGGGGTGGGGAGGGCGTCGTGAGGATGCGGGATTATCCGCCATCACGGCGTGTGGCGCTGGCGCCCCCCCGCAAGGCGCCCCTAAGGCGCCCCTAAGGCGCCCGCTGTACCCGATACACCTTGCCGCTCGTCGAAGACGTGCCGGCGTCGGCCAGTACGTAGAGTTCCTGCGCGGCATCGATGCCGAAGGAGTAGACGCTGCCGCTGGCGGTGACCGGCCAGTCCACCCGCTCGGAAACGGCGCCGTCGCGGTACAGGAAGCTCGCCAGCTTGCCGGTGCACAGGTCGGTGTAGAAATAGCGGCCCTGGAGTTCGGGCAGGGCCGCGCCGCGATAGACGTAGCCGCCGACGATGGCGCAGCCGCCGGCGTCGTGGCTGTACTCGAACACGGGCGCGGTCAGGCCGGCGGGGTCGCACGCGGTGGCGCCGACGCAGGCGGTGCCTTCCAGACGATCCCATCCGTAGTTGAGGCCGCCGCTGGCGGTTGGCATGGCGTTGACTTCCTCGCGCTGGCCTTGGCCGACATCCGCGATATAGAGCAGGCCGTTCGCATCGAACGAGAACCGCCACGGGTTGCGCAGCCCGGTGGCCCAGATCTCGGGGCGTCCGCCCCCACCGCCGGCGAACGGATTGCCGGCCGGCACGGTATAGCTGGCGCCGCTCACGTCGATGCGCAGGATCTTGCCCAGCAGCGTGCCGCTGTTCTGGGCGTTGTTGGCGGGGTCGTTGCTACCGCCGCCGTCGCCGGTGCCGATGTAGAGCATGCCGTCCGTGCCGAACGCGAGCTGGCCGCCGTTGTGGTTGCTGGCCCCCGGGTGCGGAATCGACAGCAGCAACGTGCCGGTGGGGTTCGCTGCGTCCGGGTTGCTGGCCGAGACCGTGTAGCGCGCCACGGTGATCGCGCCGTTCTGGTCGGTGTAGTAGACGTAGAAGCGCCCGTTGGTGGCGTAGGCGGGGTCGAACGCCATCGAGAACAGGCCGCGCTCGCCGTCGGTGGTGGTGAGGATGGAGAGGTCGAGGAAGGACGCGGCGAGCACGCTGCCGTCCCGCACGATGCGGACCCGGCCGGCGCGCTCCACCACGAACAGCCGGGGGTCGTTGGCGGGTGCGGTGAGGAAGATCGGCGCCGCGAAGCCTTCCGCCACCTGGGTCAGCGACAGCCGCATGTCCGAGGGCGCGCCGTAGCTCACGCCGATAGTGGGCGCCGTGTTGGCGGCCACCATCGCGGTCTGCGCGGCCTGCGAGGGCTGGTAGGACGTCGATCCGGTCAGTACCGGGGCCGCCGTCACGGTGTAGGTGCCGGCCGCGAGGTTGCCAAGCGTGACGGTCTGGCCGACGGTCTGCCGATAGCCGCCCGGCCCGGTCACCGTGATGTTGGCCGGCGTGCCGGCGGGCAGGCCGGACACGACGATCGCGAGGGTGGCGGGCGTGCTGCCGCTGGTGATCTGGACGTCGCCGCCGCCACCGCCACAGCCGGCCAGCCACAGCGTGGTGATGGCGAGCAGCCGGCATAGCATCGATCGATGTGCATGAATCATCACGTCCTCCTGCTCACCACGTTACCGAAGCCTTTGTATCCTAGGTCGGTCTGAGCCGGGGCAGCAGGCAATCGAGCAGCACGTCGAAGGCGGGGCCGATGTCTTCCTCGGGCACGCAGGCATAGCCCAGCAGCAGCCCGCGCCGAACCGTCGGCCCCATGAAATAGCGCGATAGCGGCCGTACCAGGATGCCGCGCGCGCGGATGTCCGCCGTCAGGGCCACATCGTCCACGTGGTCGGGCAGGCGCAGCACGAGGTGCAGCCCGGCGTTGCTCGCGTGTTCGTGCAGCGCCTCCGTCCCGAGGTAGCGTTCGATCAGCCCGGCCAGCACCGCGCGCCGCCGGGCATAGAGCGGGCGCATGCGGCGGATGTGCGCGGCATAGTCGCCGGCCTGCATGAACTCGGCCACGGTGGCCTGCGTCATCAGGTGGCCGGCGCGGTACAGGTCGGAATGGGCGGTCTGGAAGGCCTCCGTCAGCCCCTTCGGCAGCACCAGATAGCCCATGCGCAGGCCGGGGTAGAGCGTCTTGCTGAAGGTGCCGATGTAGAGCACCGGCGCGTCCGGCTCCATACCCTGCAGCGACGGAATCGGCTGGCCGGAGAAGCGGAATTCGCTGTCGTAGTCATCCTCCACGATCCAGCTCCCGTGCCGCCGCGCGAACTCCAGCAGCGCGCGCCGCCGCCGGAGGCTCATCACGGCGCCCAGCGGATACTGGTGCGAGGGCGTGACGAAGATAAAGCGCGGCGCGGGGGCGCTGGCGTCCGCATCGGGCAGGCACAGCCCTTCGGCGTCCACGGGCAGCGGCACCATGCCGATGTCGCTGACCTGCAGCACGCCGCGGATGCCCCAGTAGCCCGGCTCCTCCACCCACGCCTGATCGCCCGGCGAGCCCAGCATGCGCGCCACGAGGTCGATCGCCTGATGGATGCCTTCGGTAATCAGCACCTGATCGGCATCGCAGCGCACGGAGCGCGCCACGCGCAGGTGGGCCGCCACCGCCTCGCGCAGGGCCGGCAGGCCGCCGCCGTGGCTGTAGCTGAGCCATTCGGGCTGCGGCCGGCGCCACAGCCGCGCGGCGATCTGGGCATAGCGCCGATGCGGGAAGCGCGTCAGGTCCGGCACGCCGGGCATGAAGGCGCCCCATTGGATGGGCGATGCGGAGGCACTCGAGACCAGCCGCTGCCCGCGCGGCGAGAGGCCCGGCATGGCGTCTGCCGTGGCCGGCGCGCTGTCGGCGGCGGTGGCGTTCAGGTAGCGCTCGGGCGCCGTGTCGGCCACGAAGGTGCCGCTGCCCGTGCGGGCGCGCAGGTAGCCCTCGGCCAGCAACTGCTCGTAGGCAAACATCACCGTGTTGCGGGACAGGCCCAGCTCCGCCGCCAGGTCGCGCTGGGGCGGCAGGCGCGTGGCGGGCGCCAGGCTGCCGTCCAGGATCGCCCCCCGGATGCAGGCGTACAGCGCCCGATTGAGCGGTTGGTCGGTCGGCTGGCCGAGCCGCTGGAGCAGCAGGTCGCCGCAGATCGATTTCACATTGGCACCATCTGATTTGTCGAAGTGGCGCTGGATTGTAGAGCCAAAGGGGATTGGAATGCACGTCACACCTGTCACTCCCTGCTCCAAGACCTCGGACCCATGAAAAACAGCGAACTGAACCAATCCCGTGCCCAGGCCACGCCGCGAGGCGTTGGCGTGATGTGCGATTTCTATGCAGACCGGGCCGAGAACGCCACCCTGTGGGACGTGGAGGGCCGCCAGTACACCGACTTCGCCGCCGGCATCGCCGTCCTGAACACCGGGCATCGGCATCCGCGTGTGATGCAGGCCATCGTCGCCCAGTTGGACCGCTTCACCCACACCGCCTACCAGGTGGTGCCGTACCAGAGCTACGTCACGCTGGCCCAGCGCATCAACGAGCTGGCGCCGGTGCCCGGGCCGAACAAGACCGCGCTGTTCACCACGGGCGCGGAAGCCGTGGAGAACGCAGTCAAGATCGCGCGCGCCCACACCGGCCGCCCGGGCGTGATCGCGTTCTCGGGCGCCTTCCACGGCCGCACGCTGCTGGGCATGGCGCTGACCGGCAAGGTGGCGCCGTACAAGGTCGGCTTCGGCCCGTTCCCGTCGGACATCTTCCACGCGCCGTTCCCCAACGCGCTGCACGGCGTCAGCACGGCGCAGGCGCTGCAGGCGCTGGAAGGGCTGTTCAAGACCGATATCGATCCCAACCGCGTGGCGGCCATCATCGTGGAACCGGTGCAGGGCGAGGGCGGCTTCCAGCCGGCCCCGGCCGACTTCATGCGCGGCCTGCGCGCCGTGTGCGACCGCCACGGCATCGTGATGATTGCCGACGAGGTGCAGACCGGCTTCGGCCGCACCGGCAAGCTGTTCGCGATGGAGCACTACGACGTGCGGCCCGATCTCGTGACGATGGCCAAGAGCCTCGCCGGCGGCATGCCGCTGTCGGCGGTGTGTGGCCGCGCGGCCATCATGGATGCCCCGCTGCCGRGCGGGCTCGGCGGCACCTACGCGGGCAACCCGCTGGCCGTGGCCGCTGCGCACGCGGTGATCGACACCATTGCCGAGGAACAGCTGTGCGAGCGTGCCAACGCACTGGGCCGGCAGCTTAGCGAGCACCTGACCGCGCTGCGCGCCACCTGCCCGGCGCTGGCCGAGGTGCGCGGGCTGGGCTCGATGATCGCCGCCGAGTTCCGCGACCCCGCCACGGGCGCGCCGAGCGCCGAGCACGCGCTGCGCGTGCAGCGCCGCGCGCTGGACGCCGGCCTGCTGCTGCTGACGTGCGGCACCTACGGCAATGTGATCCGCTTCCTCTACCCACTGACGATTCCGCAGGCGCAGTTCGACGCCGCGCTGGGCGTGCTGGCGCAAGCCATGGTCGAGTAAGTCAGACGCCATGGCGGGGCACGCCAAGCGTGCCCCGCGCCAACCCGGTGCATCGCCCCGGCCAACTTCCCCACGCGGAAGGGGGCGGGAAACACGCATTTCAACGCTAGCCTGAAGCGTGCCGATTCAGCGTGGCACGCATGTTGCGGATAACACCCAGCGCGAACCTGCGCAAAATCCACGAGGGACCAACCATGCGTTTTAGTAGATCGACGAGTTTCCGGGCACTCATGACGGCTTCCGTGCTGGCGGTGCTCGCCATGTCCTCCACGGCCATGGCGCAGACCGCGCGCGACTGGCCGACCCAGCCGGTGCGCATCGTCGTGCCGTTCCAGGCGGGTTCTGCCACGGACCTCATCACGCGCCAGCTTGGCGTGGGGCTGGGTAAGGAGTACGGGCAGAGCTTCGTGGTGGAGAACCGGCCCGGCGCTGCCGCGATGATCGGCAGCGAGGCCGCGGCGCGCGCGCCCGGCGACGGCTACACGCTGTTGATGTCCGGGCCGGCGTCGATGGTGACCAACCGCTTCCTATATAAGAAGCTCAGCTATGACCCGGATGCCTTCGAGAAGGTGGCCGTGGTGGCGATCACGCCGAACATCCTGCTGTCCAACCCGTCGCTGCCGTTCAAGACGCTGCCGGAGATGGTCGCCTACGCCAAGGCGAACCCCGGCAAGCTGACCTATGCCTCGTTCGGCTMGGGCACCACCTCGCATATCGCCGGGGAAATGCTCAAGGCCGTGGCCGGCATCGACATCGTTCACGTGCCCTACAAGGGCGCCGGCGAGGCGATTCCCGCGCTGCTCTCGGGCCAGGTGTCGATGTACTTCGACACCATCATGACCGGCCTGCCGTTCGTGAAGTCCGGCAAGCTGCGCGCGCTGGGCATGTCCACCGCCAAGCGTTCGCCGCAGGCGCCCGAGATCCCGACCATCGCCGAGCAGGGTTATGCGGGCTTCGACATCGCGCCGTGGTACGGCATCGTCGCGCCCAAGGGCACGCCGGCAGACGTGGTGACCCGCCTCAACGTGTCGATCAACAAGCTGCTGAACTCGCCAGACTTCCGCGAGAAACTGGCCGTCACCGGCGCCGAGCCGCGCGGCGGCAGCGTGGGCGACTTTACGGCGATGGTCGATGCGGAGATCCCGCGCACCGAGAAACTGGTGAAGCAGGCCGGCGTGACCCTGCAGTAAGGTCCGGGCTCAGCCCAGCTCCAGCGCCCGGCCGCGCGCGTCCATCGTGCGCCGGGCGATATTGAGCTGGTGGATCTGCGTGGTGCCTTCGTAGAGGCGGAATACGCGCACATCGCGGTAGAAGCGTTCCGCCACGGTGCGCGCCACATAGCCGCTGCCGCCGAAGACCTGCACCGCGCGGTCCGCCACGCGCCCGCACATCTCCGAGGCKAACAGCTTGCACATGGACGCCTCCATGGTCACGTCGCCGCCGTTGTCGCGCTTGCGCGCCGTCTCCAGCACCAGCGCCCGCGCTGCGTGCACCTCGGTGTTGCTGTCGGCAATCATCTGCTGCACCAGCTGGTAATCGGCGATGGGGCGGCCGAACTGCTCGCGCGTGGCGGCGTAGCGCACCATTTCGTCCACCAGCCGGATGGCCGGGCCGATGCACAGCCCGGCCAGGTTGATGCGCTGCTTGTTGAGCGCCTTCATCGCGGTCTTGAAGCCACGGCCCGGCACCTCGCCGACGATGGCCGAAGCCGGCACGCGGCAGTTCTTCAGGTACACATCGCCCACCGGGGAGCCGTGCTGGCCCATCTTGCGCTCCGCCGGCCCGGTGCTCAGGCCCGGCGTGCCGCGCTCGATCAGGAAAGCGCTGATGCCGTGCGCGCCCGGCGTGTTGGGGTCCGTGCGGGCGAAGACCGTGAACAGGTCCGCCAGCGGCGCGTTGGTGATAAAGCACTTGCTGCCGTTGAGCACGTAGTGGTCGCCATCGCGCACGGCCACGGTGCGCAGCGAGGTGGCGTCCGAGCCGGCCTCGGGCTCGGTCAGCGCGAAGCAGCCGGTGATCTCGCCGGAGGCCAGCCGGGGCAGGTAACGCGTGCGCTGGGCCTCGGTGCCGTCTGCCACCAGCGATTCGGAGGCGATGCCGGTATTGCCGCCAAAGCGGGCGCGGAACACCGTGGCCGCCTGCGACACCTCGATATTGACCAGCGTCAGCTCCTCGGCCGTCAGGCCGGCGCCGCCGTACTCGCGCGGAATGCTGTGGCCGAACAGGCCCAGCGCGCGCATCTGTTCCACCACGGGCTCGGGAATGACATCGGTGCGATCGATCTCGGCTTCCAGCGGGATGCAGGTTTCCAGCACGAAGCGGCGGATGTCGGCCAGCAGCGTGTTCATGGCGGAAGGGTTGGTAATCATGGGAGGTCGCCTCTCGGGAAAGGATTATTGGGCGGTGATGCCGGACGCCTTGAGCACACGGGCCCACTTGCGCGATTCGGCATCGACGTATTTGTCGAAGGCGGGGGCGGTCTGCGGGGTCACGTCCATGCCGAGGTCCTGGAGCCGGCTGGCCACATCCGGCGCGGCCACGGCCTGGGCCACGGCATCGGCCAGCTTGCGCACCACGGCGTCCGGCGTCTTGCGCGGCGCCACCAGCCCGAACCAGCCGCCGGCCTCGTAGCCGGGCAGGTTGGCTGCCTCGGCCACCGTGGGCACGTCCGGCATGCCGGGGTAGCGCTTGGTGGACGTTACGGCCAGCGCGCGCAGCTTGCCGCTCTTGACGTGCGACTGGGCGATGGCCACCGTCAGCGGCATCATCGACACCCGGCCGCCGAGCAGGTCCGTCAGCGCCTCCGGCTGGCCCTTGTAGGGCACGTGGGTGATCTGCACCCCGGCGCTCTGCGCCAGCAGCGCGCCCGCCAGGTGGTTGGAGGTGCCGACGCCGGCGCTGGCATAGGTCAGCTTGTCCGGGTGGGCGCGGGCATCGTCGAGCAGCGCCTTGAGCGTCTGCGCGCTGGAGTTGGCCGGCACGGCGATCACGTTGGGAATCATGCCGAAGCCGCCGATGGCGCGGAAATCGCGCTCGGCGTTCCAGGTGATGCTGGCGTTGAGCAGCGGGGCCACCGCGTGGCTGGGGCTGACCGCGAGCAGCGTGTAGCCGTCCGGCGTGGAGCGGGCCACGCCGTCCGTGCCGATGGCGCCGCCGGCGCCGGACTTGTTCTCGACGATGACCGGCTGGCCCAGCGACTTCGACATCCGCTCCGCCACCACGCGCGTCACGGAATCCACCACGCCGCCGGCGGAGAAGGGCACGATGATCCGGATCGGATGGTCCGGGAAGCGCGCCGCGCTCTCGTTGGCCTTATCCGCTGCCTTATCCGCTGCCTTGTCCGCTGCCTGAGCGGCCGCTGACCAGAGGGCCGGTGAGGCTGCCATCAGCAGCGCGCCAGTGAGCCACCCGCGACGCGAGCGGGCCAGATTCTTCATGCCAGACATGGTTGTCTCCGTATTTGACGATGGTCCACGATGGGTCCGGCGGCCTCTGCGGGCCGTCCGGGTGGCCGGTGCGCGATGGCGGGTTCGCTATCGCATCAGGCCGAATTCKATTTGCCGCACGGCTTCCAGCAGCTTCGGGGCGACTTCCCGCTCCAGATACCCGTCCTTGTCGCGCAAGGCCGAGATCGAACAGTTCAAGGCAAACGGCTCCTGCTTCGGCATGCGGATCGGCGCGGCAATCGCGTGGATCTCCGCCCGCCACTCGCCCGGGCTCAGGCAGAAGCCGCGCGCGGGAAAGTGCTGCTGCTCGGCCGTCCACATTGGCTTCTCCACGCGGAACCGCTCCGGGTCTTCCACGCGCAGCCGGTTCAGCACCGCCGTGCGCTCCTCCGCGCTGCACCCGAGCAGCAGCGCGCGGCCAATCGACGTGGACAGCACCGGCCGGGTGCTGCCGATGTCCGGCTGGTACACGTTGGTCGGGTCCAGCCGGCAGCTATCCACGTACACCACGGTCAGCCGGTCCCGCATGCCGAGGTTCACCGTGCAGCCGGTTTCCCGCGCGATGGCCTCCATGTAGGGGCGGGCCACCTGGCGGATCGGCAGCGCGGCGAGCATCGGGTACGCCAGCGCCAGCACGCCCGAACCGAGCCGGTATTTCTGCGTGCCGGGCACCCGGCTCAGGAAGCCCAGCAGGCACAAGGTGTAGGTCAGTCGCGACACCGTGGCCTTCGGCAGCCCGGTACTGACCACGAGATCCTGGTTGCCCAGGATCGGCCGGGCCGGGGTGAAGGCACGCAGCACTTCCACGCCGCGCGCCAGGTTGGTGGCGAACTGTCTGTCGTGGGCCAGCTCGTCGGCGCTGGCCAGGCCGGAAATCGTGTTTGGGTCCATGGCGGGGGGGCGCTGGGGTGGATTCATGTTGGTTTCCGCAGGTCGGGGAGTCAATGATGAACCGGAACGGTTTCGCTGTGCGAAACCCTGCTTGCAAGGCGGGTCTGGCGGGACCACCCTCGTCTCACCGTGCTTTTTCCCTTTCTACCTGGCGACGACATGCACCCCTCCGAATGCAATTCCGCACAGCGGACCCCCTCCGACTCGCCCCAAGGCGGCCCGCTGCGCGGCGTGCGCATCCTGGACATGGCCACCGTGGTGGCCGCGCCGTTCTCCGCCACGCTGTGCGGCGACATGGGCGCGGAGGTGGTCAAGCTGGAACTGCCGGACGGCAGCGACCCGCTGCGCGGCCTGGCGCCGGTAAAGGACGACCTGTCGCTGTACTGGAAGGTCACCAATCGCGGCAAGCAGGGTATTTCGCTCGATGTGCGGACGCCCGAAGGCCGGGCGCTGTTCCTGCGCCTGCTGCCGGAGTTCGATGTGCTGGTGGAGAATTTCCGCACCGGCACGCTGGATCGATGGGGTCTGGATATCGCCACCCTGCATCGCGCCAATCCGCGCCTGACCGTGCTGCGCCTGACCGGCTTCGGCCAGACCGGCCCGTATGCCGCCAACCCCGGCTTCGCGCGGATCTTCGAGGCGATGAGCGGCTTCACCAACCTGTGCGGCGAGGCCGCCGGCGGGCCGATGCATATGAACTATCCGATCGGGGACATGGTGGCGGGGCTGTTCGGCGCGTTCTCGATTGCCACGGCGATTGCCGAGGCGCGCGGCGCGCCGGAGGGCCCGGGGCGGGAGATCGACCTGTCGGCCACGGAGGCGCTGCTGCGCCTGCTGGAGCCGCTGGCGGTGGAGTACGAGCAACTTGGGCAGGTGCGCGGGCGCTCCGGCAACCGGGCGACCTACACCGCGCCGTCGAATATGTATCGCACGGCGGACAACCAGTGGGTCTCGCTGGTGGCCTCGTCGGACGTCACGTTCCGGCGGCTGGCCAAGGCCATGGAACGGCCCGATCTGGCGGAGTCCGTCGACTATCGCCGCAACCCGGACCGCATCCGCAATATCGGCCCGCTGGACGACCTGATCGTGGCCTGGTTCGCCGCGCAGTCCTATGACGCCATCGCCACCGCGCTGAAGGCGCACGAGGTGCCGTTCAGCAAGGTCTTCACCATCGTCGATGTGATCGACGATCCCCACCTGCAGGCGCGCGAGGCCATCGTCCGGCTCGAAGACGCCGACCTCGGCACGATTCCGGCGCCGTGCGTGGTGCCGCGCTTCTCCGGCTACCAGCCGTCGCCGCCGCGCAGTGGTCCGGCCACGGGCGAGCACAACGCGGCGGTCTATGGCGCGATCGGGGTCACCGCTGCGGATCTTGCGGCGCTGAAGTCGGCCGGAGTCGTTTGAGCGATGTCAGGAGCAGCCATGCTGGAAGGCGTGCGGATCGTGGAAATCAGCGGGCTCGGCCCGGGGCCGTTCTGTGCGATGCATCTGGCCGACCTCGGCGCCGATGTGATAGCCGTGGAACGGCCTGACGATGGCGCGTCGGGGCAGCCGCGCAAGCTGGTCAACCGGGGCAAGCGCTCGGTGATGGCCGACCTGAAGACGCCGGAAGGCCGCACGCTGGTGCTGGACCTGATCGCGGACGCGGACGCGCTGATCGAAGGCATGCGTCCCGGCGTGATGGAGCGGCTGGGGCTCGGGCCAGAGGTGTGCATGGCGCGTAACCCCCGGCTGGTCTATGGCCGGATGACCGGCTGGGGCCAGACCGGCCCGATGGCGCAGGTCGCCGGCCACGACAACAACTACACCGCGCTGTCCGGCGCGCTCTACTACAACGGGGCGCCCGACGCGCCGCCCTCGACCGCTTTCGCCGTGACCGGGGACGTGGGTGGTGGGGCCCTGTACCTCGCCGTGGGCCTGCTGTCCGGCATCCTGCGCGCGCGGGGCACGGGCGTCGGCACGGTGGTCGATGCCGCCATCGTCGATGGTTCGGCGCACATGCTGCAACTGCTGCTGGGGGCCACGGCCAAGGGCTATATCCACGGCGAGCGCGGGCGCAATCTCCACGACAGTTCGCACTTCTACGCCACTTATCGCTGCGCGGATGGCCAGTTCATCACCGTKGGCGCCATCGAGCCGCAGTTCTACGGCTTGCTGGTGCAGGCGCTGGGGCTGGCCGATGACCCGCGCTTCGCCCGGCAGTGGCAGCGCGAGGCCTGGCCGGAACTCCACCGGCATCTGGCCGAGGTGTTCGCCACGGATACCCGGGAAGGCTGGTGCCGCCGGCTGGAGGGCACCGACGTGTGCTTTGCGCCGGTACTGAGCCCGGCGGAGGCCGCCGCCCATCCCCATAACGTGGCGCGCGGGGTCTATGTGGAGGCGGATGGTTTCCTGCAGACTGCCCCGGCGCCGCGCTTCGACGGCGCGGTGCGGCAGGTCGGGCGTATTCCTGCCATTGGCGAGCATGCCGACGAAGTCCGGGCCGGACTGGAGCGGGGCAGCCCGTGGCTCGCCGCCGATCCGCGCTAGCTCAGGTCTCGCTCCACTGCCGCAGCAGGTTGTGATAGCAGCCCACCAGGCTGCGCCGGGCGCGTTCGTCGGCGTTGGTCTGGTTCAGGGTCTGGATGGCGTTGTCCATGTCGAACAGCAGCGCGCGCTGGCCATCGTCGCGCACCAGGCTCTGGATCCAGAAAAAGCTGGCCAGCCGGGTGCCGCGCGTGATGGGCGTGACCTGATGCAGGCTGGTGGCCGGGTAGATCACCATGTCGCCGGCGGCCAGCTTGACCTTGTGCAGGCCGTAGGTGTCTTCCACCTGGAGTTCGCCGCCGTCATAGCTGGCCGGGTCCGAGAGGAACAGCGTGGCCGAGATGTCCGTGCGCAGCTTGCGCCCGCTGTGCGGGTCGATGCGCACGCTGCCATCCACATGGGCGCCGAAGGTCATGCCCTCGCTGTAGCGGTTGAACATCGGCGGATAGACGAGGTTGGGCAGCGCCGCGCTGATGAACAGCGGGTTGCGCTCCAGCGCGCTCAGGATCAGGTGCTGGCACTGGGCCGCCACCTCGGCGCGTTCGTCGATCTGCTGGTTGAACTTGACCGGGGCGCCGGAGTAGCCGGCCGTGACGCGGCCATCCACCCAGGCATCGCCGGCGTGTTCGAGTTGGGCGACCAGTACCGCGAGCTGTTCGGCGTCGAGTACCCGGGGAATGCAGACGAGCATGGCTGGAATCCTGGCGAAGGCCGCCGGCAGGGCGGCCCCGCCGGCGTTTACATGCGATAGGTGAGCGACAGCATGGCGGTACGGCCCGTGCCCGGCACCGACCGGCCGCCATCCGACTGAATCAGCGCATCGTAATACTTCTTGTCGAAGATGTTGAAGAGATTCAGGCGGACATCGTACTTCGGTTGGTGGAAGGCGATCATGCCGTCCCAGCGCACGAAGCCGCCCACCTGCACGGTGTTGGTGTTGTTGGCGTAGCGCTCGGACATATAGAACGCGCCGCCGCCCACTTCCCAGCTTGGCAGCACGGCGTAGCTGGTCCATGCCGTGGCGGTGTGCTTGGGCGTGTTGGTCGGCACCTTGCCCTGCGTGCCCGCCGCGATGCCGTTCTTGATCTCGGCGTCGAGGTAGGTGTAGCCGGCAAAGACCTGCCACTTCGGCGTGATGCGGCCGGTGACGCCGGCGCGGAAGCCGTCCACCTGGATCTTGCCGGCCAGCGCGTAGGTGGTGGCGTCGATCTGGCTGCGCGCGTTGTCCTTGGTGATGCGGAAGAGGGCCGAGGTGACCGAGAGGTTGCCGTTCAGCAGGTCCCACTTGCCGCCGGCCTCGTAGGACTTGTTCTTCTCGGGGTCCAGCGACTGCTGGCCCACCGTGCCCACCAGCTGCTCCAGCGACGGGTTGAACGACGTGCCATACGAGAGGTAGTACGACTGCTGCTCCGTAGGCTGCCAGATGCCGCCCAGCCGCACGCTGGTGAAGTTGACGGTCTGGTCGGCGTTGGCCAGCGCCGTGTTGCCCCGTGTGTTGGTGGCGTTCACCGAGTTGCTGATGCTGGCGATGTAGCGGTCATAGCGCAGGYCCGCCACCGCCTTCCACTGTTTTGTGAATTCGATGGCGTCGTTGGCGTACACGGCGACCGTGTTGGCCGAGCCGCCCTGCAGGTTGCCGGTGGCGGTCGGCACGTTGCCCGGGGAGTCCCGGTACACCGGATCGACCACCGGCGTGCAGGCCACGAAGCCCGAGGTGCCGGCGGCAGCCGTAGCGGTGGCCGGCGGGTTCAGCGGCGTGCTGCCGCAGCTGCCGTTCCGGTAGTAGTTCTGGTTGTTGTAGCCGTCGTGGCCCAGTTCCACGCCCGTGAGCAGCGTGTGCTTGATCGACCCAGTTTCGAAGGTGGCGGTCAGCTCGGTCTGGTTGAAGATCGAGTAGTCGCGGATGTTGCGGTCGTGGCTCTGCTGGCGCACGTAGAGCTGCGACAGCGGCAGGTTGGTGGTGGTCAGCGCGGTGAAGGCGCCCGCCGCGTTGATGGAGCCGACGGCGTTCGGCGCGGTCTCGCGGGCGTCCGTCTCCACGTAGTTGAACGCGGTCTGGTTGCGCAGGCGCAGGTTGGGCGAGAACTTGTGGTCGATGCCCGCCGACAGCGAGGCGATGTTCTGCCGCGTGTGGTCGTTGTTGAAGCCGTAGAACGTGTCCCGGTCCACCTTCACCGGATGGCCGTTGATGGCCGGCAGGCCGTAATCGGGCATGTCCTCGTTGTGCTGGAGCAGCACGGACAGCGTGATCTGGGTGGACGTGCCGATGCCATAGCGCCACGACGGCGCGATGCCGAAGTCCTGCACGGTCATCTCGTCGCGCGTGCTCGGCTTGCCGTCCTGCGCCATCGCCGAAATGCGGAAGGCCGAGGTGTCGCCGGTAGGGGTGTTCACGTCGGCGGTGGCACGCACCAGGCCGTTGGTGGTGACCGAGGCGCTGACCTCGGTGGCGGCCTTCAGGGACGGCTTCTTGGTGACCTGGTTGATCACGCCGCCGGTGGAGCCGCGCCCGAACAGCATCGAAGAGGGGCCCATCAGCACTTCCACCTGATCCAGCGCGAAGGTGTCGCGGTAGTACTGGCCACGGTCGCGGAAGCCATCGAGGTAGATGTCGGTGCGCGCCGAAAAGCCGTTCAGGTTGATGTTGTTGCCGATCTGGCCGCCTTCCGCGCCGCCGATGGTGATGCCGGGGACGTTGCGCAGCGCGTCGGTCAGGGAGCTGACGCCCTGCGATTGCATCAGCGCCTGGTTCACGATGGTGACGGACTGGGGCACGTCGCGCAGGTCGGCGGGCAGCTTGGACAGCTGGCTGCCGGACGCATTGAAGTCGTCGCGCGCCGCCGAGCCCTGGACCGTGACTTCGCGCAGCGTGGTCGGCGCGCTTTCGGTGGCAGCAGGGGCGGCTGGGGCGGCCGTGGCGGCCGGAGGCGTGGGGGCCTGCTGCGCGAACGCAGCGGGGGCGGCGGGGGCGGCGAACAGGGCCACAAGTGCGGTGGCCACGGGGGTACGGCGAATCATTGTCAGGTCCATTCGCTCCTCCGCGGTCGGGCCCGATCCGTCCTCAGCCGCCGGGCGCGATTGCGCGGGGTTCGGCTGCGGGAGGGGCATCTATCTGGCGGGCTGGCGGAATATAAATGCGAACAATTCCCATTGCAATTTGCGTTGCTGGCCCGACACAGACACGGTGAGCGTATCGAGATTGTCTCCGTTTTAATACATTGTCGGCGTGGAAAATGGTGAAAGCGGCGCTTATAGTGCCGCCTGCCTGGTCCCCATATCGATTCCGAAATGCAAAACGGCCCGTTCATCACGGGCCGTATGCAGACAGGTTCCACCCGTTTGGGTGGCACTCATCCGAAAGATTTTTATTTCAGACCTCGGAGAGGCGATCCCGGGTGCGCCGGGCGACGTCCTTGGTCCAGGGGAATGCCGACCAGTAGCGCGCGGCGAATTGCTCGATCTCGCCGCGCTGCTTCAGGGACAGGCCGATCATGTCCAGCCCCTCCAGGAACATGCGGCGGTGCCGCGCGGACAGTTCGAACGGGTATTCGCCAGCCGGGGTGCGCACCCGCATGGCGTCGACGTCGATGGTGATGACGTTGTCGCTGTCGGCATCGACATCGTTCATCAACTGCTCGATCACGTCCCGGGGCAGCATCACCAGCAGCAGGCGATTGTTCATCGCGTTCGAGTAGAAGATCTCGCCGAAGCTCGGCGCGATCACCGCCTGCACGCCGAACTGCTGGAGCCCCCACACCGCGTGCTCGCGGCTGGAACCGCAGCCGAAGTTGGCGCCGCCCACCAGGATGCGGGTGCCGGCGTATTCGGGCCGGTTCAGCACGAAATCGGGGCGCGGCTGGCCGGCGGCGTCGAAGCGGTGGTCGTAGAGCACGCCCTGGGCCAGGCCGGCCTTGTCGATGCCGCGCAGGAACTGCTTGGGGATGATCTGGTCCGTGTCGAGGTTCTCGAAGCGGATGGCTGCGCCCTTGCCGGTAAGGTGTGCGAAATCAGACATGGGAAAGCTCCAGCTTGCGGACATCGGTAATCGTGCCGGTGATGGCGGCGGCCGCGGCCATGGCCGGGCTCATCAAGTGGGTGATGGCGCCGCGCCCCTGGCGGCCTTCGAAGTTGCGGTTGGTCGTGGAGGCGCAGCGCACGCCATCGGCCAGCACATCGTCATTCATCGCCAGGCACATCGAGCAGCCCGGCTGGCGCCATTCGAAGCCGGCGGCGGTCAGGATGTCGGCCAGCCCCTCGCGTTCGGCCTGCGCCTTCACCGTGCCGGAGCCCGGCACGACCATCGCCCGCACGCCTTGCGCCACGTGCTTGCCGCGTACCACGCTGGCCACCGCGCGCAGGTCCTCGATGCGGCCATTGGTGCAGGAGCCGATGAACACGTGCTGGATCGGCGTGCCTTCCAGCGCCGCGCCAGACGTCAGGTGGGTGTAGGCCAGGGCGCGTGCCACCGAGCGCTGCTCGGCATCGTCCATCTGGTCTTCGGGGAAGGGAATGTGGCCAGATACCGGCAGCGCCTGGTCCGGGCTGGTACCCCAGGTGACGTAGGGCTCGATGTCGCTGGCATCGAACACGTACTCCATGTCGAAGGTGGCGTCGGCGTCGCTTTTCAGCGTTTCCCAGTACTGGCGGGCGGCGATGCGCTGCGCCTCGTCCATATCGGCTGCTCGGCGCAGCACGTAGTCGATGGCGGCGTCGTCCGGGGCGATCAGCGCGCCGCGCGCGGCGGCTTCCACGGTCATATTGCACAGCGTGAAGCGCGCCTCGATGCTCAGGTCGCGAATCGCGGTGCCGCAGTACTCCACCACGTAGCCGCGCGCGCCCTGCGCGCCGATGCGGGCGATGATCTTGAGGATCAGGTCCTTGGCCGTGGTGCCCACCGGCAGCTTGCCATCCACGCGGATGCGCATGGTCTTCGCCATCCGGTAGACCAGCGTCTGGGTGGCCAGCACATGCTCGACCTCGGACGTGCCGATGCCAAAGCCCAGCGCCCCCAGCGCCCCATAGGTGGTGGTGTGGCTGTCGCCGCAGATCACCACCATGCCGGGCCGGATCATGCCGTGCTCGGGCGCCACCACGTGCTCGATGCCCTGCAGGCGGTCATTGGTGTCGAACAGCGGAATCGCGTGGCGGGTGCAGTTATCGCGCAGGTTGGTCGCCTGTAGCGCCGACGCCGGATCCGCAATCACGCGGATCACCGTGGGATGGGTCGGGATGATATGACTGACGACCGAKACATTCTGCCCCGGGACCAGCACGCCGCGCCCTTGCTCGTGCAGGCCGGCAAAGGCCTGCGGGCTGGTGTACTCGTTCATCAGATGCAGGTCGCAGAACAGGAGGACGTTGTCCTCATCGATCCGGGCGACGGTGTGGGAGTCCACCAGCTTGTTGTATAGGGTTCGGGAAGTCATCGCTACGGTCTCTGCTTCGGTCATTCGGCGGTGATGCCGCGCTGCTTGATCAATTTGGCCCACATCGGCATTTCGCGCTCCAGGCGCTGGCGGGCGGCTTCCGGCGTGGTCGGGGTGGGCTCGAAACCCTCCTTGACCATGCGCTCMTTGGTGGCCTGCGCGGCCAGCGCGCTGTTCAGCGAAGCGTTGAGCTTGTCGATGATGGGCTTGGGCGTGCCGGTCGGGGCGAAGACCATGAACCACGTCTCGAACTGGTAGTCGGGCAGGCCGGCTTCGGCGGCGGTCGGCACATTCGGCAGCAGGGCCGAGCGCTTGGCGCCGGTCACCGCCAGCGCGGTCAGCTTGCCGCCCTGCACGTGCTGCTGGGCGGCGGAAATCACCGGGAAGCTCATGTCGACCTGTCCGGCGATGGTGTCCACCAGGGCCGGGCCGCCGCCGCGATAGGGCACGTGGACGATCGACACATTGGCGACGGACTTGAACAGTTCCGCCGACATATGGAAGGTGCTGCCATTGCCGGCGGAGCCGTAGGTCAGCTTGCCCGGCGACGCCTTGGCCAGCGCAATCAGTTCCTGCAGATTCTTGGCCGGCACCTTGTTGTTGACCACCAGCACGTGCTGCGAGCTGGCCACCATGCCGATCGGGGCCAGATCCTTCAGCGTGTCATACGGCATGCGCGGGAACAGGCCCGGGTTGATGGCCAGCGAGACGGTTTGCAGGCCGATGGTGTAGMCATCCGCCGGCGACTTGGCGACGGCATCCACGCCGATATTGCCGCCCGCACCGGCGCGGTTCTCCACCACGAGGGTGCCGCCGAGGCTCTTCGACCAGGCTTCCGAGATCAGGCGCGCGGCGATGTCGGCGCTGCCGCCGGGCGCGTAGGGCACGATCAGGCGAACCGGGCGTTGCGGGTAGGACTGGGCCGAGGCCGTACCCACGATGGTGGTGCAGGCGAGCAAGGCAGTGCAGGCGAGATGGCTGAGTTTCATGGGGTTGTCTCCTTTTGGATAGGTGTCGTTATGGCTGGCATCCTAGCATTTGCCTGCGGCGACATAATTTCGGTCGATGCACTTCATTCGTGCCTCAATTTCATGAATGCGATGTGCACCCGCGCCACACCCAAGGGCCATCCCCTAGTTGACTTCGTTTTTCATGGGCATAAAATCAGTTTCACAAACATGAAAAGAGACGCCCGTGATGCCACGCGGCGACCGATGTCATTCCCTGTTGGAGACAAGCCCTTTATGACTCAAGCATCACCCGCATCCGGGCCGGTGTATTTCGTCCGCACCGAGGACGTTGCCGGCTACCACCCCGCCAATCACGTCGGCACGCTGAACCGCCGCATCATCGGGCGCGAGAACGTCGGCGCCACCCAACTCGAAGTCATCCACGGCACCATCGAACGCGGCAAGGGCGCGCTGCCCCACGCGCACCCGGGCATCGAACAGGTCTGCTATGTGCTGGAAGGCCGTGCGCGGGCCGAAGTCAACGGACAGTCCCAGGAACTGGGCCCCGGGGACTGCTGCTTCTTTCCCGCCGAAGCGATGCACGTCTTCACGGTGATCAGCGACGAGCCCGTCAAGCTGCTCGTGGTCTACGCCCCGCCTTACGAGGAATCGCCGGACCGCGTCATCCGTCCCGCCTGAATCCGCGCCGCCTGCCTATATAAGAACCCGAGGAGACCTCCATGCCGACTTTCCGTGCGCGGCGCGTGCTTGCCGCCGCCATCGTGGCGTTGCCCGCGCTGGCAACGCTGTCGTTTGCCCCCGCCGTCCAGGCTGCCGATAACTGGCCTAGCCGCCCGATCCGCCTCGTCGTGCCGTTTGCGGCCGGCAGCGGCACCGATGCCGTGGCGCGCATCACGGCCAAGGAGTTGGGCGATGCGCTCGGCCAGAACGTGGTGGTCGACAATCGCCCCGGCGCCAATGGCGCCATCGCAGCGGAGCTGGTGGCGCAGGCGGCCCCGGACGGCTACACGCTGTTCATGACCACCAACACCACGCATTCGGCCAATCCGTCGCTGATGAAGAAGCTGCCCTACGACCCGATCAAGGACTTCACGCCGGTCGGCCGCATGGGCAACCTGCCGTTCATGCTGGTGATCAATCCCAAGCTGCCGGTGAAGACGGTGGGCGAGCTGATCGCCTATGCCCAGGCGCATCCGGGCATGTCCTACGCCAGCGGCAACAGCACTGGCATCGTCTCCGGCGCCACGTTCTCGCGTCTGGCCAAGCTGGACCTGCTGCACGTGCCTTATAAAAGCACACCGCCGGCCATGACCGACGTGATTGCCGGCCAGGTGCCGATGATGTTCGTCGACGTGGCCGCCGGCATCGCCAACGTGAAGGCCGKCAAGATGCGCGCGCTGGCCGTGACCACCGCGCAGCGCAGCCGCCTGCTGCCGGACCTGCCGCCGATTGCCGATACGCCGGAGATGAAGGGCTTCGACATCACATCGTGGAACGGCGTGTTCGCGCCGGCCAAGACGCCGCAGCCGATCGTCGAGCGGGTCAATCGCGAGCTGTCGCGCATTGCGTCGAGCAAGGAGGTGGCGCCGCGCTTCGAGGCGCTGGGCTTCGAGGCCTTCGGTCAGACCCCGCAGCAGTTCGCCGGCTTCGTGGCGGGCGAGCTGGTCAAGTGGACCAAGCTGGTGAAGGACGCCGGCATCCAGCCGGAATAACGCGAGACGCCGATGAACTTCGAAAGGACACCTGAACAGAACGCCATCGTCGAGGCCGTCAGCCAGCTATGCAGCGACTTCGGCCCCGACTACTGGGCCGGGCTGGACCAGCGCCACGCGTTTCCCGAGGCGTTCCACAAGGCGATGGCCGGCGCGGGCTGGCTCGGCATTGCCATGCCGGAGCAGTACGGCGGCGCGGGGCTGGGCATTACCGAGGCGGCGCTGATCATGCAGACCGTGTCGGCGTCCGGGGCGGGATTCTCGGGCGCGTCCGCCATCCACATGAACGTGTTCGGCCTGAACCCGGTGGTGGTGTTCGGCACCGAGGCCCAGCAGGCGGCCGCGCTGCCGCCGCTGATCGCCGGGCAGGAGAAGGCCTGCTTCGCCGTGACCGAGCCGGACGCGGGGCTCGATACCACCCACCTGAAGACGCAGGCGGTGCGCACGGCGGACGGCAGCGCCTATCGCGTGGATGGCCGCAAGATCTGGATCTCCACGGCGCAGGTGGCCACGCGCATGCTGCTGCTGGCGCGCACCACGCCGCTGGAGGCCGTCGCCAAGCCCACGCAGGGCCTGAGCCTGTTCTACACGGCGCTGGACCGCGAGCACATCGAGGTGCGCGAGATCGACAAGATGGGCCGGGGCGCCGTGGACTCGAACATGCTGTTTATCGATGGCCTGATGGTGCCGGCGGCGGACCGCATCGGCGAGGAGGGCAGGGGCTTCGAGTACATCCTCCATGGCCTGAACCCGGAGCGCATCCTGATTGCCGCCGAAGCCGTGGGACTGGGCCGCGCTGCGCTGGAGGCCGCCACCCGCTACGCCCGCGAGCGCATCGTATTCGGCCGGCCCATCGGCCAGAACCAGGGCATCCAGCATCCGCTGGCGCAGGCGTGGATGGCGCTGGAAGCCGCCGACATGATGGTGTGGAAGGCCGCCTGGCTCTACGACAACGGCAAGCCGTGCGGCGCCGAGGCCAACGCCGCCAAGTACCTGGCCGCCGAGGCCGCGCACCAGGCGTGCCAGACCGCCGTGCTGACGCTGGGCGGCATGGGCTATGCGCGGGAATACCACGTGGAGCGTTACCTGCGTGAGTCGTACATCCCGCGCATCGCGCCGGTCAGCGCCCAACTGATCATGTGCCATATCGCCGAGCGGGTGCTGGGGTTGCCGAAGTCGTACTAGTCCTATCGCGCGGGAACGCGAGAGGCGTGTCGAAAGCAGTGTCGAAGGCAGTATCGAGAAAAGCAGGAAAAGAAAAAGCCCCGGTGTGAACTGACCCCCAGAAGTTGGACGGTTGATGGCTAGGCCGGAAAGGGCTGAGTCCTGTATTGCACGGGACTCAGCCCTTTTAGTTTGAGCTTGATGCGGTCATGATTGTAGTAGTGAATGTATTGGCGCAGTCCATCCT